>DASSHC010000451.1:0-11131 GCA_035693105.1 Thermomicrobiaceae bacterium | reverse complement strand
ACCAGCACGTCGGCCAGTTCGACCATGCGCGGGCTGATATGGGCGTGTAGGTCGAGCGTGGCCACGAGCGGCACGCCCGGGCCGACCGCCGCGCGCACCCGCTCCAGGATAGCGCCGTCGGCGTCGGGCACACCCTCGGCGACCATCGCGCCGTGCAGCCCCAGCAGCACACCGTCGACCGGCTGAGCCGCGTCGATCCCGGCCACCAGCTCGCCAGTCAGCGTCTCCAGCGCCTCGCCGCTGACCAGCCCCGAGGGCGTGGCCCAGACCGCCAGGAGCGGCACGACGTCGAAGCCATGCGCGGCTGCACCGTCGAGGAAGCCGGCCACGGCGGTGTTGGTGCCGCGCAGCGCCTCCAGCGCGGCGCCGCGTTTCACCCCGGCGCGCTCGAAGGCGGGGAGATCCGTCGGCACGCTGCTGAAGGTGTTGGTCTCGTGCGACAGCTCGGCGATCGCCACGCGCCTGGCCATCAGGCGCTCACTCTCGGGGGCAGCCCGAGGAGCTGGCGCGCCTCGTCGGGCGTGGCGATCTCGCGCTGCAGCTCGCGCGCCAGGCGGGCCACCCGCGCCACCAGCGGCGCGTTCCCCTCGGCCAGCACGCGATAGCTGTAGTAGATGTTGTCCTCCAGCCCGGTGCGGGCGTGCCCGCCCATGGCGATCGCCAGCGCGTTCATGGGCAACTGGTCGCGGCCGATGGCGCAGACCGACCACGTCGCCTCGGGTGGGAGCTGGCTGACCATGTAGACCAACTGCTGCGCGGTGGCCGGAGCCCCGCCGCGTACCCCCAGCACGAACTGGAACCAGTAGGGCGGCTCGATGCGCCCCTGGGCGATCTGGCGCCGGGCGTTCTCGATCATGCCGGTGTCGAAGCACTCGATCTCCGGCTTGACGCCGTACTCCTGCATGCGCTCGGCCAAGGTGTCGAGGAAGGCGGGCGAGTTGACGAAGACGCCCGCGCCGAAGTTGGTCGAGCCGGCGTCGAAGGAGGCGATCTCGGGCCGCAGCCGCACCGGCGCCATGCGCTCCTCGTCGCTGACGATGCCCGCGCCGCCGCCAGTCGACATGTTGACGATGATCGGGCAGCCGCGCTCCTCGACGATCCGGCGCACGCGCTCGTAGCGCGCGGGGTCGCAGGTGACGCGCCCGTCGTCGTCGCGCACGTGGATGTGGACGATGGCGGCGCCCTCGTCGTAGCAGCGGATGGCGTCCGCGGCGATCTCCTCGGGGGTGATCGGGACATAGGGGGTCTGCTCGCGGCTGGTGCGGCTGCCGGTGGTGGCGACCGAGATGATCAGCTTGTCCATGGGGCGGGCTCCTCTCCTGACGGCACGAGCACGGGCGCATGATAGCCCGCTGCTCCTGGGTCTTCAAGAGTCCCTTGCACATATCGCCATATCGTGATATCATTAGGTCGTTGCAGCGCCGCGATCATTGGCGGCGGCGCGGAAAGGACATCAATCATGGCAGTCATCAATAAGATCATGCGGCTGGTCGGCTCGGGCACGGATAACGGCTTCGAGAGCTACTACACCGCGCTGGCGCGGCGCCAGGGCGGCCCCAACGCCAGCGAGGCCCGGCGCGATTACGAGCGCATCCGCCACATCCTCGACAAGGCGTTCATCATCGGCTAGTCGATGCCGGACGGCAGTGGGGCCCCAGCGCTGGGGTCCCTTTTGCTTGCCCGTTTCCGGCCCGCTGGCTATCATGCCCCTGTCGGCAGGCGGTCATGCGATCGGAGGAAACGGTGGCAGGCGAGCGAGAGATCAACGAGCTGGTGGCGGAGCTGCGGCGCGGCCTCGCGGCGACCCCGGCCAATTGGAGCGCCGAGGATTTCCAGCGCTTCTGTGAGAACATCGCCCGCGCCATCGCCCGCGCCGGCGAGCAGGCCGGGTCGCCGGGGCAGCAGCCCGAGTACGGCGAGGTCGAGCGCCCGGGCTAGCGCGGCCGGCGGCCCCACGCCGCCCCAATGTGCCATCATTGACGGACCGGACTCGCTCTCCGGCGAAAAACGTGGGGAACCATGATCTTCCTTCTCATCTTTGGGCTTGTCGTCTTCGCGGGTTTGGCGCTGCTGGTGCTGCTGGCCACGGCCGGCGTCACCGCCGCCGCGCTGGTCACGCTGGCGAGCGCGCCGGCGCAACTGCGCGCGCTGCTGCGCGACCGCCGCCTGCGGCGCAACCACGCGCTGGAGCACGCCACCATCAACGTCATCGAGGAGCGCTTCGGCCCCTCCCGCCTCTCGGGCCAGGCCAATGCCGAGGGCTTCGTGATCCGCGGGGGGGTCTCGCCGGAGGTGGTGGCCGAGGCGGCATCCGAGGCGCTGGAGCGGCTGCGCGCCGGAGAGCGCCGGCTGGCGCTCCACCCGCGCTGCGGCGCCACCCTGCTGGCCGCGCAACTCGTGCTGGCTGTCGCCATCCTGGTCGCGCTGCTGGTGTTCGACGCCTTCAGCCTCCTCCCCTTGCTGGTCGGCGTCGCAGCGGCGGCTCTCCTCGGCCCGCGCCTCAGCCCGCTCTTGCAGCGCTGGGTGACCACCGACGCCGATCTCGGGACGCTGGGAGTGGCCTCGGTCGAGGTGCGACCGCCGGCGAGTGGGCTTGGTTTGGTCTCCTGGCTAATGTTGAGCCCGGTCAGCGTGCGAACCGGGGAGCCTGGGGAGCAGGGAACGGCTGATCCCGGCGCGCGGGCCGTCCCCGGCGCCGCTGAGCCGTGGGAGCTTTCGGCACGCGACTACCGCATCCGGTAGTCGCAGCGCCAATCTACCTAGCGGTAGCGGCGTGGGTAGGTCCGCGTGCGCACGGGGATCGGCACGGGGGCATAGCTGGGGCGGCGCGCCAGCCGGCCGTGGGGGTCGATGAGGTCGCGTAGGGCCTCGGCGCCGCGTCGAATCAATTCACCAAGCTGCTCGACCATCGCGAGTCGTCACTCCTCTCCGCACCGACGGCGGTTGCCGCTGCCGGTGACGCTTGCTATAACGCATGGGTCGTGCCGCGCGAAGGTTGCGCATTTTGTGGTCGACATTAGGGGAGAGAAGCGGGTGACAGGTGGGCGGCTGCTGGTGGCGCAGTCGGGCGGCGCCACGGCGGTGATCAACAGCAGCCTGGTCGGCGTGGTCGAGGCGGCGCGCGCGGGCGGCCTCGACGTCCTCGGCGCGCGCCGGGGCATCGAGGGCATCCTGGCCGGCGACCTCGTCGACCTCGGGCGCCAGCCGCGAGCCGTGCTCGACCGCCTGCGCCGCACCCCCTCGGCCGCGCTCGGCACCACCCGTCAGCGGCTGGACGACGAGCGCGCGGCGCGGGCCGTGGCGCTGCTGACGCGCCGGGGCATCCGCTTGGTGGCCTACATCGGCGGCAACGACTCGGCCGACACCGCCCTGCGCCTGGCCGCCGCCGCCCGCGCCGCCGGGCAGGAGCTGGCCGTGGTCAGCGTGCCCAAGACGATCGACAACGACCTCCCCGGCACCGATCACTGCCCCGGCTACGGCTCGATCGCGCGCTTTCTCGCGCTGGCGGCGCGCGACGCCGGGCGCGACACCGAGGCCAGCGCGGCCCTCCACCCGATTAAGCTGATCGAGGTGATGGGGCGCGACGCCGGCTGGATCGCCGCCGCCGCCGCGCTGGGGCAGGATACGCCCGGCGAGGCGCCGCAGCTCATCTTCTTCCCCGAACGCCCCGCGCACGATCTCGACGGCTTCGTGGCCGAGATCGCCGCCGCCTACGAGATCCACGGACAGGTGGTGGCGGTAGTGCCGGAGACGATCAAGGACGCGGCCGGGCGGCCCCTGGCCGGCGAGGTGCGCTGGCGCGACTCCTTCGGCCACCCCTACACGCCCGGCCCCGGCCCGGCACTGGCGCGGGCCGTCGAGGACCGGCTCAATCTGCGCGCCCGCTTCGACAAGCCCGGCACGATCGCCCGCATGTTCATGGCGGCGGTCTCCGAGCCGGATCTGGCCGAAGCCTACGCGGTCGGCGCCGAGGCGGTGCGGCTGCTACGGCAGGGTGTCTCCGGAGTGATGGTCACGCTGGAGCGGGTTTCGGACGAGCCCTACTCCGTGCGCACCGGCTCCGTCCCGCTGGAGCAGGTGGCCAACCGCGAGCGGCTCCTGCCCGACGACTTCATCGCGCCCAACGGCCGCGCCGTGACCGCCGCCTTCCGCCGCTACGCCCTCCCGCTGATCGGCGGCCCGCTGCCTCCCTACGCCCGGCTGCTCGACCTGGCGCCGGACGAGGGCCAATGACCGGCCAGGAGCCGCGCGGGCCCGCGAGGAAGATGCACGCCGGCGAGCTGGACATCGACGCGTCGCTCGTCCATCGCCTGCTCGCCGCGCAGTTTCCCCGCTGGGCGGAGCTGCCGCTCGCGCCGGTCCCCTCCGCCGGGACGGACAACGCGCTCTACCGGCTGGGCGCGGATCTCGCCGTGCGCCTGCCCCGCATTCAGTCGGCGACGGGACAGGTGGAGAAGGAGCAGCGCTGGCTGCCGCGGCTCGCCCCGCACCTGCCGCTGGCCATCCCGGTCCCGCTGGCGCAGGGCGCGCCAGGCCAGGGCTACCCCTGGCCCTGGTCGGTCTACCGCTGGCTCCCCGGGGAGAACGCCGCCAGCGAGCACCTCGCCGACCCGCGCCAGGCGGCGACGGAGCTGGCGCGCTTCATCGCCGCCCTGCGGCGGATCGATCCCAGCGGCGGGCCGGGCCCCGGCGCGCACAACTCCTTCCGTGGCGCTCCCCTGGCGCGGCGCGATGCCTCGGTCCGGGAGGCGATCGCCTCACTACGGGGGAGGCTCGACGCCGGCGCGGCGACGGCTGCCTGGGAAGCCGCCCTCCAGGCGCCGGCATGGCACGGCCCGCCCGTCTGGATCCACGGCGATCTGCTCGCCGGGAATCTTCTGACCGACGCGGGCCGGCTCAGCGCCGTCATCGACTTCGGCTGCCTGGGCGTGGGCGACCCCGCCTGCGATCTGATGGCCGCCTGGACGCTCTTCACCGGCGCGAGCCGGGATGCGTTCCGCACGGCGCTGGCGGTCGACGACGCGACCTGGGCGCGCGGGCGCGGCTGGGCGCTCTCCTGGGCGCTGATCTTCATCCCCTACTATATGGAGACGAACCCGGCCGGCGTGCGCGACGCCTGGCGCACGGTCGCGGAGATCCTGGCCTGACGCGCACTCACCCCCGGCCCCTCTCCGGACGGCTCCGTGCGAGCCAATGCTGGGAGAGGGGAGAACGTCGGGGGAACATCCGGATGTTCCTGTAGCTGCTCCCCTTCTCCCAGCATTGGGAGAAGGCTCCGTCCGGGCGGGGGGGGATGAGGGCCGCCCGGCTGCTCACCGCTCCTCCAGCGCCACCCACTTCCGGTCGCGCGGGCCGCTGTAGGCCGAGAGGGGCCGGATCAGGCGATTGGCCGCCTGCTGCTCGAAGCAGTGCGCCAGCCAGCCGGCCACGCGGCTAACGGCGAAGGTGGGGGTGAAGAGCTCGGGCGGCAGGTCGAGCGCGTGCAGCAGCAGCGCGGTGTAGAACTCGACGTTGGGGCGCAGGTTGCGCCCCGGCTTGTACTCCTCCAAGAGCGCCAGCGCCCGCTCCTCGACCGCCCGCACCAGCGCGTAGAGCTGGGGATCGCCGGCGCCCGCGTCGAAGAGGCGCGCGGCGGCGGCGGCCAGCACGTCGGCGCGCGGGTCGCGCGTCTTGTAGACGCGGTGGCCGAAACCCATCAGGCGCTCGCCGCGCTCCAGCCTGGCGCGCAGCTCGGGCTCGGCGCGCTCGGCGCTGCCGATCGCGAAGACCATGTCGAGCGCCGGCCCCGGCGCCCCGCCGTGCAGCGGCCCCTTCAGTGCGCCGAGCGCGCCGACGATGGCCGAGACGAGGTCCGACTGGGTGGCGATGATCACCCGCGCGGCGAAGGTCGAGGCGTTCAGCCCGTGGTCGATCACGGTATTCAGATAGGTGTCGAGGGCGCGCACGCGCGCCTCCGAGGGCGGCTCGCCGCTCAGCATGAAGAGGTAGTTGGCGGCCTGCCCCAGCGCCGGGTCGGGCGCGACCGGCGGCAGGCCGGAGCGGGCGCGGCTGTAGGCCGCCACGATCACCGGCAGCCGCGCGACCAGGCCGGTGGCGACGGCCAGGTCGTCCTCGCGCGCCGCCAGCTCGAGGCCGAGGCTGTCGACCGCCATGCGCAGGGCGTCCATCGGCGGCAGGCCGCGCGCCGCGGCGGCCGCCAGCAACTGATGGGTCGCCTGCGGCAGCGCGCGCCGGGCGGCCAGCGCGGCGCGGAAGCTCGCCAACTGCGGAGCGGTCGGCAAGTCTCCGTGCCAGAAGAGGTAGACCAGCTCCTCAAAGGTGGCCCGGCCGGCGATCTCCCGCAGCGGGAAGCCGCGCAGGATCAGCTCGCCCGCCTGCCCGTCGACGTCGCTGAGCCCGGTCACGGTGGCGACGACGCCTTCGAGCCCCGCTCGAAACTCAGTGGCCTGTGGTGTGGCTGCGCTCATGGTCCGCTCCTACGCTCGCTCCGGCCACCGGCAGCGCGCGGCGGCCTCTCAGGGCTCAGTCTAGGCACGCGCGCGGCGCGGCGTCAATCTTGATCAATGAATCAATGCGTGGCATCCTTGGCCGCGACGGCGCGGACGCGCACCGGGAAGGAGCGGCACGATGACCCGGCGCTATCTCAGCGCGACCGAGGCGGCCCAGGAGCTGGGCATCGCCCAGGCGACCCTCTACGCCTACGTCAGCCGCGGCCTGATCCACTCCGAACCCGCCGAAGCCGGCAATGGGGGTAGTCACAGCCGCGCCCGGCGCTACCGGGCCGAGGACGTGCGGCGGCTGCAAGAGCGACAGGCGCAGCGGCACGACCCCGCCCGCGCGGCCGCCACCGCGCTGAGCTGGGGCAGCGCCGTGCTCGAGTCGGCTATCACCCTGATCCACGATGGGCGGCTCTACTACCGCGGCCACGACGCGCTGGCGCTGGCCGGCTCCCATTCCATCGAGGAGGTGGCCGCGCTCCTTTGGACCGGCGCGCTCGACCACTCGCTCGACTGGCCGTCAGATGGGCCGCCGCGCTCACCGCTGACCCTGGATGCCGCCCTCCCGGCGATCGAGCGCTTCCAGCTCCTCCTACCGCGCCTGCAGGCGGCCGATCCCCGCGCCTACGACCTGCACCCTCGGTCGCTGCCGCGCGCCGGCGCGCGCATCCTGCGGTCGCTGGTGTGCGAGGCGGCCGGCGGGTCGCCCGTCGCGGGCGGCATCGCCGCCACGCTGCAGCGCCAGTGGGCGCCGACGCAGCCGGCGGCGGCCGCGCTCTTGAACGCGGCCCTGGTCCTCTCGGCCGACCACGAGCTGAACGTCTCCTCCTTCACCGTGCGCTGCGTCGCCTCGGCCGGCGCGCCGCTCTACGCCGCCGTGCTCGGGGGCTTGAGCGCGCTGCAGGGCGTCAAGCACGGCGGGGTCAGCCGGCGCGTCGAGGCGCTCTTGCACGAGGTCGGCCAGCCGGGCGCGGCGCGCGACGTGCTCCGGAGCCGCCTGCGCCGGGGCGAGCCGATCCCCGGCTTCGGCCACCGCCTCTACCCCGAGGGCGACCCGCGCGCCGCGCTGCTGCTGCGCTTGACGCGCGACGCCTTTCCGGGCAGCGAGGCGGTGCGGCTGCTCGACGCGCTGCAGGCGGCGGGGCGCGAGCTGCTCGACGAGGGGCCGAACATCGACCTCGGGCTGGCCGGCCTGACACGCGCGCTCGGGCTGCCGGACGGGACGGCGCTGACGCTGATGGCGCTCGGGCGCGCCGCCGGCTGGATCGCCCACGCCCTGGAGCAGTACCAGTCCGACCAACTGATCCGCCCGCGCGCCCGCTACGTCGGCGTGGAGCCCGAAGCGCCAGGGGGAGGCGCGGCGTCGTGAGCGCCGGCGTCCGGCACGAGCCGTGCGTTCCGGCGGTGGGCCGGGTATCGTTCCCTGCCAGAAGGAGCAGCACCCGATGAGCCAGCAGGCGGCGCTGCCGCCCGATCAGATTCTCAGCCAGCGGCAGGAGGAGCTGCGCGAGCGCGCCGCCCACATCGTGGAGCAGCTCGTGCTGGCGCTCAAGGAGGTGCCGGCCGGCGACGAGGACATCGCGCTCCTGATCGACGCCGCCGAGCGGCTGCGCTCCTTCTTCCTGCTGGTGATCGTGGGCGAGTTCAACTCGGGCAAGTCGGCCCTGATCAACACCCTGCTCGGCGCCGAGGTCATGCCCGAGGGCGTCACCCCCACCACCAGCGCCATCCACCTGCTGCGCTACGGCGCCGCGCCCGCCGAGCGCGTGCTGGCCAACGGCGTGATCGAGCACAGCTACCCCGCGCCGCTGCTGCAGGACGTCACGCTGGTCGATACCCCCGGCACCAACGCTATCGTGCGCGAGCACGAGGTTCTCTCGCAGAACTTCGTACCGCGCGCCGATCTCGTCCTCTTCGTCACCTCCGCCGACCGACCCTTCACCGAGAGCGAGCGGCGCTTCCTGGAGGAGATCCGCGACTGGGGCAAGAAGATCGTGCTGGTGGTGAACAAGATCGACCTCTTGCAGACCGAGGCCGAGCGCGAGCAGGTCGAGCGCTTCGTGCGCGACAACGCCCTGCGCCTGCTCGGCCTGCAGCCGGAGATCTTCGCCCTCTCCGGCCGGTTGGCGCGCCAGGCCGAGCTGAGCCAGGAGCCGGCGGAGCGCGAGCGGCTGCGCGCGGCCAGCCATTTCGCCCCCTTCGAGCGCTTCCTGATCGAATCGCTCGACCAGGAGGCCCGCATCCGGCTGAAGATCCTCAACCCGCTGGGGATCGCCGAGCGACTGGCGACCCGCTACCACGCGCTGGTCGGCGAGCGGCTGGGCGTGCTGGCGCGCGATGTCCAGACGATCGAACAGATCGAGCGGCGCCTGGAGAGCTACCGCGCCGAGATGCGCGCCGACTTCACCGGCTACCTCTCGCGCGTCGAGACGATCGTGCACCGCATGAACGATCGAGCGGACGAATTCTTCGAGGAGACCATTCGCATCGGGCGGGTGGTCGACCTGATGAACCGCGAGCGCATCCGCGCCGACTTCGAAGAGCAGGTGGTGTCCGACACCGAGCGCCAGATCGACCAGGCGGTGCAGGAGATGATCGACTGGATGGTCGGCCGTGACCTGCAGATCTGGCAAGCCGTCCACGAGTACATCGAGCGCCGCGAGCTGGACCGCCACACCGGCGAGGTGGTGGGCGAGGCGGCCGGCAGCTTCCACTACGACCGCCAGGCGGTCCTGCAGGCGGTCGGCCGCCGCGCCGACGAAGTGCTGCAGCGCTACGACCCCGAGCGCGAGGGGAGCGCCATCGCCGACAGCATCCGCGACGCGGTGGCGCACACGGCGCTGGTCGAGGTCGGCGCGGTCGGACTGGGGGCGGTGGTGGTGGCGCTGGCGACCTCCGTCGCCTTTGACGTGACCGGCATCCTGGCGGCGATCATGGTCGGCGGGCTGGGGCTCTTGATCCTCCCCTACCGCAAGCGCAAGGCGCGCGAGCTGCTGCGCCGCCGCTCGGCCGAGCTGCTGCAGCGGCTGACCGAGACGCTGAGCGACCAGTTCGAGCGCGAGATCGAGCGCTCGGTGGCGCGGGTGCGCGACACCGTCGGCCCCTACGGCGCCTTCGTACGCGGCGAGCGCGAGAAGCTGGAGCGCGCCAGCACCGCCCTCGACCGCGTCGAAGCCGAGGTGCGCGACACCCGCAGGGTGCTGGGCGACTAGCGGCGAGAACGCCGGGCGCAACAATTGTTCGCTGTAGGGGCAGACCTCCGTGCCTGCCCTGTCGCTCTGACGGCACGGCAACAGGAGGATAGGCAAACGTCGGTGGCTTGGGTGAAGACCGGTGATAGGGCAGCGAGGGCAGGCACCGGGGCCTGCCCCTACAGAATAGCGCCTACTCCACCACGTACCCCTCGGCGTCGCGCTCGAAGAGGCGGTGGGCGAAGCGGGCCAGGTCGGGGCGCTCGGGGAGGAGCATGCCGAAGAGGATCTGGTTGAAGTGGTTGTGCTCCTCGCGGCTGGCCCAGCGCTCGATCCAGGCGTAGCGCCGCTCCTCGTCGAGCCGCACCAGCTCCGAGGAGATGCACCCCTCGGCCTCCCGCGCCTGCGCCACGACGCTGGCGAAGTCGCGCTCGAAGAGGTCGCCCAGGCCTTCCTCGACCTCGAAGAAGCTCACGTCCACGAACATCCAGGGCCCCCTTCTCGGACGGCGGCGGCGGCGGGCGCGCCGTATAATCGCTCCCGTCGCCTGATTCTACTTGGCGGCCGCGGCCGGCGTCGTGAGGCCGGCAGCGCGAGTGGGGGCGGGGCTGGTGGCACCGGCGGACGAGTTCATCCTGAGCGCGGCACTCCACCGACAAATGCTGGACCACCTGCGGCGGGTCGCGCCGGAGGAGGGCTGCGGCTTGATCGCCTACCGCGACGGCTGCCCGGTCAAAATATTCGAAGGCACCAACACGGAGCGGAGCGCCACCCGCTACAATATGGATCCGGGGGAGGTTCTGGCCGCGCTCAACGAGATGGAGCGTCACGGCTGGGAGCTGGGGGCGATCTATCACTCCCACCCCAGGAGCGCCGCCGAGCCGTCGGAGACCGATCTGGCGTACTACTATTATCCCGATGCCCTGATGGTCATCGTTTCGCTGGCCGGTCCCTCTCCGGATCTGCGCGCCTACCGGATCGGCGACCAGGGGCGGGAAGCGCCGGTGCGGCCCGTGCCGGTGCGCATCGTCGAGCAGGCGCACGAGCGCGAGCAAGGGGGAGTCTGATGGCCCGAGGCACCGTCATCGGTATCCTGGGCGGCATGGGGCCGCTGGCGACCGCGGATCTCTACCGCAAAATCATCGAGGTGACGCCGGCGCGCACCGACCAGGAGCACCTGCACGTGATCATCGACGCCGACCCGAGCATCCCCGAGCGCACCACCGCGCTGCTGCACGGCGGCGAGGACCCGACGCCGAAGCTGATCGCCGGAGCCCGGCGGCTGGCCGCGGCCGGCGTCGACTTCATTATCGTGCCCTGCAACACGGCCCACGCCTTCCTGCCGCGGGTCGAGGCCGCCGTCGATGTCCCCTTCATCAGCATGATCGAGGAGACCGCGCGCCACGTCGCCTCGGTGACGCAGCCAGGCGAGGCGGCCGGCGT
>DASSHC010000450.1:0-11050 GCA_035693105.1 Thermomicrobiaceae bacterium | reverse complement strand
TCTTGATCGATGTCCCGCACCTCAACGTGCCCGGCTTCTGGGACGTGCTGGAGACCTCGTCCAAGCCGATTGTCGCCAGCCACTCCAACGCCATCAGCGTCTGCGACCACGAGCGCAACCTGACCGACCGGCAACTGAAGGAGCTGGCGGCCAAGGGCGGCCTGGCGGGGATCAACTACGCGCTCGGCTTCCTGGTCAAGGGCGCGAAGAAGCCCAGCGACGTGCCCATCAGCGCGCTGGTCGATCACATCGACCACATCGTGGACGTGGCCGGGATCGACCACGTCGCGCTCGGCTCCGACTACGACGGCGCGACCGTGCCCGAGGCGCTCAAGGACGCGGCGCACGACCAGGCGATCATCGAGGAGCTGGCGCGCCGCGGCTACGACGACGCGGCCATCCGCAAGATCGCCCGCGACAACTGGCTGCGCGTGCTGAAGGACGTGTGGGTGGAGTAGGCTCGGACGCAAAGGCGCCCTCGAACAGGTTGGACGTAATCGAGGACGGATCCCTCGACTGCGCTCGGGATGACACGGAAATTTAGGGGCCAACGACGACGGGAGGTCGTACTCGTCCGTCCCAAATAAACCCTGTCATCCTGAGCTTGTCGAAGAATCCGTCCTCACATGATACCGAGTCTTGTCGAAGGGCAGACCGTACCTACCCCTCAGCAGGGGTCAGCGCCAGCGACTTGGTCGCGATTTGCCGGCTGGCCAGCGCGATGAACTCGGGCAGCGGCATCGGGCCGAGGTTCTCGTTGCTGCGCAGGCGCACGGCCACCGCGCCACTCTCGGCCTCCTTGTCGCCGACGACCAGCATGTAGGGGACGTGCTGCAACTGGGCGCGGCGGATCTTGGCCTGCATGCGGTCGCTGCTCTCGTCGATCTCGGAGCGGATGCCGGCTTCCTTGAGCTGCAGGGCAACCTCACGGGCGTAGTCGAGGTGCCGGTCGGCGATCGGGATGATCTCCGCCTGGACCGGCGCCAGCCAGACCGGGAAGGCGCCGGCGAAGTGCTCGATCAAGCCGCCGACGAAGCGCTCCATCGAGCCGAGCACCGTGCGGTGGATCATGGCGGCGCGATGCCGCTCGCCGTCCTCGCCGATGTAGCTCACATCGAAGCGCTCGGGCAGGTTGAAGTCGGCCTGGATCGTCGGCCCGGTCCACTCGCGCCCCAGCGAGTCGAGGAACTTGATGTCGATCTTGGGCCCATAGAAGGCGCCGGCGCCGGGGTCGATCTCGAACTCCAGTCCTTTGTCGCGCAGCGCCGCCGCCAGCGCCTCGGTGGCGCGCTCCCAGTTCTCTTCGCTGCCGACCGATTTCTCCGGCCGCGTGGCCAGGAAGACCTTGTACTCATAGCCGAAGACGCGCGCGAACTCCAACGCCAGGTCGAGCACGCCGACGATCTCCTCCTGCACCTGATCGGGGCGGCAGAAGATGTGAGCGTCGTCCTGAGTGAAGCCGCGCACGCGCAGCATGCCGTGGAGCGTGCCGCTGCGCTCGTAGCGGTAGACCGTGCCCAGCTCGGCCAGCCGCACCGGCAGCTCGCGGTACGAGCGCACCTGCGACTTGTAGATCATGATGTGGCCGGGGCAGTTCATCGGTTTGAGGTAGTAGGGCGCCCCCTCGATATCCATCGGCGAGTACATGTTCTCCTGATAGGTCTCCAGGTGGCCGCTGCGCTTGTAGATGTCGCCGCTGGCGATGTGCGGCGTGTAGACCAGGTCGTAGCCGCGGGCCAGGTGCTCGTCCGTCTCGAAGCGCTCGATCAGATGACGAACCAGTGCGCCCTTGGGGTGCCAGAGAATCAGGCCGGGGCCGATCTCCTCGTTGGTCGAGAAGAGGTCCAGCTCGCGGCCGAGCCGCCGGTGGTCGCGCCGGGCAGCCTCCTCCAGCCGCTCCAGGTACTGCTCCAGTTCCTCTTGATTGCGCCAGGACGTGCCGTAGATGCGCTGCAGCATGGGACGATGCTCGTCGCCGCGCCAGTAGGCGCCGGCCACGTTGAGCAGCTTGATGGCGCCGATCTGCGACGTGTCGTCGACGTGCGGGCCGCGGCAGAGATCCGTGAAGCTAGCCTGCGTGTAGCGCGAGATGACCGCGTCCTCGGGGAGATCGTTGATGATCTCGAGCTTGTAGGGCTGATCGGCGAAGTAGCGCAGCGCCTCGGCGCGCGGCAGTTCGTCGCGTTCGAACGGGTAGGCGCCGGCGCGGATCTCGGCCATGCGCCGCTCGATCTCGGCCAGGTCGTCGGGCGTCAGCGAGCGCGGCAGGTCGAAGTCGTAGTAGAAGCCGTTGTCGATGGCCGGGCCGATGGCCAGCTTGGCGTCGGGGAACATGTCGAGGACCGCCTGGGCCATGACGTGCGCGGCGGAGTGGCGCATCCTGGCCAGCTCCAGCTCGCCCTGGTCTTTGGCATCGACATTGATATCCAGCTCGTCCGTCAGTTGCGACATCGTGTTGCGCTCCAATCGTCTAACACTGCATACGGGTGGCCGGCTGCTCGGTGTCGGTTTCGTCGTCAGACATCACGGCCCCCCTTTCCTCTGAACAACAAAAAAGCCCGCCGCCCATGCAGGGACGGCAGGCCTGGCCTGTCGTGGTTCCACCCAACTTCCGCCGCAACGCGGCGCTCGTTGTGCCCGGTAACGGGGGCTTCCGGAGACGGCTACTGGAAAGCTCGTTCGCCGCTCGGCTCGCGGGTGGTTTTCGCCGGGCTTCGCCTGGGTGAGGCTCTCAGCCGCCGGCCTCACGTCTCTGTCCGCTCTGCCCGGGTACTCGTCCCGGTCAACGCCTTGATTCAAGTATACCCGACATTGAGGCGTGCGTGCTGAGCGCGAGGACCGATTTCGGCTTCCGCCCGCGCGGTACAATTCGGTGTACGGACGTACGGCGGCCGGCGTCGTTCGCGCCGTGGCGCTGGGTTATTCTCGGGCCCGGATATCCCGACGCGGTTTCGCCGGCGGGTGCCGAGCGAGCATGAGCGGAGAGCGCGTGTTCCACGATCCCCAGGTGAACCTGTACGCGCGCGACGTGGAGACCTCGGTGCGCTTCTACCGTGAGTTGCTCGGCTTCGCGGAGACGTTCCGGACGCCGGCGACGGGACGTCCGGTCCACGTCGAGATGCGGCTCGGCGGTCTGGTGCTGGGCGTGGCTGATATTGAGTCGCTGCGCCGCGACCACGGCGTCGAGGTGGCCTTCGGTGGCCCGCGAGCAGAGGTTGTCGTGTGGACCGACGATGTCGATACCGCCTACGCGCGCCTGCTGACGCACGGTGCGCCGTCGCTCAGCCCCCCGCATGACTTTCTTGAGGGCCGCCTGCGCGCGGCCTGGGTCGCCGACCCGGAGGGCGGGCCAGTCCAGCTCGTTCAGGAGCGAGCGCGCTGACCGGTGGCTTCCTCGCCAAAGCACAAGGCCGGAGCATCGCTCCGGCCTTCCAGTGGGCGGTACTAGACTCGAACTAGTGACCTCCACGATGTCAACGTGGCGCTCTAACCGACTGAGCTAACCGCCCGGCTCCGATACGCGACGAAGTATAGCACGCGGCCGCAGGCGCGAACAACTCCGAGTTGGGCCGTCTCAGTGGCCGAGCACCTTGACGGTTTGGGCGCGGGGCTGCCAGGTGAGGGTGACCTGGCCGAACTGGGCGATCAGCCGGCGAGCCTCGGCGGCTAGCGGCTGCAGACCCGGATGGCGGATCTTCCAGCGGCCGAGCACCTGCTCGATAACGAGCTGGCTGTCGGAGCGCACGGCCAGCGAGAGTTCGCCGGCCGGCCATCCTCGCCTGGCGGCGTGGCCCAGTGCCTGCTGGAGGGCGGCGATCAGGGTGCGGTACTCGGCCTGGTTGTTGGTCACGCGATCGCCATACTCCAGCCGCGTGATCTCGCTGAAGCCGGCGCGGTCGCCGAGCTGGAAGCTGCCGTAGCCGAAGCCGGGGTTCCCCTTCGAGCCGCCGTCGAAGACGATTGTCAGGTCCGCCACGATTCTGTCTCCGTTTCCGTGTACAGGGCGTGAAAAGCCCCTCTCCCGGCGGAGCGAGAGAGGGGCAGCAAACGCATCACTTCCTCAGGCGTGGGCTTCGGCTTTGGCCTTGCGCTCGGCGATGATCTGGTCGGTCAGGTGCGCCGGCACCGCCTGGTAGTGGTCGAACTCGGCGCTGAACGAGCCGCGCCCCTGGGTGATCGAGCGCAGATCGGTGGCGTAGCGCTGGCACTCCGCCGCCGGCACCAGCGCCTCGACGGTCGTGCCGTTGTCCGAGGGGGCCATGTTCTGCACGTGGCCACGCTTGGTGTTCAGGTCGCTCATCACGTCGCCGACGAAGCTCTCCGGCACCGTGATCTTGACTTTCATCACCGGCTCCAGGATCACCGGCTTGGCCTGCAGCGCGCCCTTCTTGAAGGCCTGCGAGGCCGCCAGCTTGAAGGCCATCTCGGAGGAGTCGACGGTGTGGTAGGAGCCGTCGGTCAGCGTTACCTTGACGTTGACTACCGGGAAGCCGGCCAGCACCCCCTCCTCCATCGCCTCGCGCACCCCCTTCTCGACCGCCGGGAAGAAGTTGCGCGGCACGGAGCCGCCGAAGACGGACTCGCGGAACTCGAACCCGGCCTCTTCCAGCGGCTCGATATCGAGGTAGACATGGCCGTACTGGCCGTGGCCGCCGGTCTGCTTCTTGTGCTTGTACTCCACGCCCTTGACCGGCATCGAGATCGTCTCACGGTAGGCCACCGTCGGCAGCCCGGTCTCGACGTTGACGCCGAACTTGCGCGCCATGCGCTCCAGCGCGATCTGGACGTGCGACTCGCCCAGCCCGGAAACCAACGTCTCGCCGGTATCGCCGTCGCGCCCCACATGAAGGGATGGATCCTCCTCGATCAAACGCTGGATCGAGCTGCCCATCTTGTCGAGGTCGCTCTTGGTCTTCGGGTGGACGGCGGCGCTGAAGGCCGGCTGCGGGAAGGTGATGCCATCCAGCGTCACCGGCCGCTGCGGGTCGCTGAGGGTGTCGCCGGTGGCCACGTCCTGCAGCTTGGCGACCGCGCCGATGTCGCCGGCGCCAAGCTCCCCGACCGGAAGCTGCTCCTTGCCGCGCACGACGTAGAGCTGGCCGACGCGCTCGTCGTGGCCCTTCTGCACGTCGAGCACGTGCGTGTCGGACTTGAGCGCGCCGGAGTAGACGCGGAAATAGGAGAGCTTGCCGACGTAGGGGTCGGCCATGGTCTTGAAGACCAGCGCGGCCAGCGGCGCGCCGGGGTCCGGCTGCAGTGTGACGGTCTGGCCGCTCGCGTTCTGGGCCGTAACCGGCTGCGGCGCGGGGAAGACGTCGACGAAGGCGTCGAGCAGCAGCGTGACCGCTTTGCAGGCGGTGGCGGCACCGGCGTAGACCGGCACGGCCTGCCCGGCGAGCAGCGACTTGCGCAGCCCCTCGTCGAGCTCCTCGTCGCTGACGTCTTCGCCCTCCAGGTAGCGCATCATCAGGTCGTCATCGCCCTCGCAGACCTGCTCCACCAGCTGCGTGCGATACTCCTCGACCTGGCCCTGCAGCTCTGGCGGGATCTCAGCCTCGCTGGCGCTGCCGTCCTTGCCGTCGCCGAAGAGATACGCCTTGCGCGCGATCAGGTCGATCACGCCGCGGAAGTCTTTCTCGGCGCCAATCGGGATGACGAGCGGGACGACCGCTTTGCCGAACGCCTCCTGGGCGCTGGCCAGGCTCTTCTCGAAGCTGGCGTTCTCGCGGTCGAGCTTGTTGATGAAGATGGCCCGCGGGCGGCCGACCTCGTCGGCGGCCTTCCAGGCCTGCTCGGTGCCGACCTCGACGCCGGCCGAGGCGTCCATCAAGATCAAGGCGCTGTCGCACGCGCGCATGGCGCTCTTCATCTCGCCAAGAAAGTCGGCGTACCCGGGCGCGTCGAGGATGTTGATCTTGTGGTCGCGCCACTCGACCGGCGCCAGGCTGGTGCTAATCGAGATCTGACGCTTGACCTCGTCGGGGTCCCAGTCGGAGGCGGTGGTACCCTCTTCGATGCGGCCCACGCGGTTGATCGCCTTGGTGACGTAGAGGATCGCCTCCGTCAACGATGTCTTGCCCGCGCTGCCGTGCGAGAACAAGCCGACGTTACGGATCTCCCCTGCTGCGTAACTCTTCACCGATGCCCTCCACCCTAGCACGAGCCGACGCCGGCACACGCCTACCCGGAAGCTACCCGGTTGCCGGCGATGTCGCTCGCGAATCGGTTACATCCTGTGACACCTTCGTCGGGGTGATGCGTCTACGCCTCGGCGTTTTCGTATTATAGACCGGCGGCTGGATGCCGCAACAGCGGCGGGTGTTCGAGCGAAGGAGCGGGCAAGTGGGGGCTGATCAGAGCGGACTGGCGAGCGAGCTGAAGCAACTGACCGCGGAACTGGCGGCGATCGACGGAGTCTCGGGCCACGAGCAGGCGGTGGTGGCGCGGCTGCGGGAGCTGTTCGAGCCGCTGGGCGGCCGGGTGGAGATCGATCGCTTCGGCAACCTCTACGCGACGACGCCGGGGCCGCAGGGCGCGCCGAGCTTGATGGTCTCGGCCCACTCCGACGAGATCGGCGCCATCGTGCGCGGCATCGAGCCCTCCGGCCTGATCCGCCTGGCGCCGGTCGGCGGCTTCCTCGACAAGCTGGCAACGGCGCGCCACGTCCGCGTGCGCGGCCGGCGCGGGGTGATCGGGGTCAAATCGGGCCACTTGCAATCGCCGGAGGAGCGCACGCGCGTCACTCCGATGCGCGATCTCTACGTCGATTTGGGCGTCGGCTCGGCGGACGAGGTGCGCGCGCTCGGCATTCGGGTAGGCGACCAGATCACCTATGACGAGCCGATGGTCGAGCTGGCCAACCCCGACCGCATCGCCGGCAAGGCGCTGGACAACCGCATCGGTTGCGCCGTGCTGGTGGCGCTGGCCCGCCGGCTGCAGGGCGCCGCGCTCCCCTGTACGCTTCATCTGGTGGTCGCGGTGCAGGAGGAGGTTGGCCTGCGCGGGGCGCGGGTAGCGGCCCACCGGCTCAACCCGACCGCCGCCATCGTGGTCGACACCGCTCCGGCTGGCGGCACACCCGACGTCGACTACTACAAGGATCTCAACATGCTGATCGGCGCTGGGCCGGTTCTGACGTTGATGAGCCGCGGCGGCAGCGGGGGCTACATCGCCAGCCCGGCCATGCGCGACTTCGTGCGCGGCGTGGCCGGGCAGCGCGGGATCACCGTGCAGGAGGCGGTGTTCCTGGGCGGCAACTCGGACGCCGCCTCGGTGCACCTGGAGCAGGACGGCATCCCGACGGTGGCCATCAACCTGGCGCGCCGCTACTCGCACTCGCCGGTCGAGATGCTGGACATCAACGACGCCTGTGGAGCGGTAACGCTGCTGGAGGCCGCGGCGCGCGCCTTCGGGCCAGAGGTCGATCTCGGCTTCCTCAACGCGGAGTGGGGCTAACGGCACCGAACCGCGAGGCGCCTCTCCTGACTTCGGGTCACCGTTTGCCCGCTCCGGCAGCGGGTTTGCCTCCGACCGGTGTTGACACCATCGTGGGCCAGCAACATAATTGGTACGTACACTCCGTACGAGGGCGTTGTCCGGCAGGCAGCGATGGTGCCTGTTGACGGGCCGCCATGAATGCATCCAGACCGAGGCCTGGTGAGGATTGAGTCGTGCCGTCCAGCTACACCGTGGTCGCTCCCTTCGCGCTCGCGCTCGTGCTGGCCAGCCGGCGCTTCGGCGTGCGCGGGACGCTGCTGGCGAGCGCCAGCATCCTCGTCCTCTTTGCCGGCATCGCGGCCAACGACGGCGTGCCCGTGCTGGCCGGGCTGACCGAACTCCTCGCGCTCGGGCTCATCGGGTATCTCGGCTATCGCGACGCGCGGTCACGCGGCACGGCCTCCGGCGAACATCAGCGGCTGGTGCGCGAGCACCAGAATCTGCTGCGGTTCCTGGCCGCCGTCGCTCACGACATGCGCCAGCCGTTGACCTCGATTCAGGGCTACGCCCACGTCCTGCAGCGCGGCGGTGGGCGCGATCTGACCGAGTATCGCGCGTTGGAGGCGATGGCCGATGCCGCGCAACGCCTGGAGCGCTTGACCGCCGATCTGGCCGACGCCAGCGCGGTCGGCTCGGGCCACTTCGCCCTGAAGTCCGGTCCGGTCGATCTCGTCGCGCTCCTGCGCGGGCTGGCGGACGACTACCAGCCCACCTCCTCGCGGCACGAGTTGGTGGTCGATGGTCCGGAGCGCCTGATCGGCATCTGGGACGGCGACCGGCTGCGCCAGCTCTTCGGCAACCTGATCGGCAACGCGATCAAGTACGCGCCGGCGGGTGAAGTCCGCATCGATCTCTACCACACAGACAGCGAGATCGCGGTGACAGTCTCCGACCAGGGCGTCGGCATCGACGCCGAGCAGATGCGTTTCCTCTTCCAGCCCTTCTCACGCCTGCGTCCGAGCAGCACCAATGGCACCGGCCTCGGACTCTACATTGCACAGGGGATCGCGCGGGCCCACGGCGGCTTCATCGCGGTGGAGTCGGAGCCGGGCGCCGGAAGCACCTTCCGCGTGGCGCTGCCGCTTGTCTCCGGGTCGATGCGCCCGCGCTCCCCTCGTCCACAGCGTACCCGTCACCCGGTGGCGGTGCCCTCACCGCGTGCGCCTTTCTCCTCGGGCGACGAACTGCCGCTGGATCCACCACCGGCCGCGTCCGACGCCGGCGGCGCCGAAGAAGGGCGGCCGGACGAGAGCGGCCTACGTCTCCCGGCTTCATAGCTCGCGGCACCCCTCGATCACGGCACGGTGCGTGCGGTCGCTGGGTGCTCTCGGAGGTCTTTTCGCGGACCTCGACCCCGGTAGAAGAGCCGGCTACCCGGCGCGGAGACGCGCCGGAGCCGGTGTATAATCGCGCGACGAGCCGGGCAGGATGAGGAAGGTTGCTCGGATAGCATGGCCGAACCAGGCTTGACCGCCCGCCTGCGGCAGCATTCGCGCCGCTCGGGCATGATGGTGGGCTTCAGCATGGCGATCGTGATCGCGATCGTGATCGCGGGCTTCATCTGGACCTACCTGCGCATCGGCCCCTTCCTGAGTGATTTCATCCCCGCGAACGAGCCCCCGACGGCCATCTCCCAGGTCTTCGGTACGCCGGCCAGCGGCGAGGGACCCGGGGCGGCGCCCGCCCCGCTCGTACCAACCCCCACCGCCGTGGCCTCGCCCGCGCCGCAGACGATCCTGATCCCGACGCCCACGCCGACGCCGGTTTGGCGCGCGACCCACGAGATCGACTCGGACGGAGTGAATATCCGCTTGCGCGGCGGCCCCTCGACCAGCTCGCAGATCATCGACTCGCTGCCGCCCGGCACGGCGCTCCAGTTCCTGGGCGAGCAGCAGCCCTCGGGCGGTGAGACCTGGATGAAGTTCGAGACGCGCGACGGCAAAATCGGCTGGGTGCGCCGGATCGACGTGGCTCCGATTGGTGCCGCCGCGCCCTAGACCCTCTGCTATACTTTAGTCAAGCTGACCCGCCGCCCAACCTCCGGTAGTCACGAAGAAGGACGTCAAATGCAGAGAGTCTCGATTGTTGGGCTCGGCCTGATCGGATCGTCGATCGGCCTCGGTCTCCGCCGCTGGTCAAGCAAGGACGGCAAGCGTGAGTCCGTTCTCGAGATCTCCGGCTTCGACACCAGCCTCGATGTCCAGAACTACGCCAAGAAGCTGAAGGCAGTCGACCGCACCGAGTGGAACCTCCCCAGCGCGGTCGCCAGTGCCGACTTCCTGGTCGTCGCTACGCCGGTGCGCGCGGTGCGCGAGATCTTCGAGGTGATCGCCAAGCACGGCAAAGAGGGCCTGGTGGTGACCGATACGGCCAGCACCAAGGCCGAGGTGATGCGCTGGGCCGCCGAGATCCTGCCCGCCCACATCAACTTCATCGGCGGGCACCCGATGGCGGGCAAGTCGCAGAGCGTCGAGGGCGCCGAGGCGGATCTCTTCAAGACCGCGACCTGGTGCGTCGCGCCGAGCGTCACCGCCACCGAGGAGTCGGTGCAGACGGTGCTCGGCATGATCGCCGCGCTGGAGGCCGAGGCGCTCTTCGTCGATCCGCACGAGCACGACGGCTTCGTCGGCGGCATCAGCCATCTCCCCTTCCTCCTCTCGGCCGCGCTGATGCGCACGGTCAGCCAGGATGTCGGCTGGCGCGACATGCGCAAGCTCTCGGCGAACGGCTTTCGCGATGTATCGCGGCTGGCCTCGGGCAGCCCGGAGATGCACCGCGATATCGCCCTGACCAACCGGGAGAACCTGGTGCGCTGGACCGATGCGGCCATCGCACAGCTCGAGTCGCTGCGTGAGCTGGTAGCCTCCGGCGATGACGCGGCGCTTGAGGCGGCCTTCAACCAGGCGCGCGACGCGCGGGCCGAGTGGATGGTGCAGGAGCGCGGGGCCGGCGAGCTGGTACAGGACGTCGACGATGAGCTGCCGAACTTCAACCTCGGCGAGCAGATGCAGCAGATGCTCTTCGGTGGTCTGTTCCGGCGCAAGCCGCGCACCGGCCGTGAGGAGAAGGCGGGGTCGTCGCGCCGCTAGGCTGCGGCTGCCGCCGCTGCGCGCGTCACTAGGTGAGAGGCTGTCGTGATGACGGCTGCGAGAGCGCACCTGGCGACCGGACGCCACCGGCGCGCGAGCCGCCGGCTAGGGGAGAATGCGCCAGTCGCTCGGCAACTCGTAGTGGTAGAGAAAGCGCGTCGGGCGGCCGTTCTCGCGCACCCGGCCGCGATCCGTGCGCAGCACATCCGCGTAACTGTTTTGCACCTGAATAATGCGGCGCGCCGGAAGGTTGAACAAAATGAGCCCGGTGCCGGCCGGTGTCAGGCTCAGGGCGCGGCTCGTGTCATCCAACACCCGGAACGGCGGCAGCTCCGCTGGATCGAGTTCGCCGGCCTGCTGGAGGAACGTGGTGAAGTTCTCGGCCGTGTTGTGCTCGTCGAAGACCGCCAGTCCGCTCTGGACCTCCGTGACGAACGCGGCGTCGTAGGGGCGTGCGAAGCCCA
>DASSHC010000449.1:0-4442 GCA_035693105.1 Thermomicrobiaceae bacterium | reverse complement strand
AGGAGCCGGCCGACTTCGAGCGCTTCCTCGACCTGCTGAGGGCAGAGTATGCGCGCTACACGCCGGAGTACGTCGAGGCGGAGTGCGGCGTGCCGGCCGCGACGATCGAGGAGCTGGCGCGCGAGATCGGCGCGGCGGGCTCGGCCTTCTCCTCGCACAACTGGCGCGCGGCGGCCGCCGGCCACCTGGGGGGCTGGGAGGTGCCGCGCACCCTCTTCCTGCTCAACGTCCTCTCCGGCAGCGTCGGTACGCCGGGCGGGGTGGCGCCGAACGTCTGGGACAAGTTCGTGCCGCGGCCCTTCGCCGAGCCGCCCAAGCAACAGGTCTGGAACGAGATCTCCTGGCCGCTGGAGTACCCGCTGGCGCACCACGAGATGAGCATGCTGCTGCCACACTTCCTCAAGGAGGGGCGCGGCAAGCTGGCCATGTACTTCACCCGCGTCTACAACCCGGTCTGGACCAACCCCGACGGCTTCGTCTGGATCGACGCGCTCAAGGACGAGTCGCTGTTCGAGCTGCACGCGGCGCTGACGCCGACCTGGAGCGAGTCGGCCTGGTTCGCCGACTTCGTGCTGCCGATGGGGGTCGGCGCCGAGCGCCACGACTCCTTCTCCTATGAGACGCACGCCGCCAAGTGGATTGGCTTCCGCCAGCCGGTGGTGCGCGTGGCGATGGAGCGGCTGGGGCAGAAGGTCGAGTTCACCTACCAGGCCAACCCCGGCGAGGTCTGGGAGGAGGACGAGTTCTGGATCGAGCTCTCCTGGCGCATCGACCCGGATGGCGCACTCGGCATCCGCAAGTTCTACGAGTCGCCCTACCGGCTCGGGGAGAAGATCACCATCGACGAGTACTACCAGTGGATCTTCGAGAACTCGGTGCCGGGGCTGCCCGAGGCGGCTGCCGCCGAGGGGCTGACGCCACTGGGCTATATGCGGAAGTACGGCGCCTTCGAGATCGCCAAGCAGCCCTTCCGCCCCTACGACGACCACGTGCCGCTGGCGGCGCTGGAGGGCGCCAGCGTCGACCCCGAGAGCGGGGTCATCATGAGCCCCAGCCCCCGGCCGCACGGCCCCGAGATCACGCCGCTGCCGGGCAACCCGCCGGGCGCGGAGGGGCGCGCGGTGGGCGTGCTGATCGACGGCGAGCCCTGCCTCGGCTTCCCGACGCCCTCCGGCAAGCTGGAGTTCTTCTCGCGCACGCTGCACGACTGGGGCTGGCCGGAGTACGCCATCCCCAGCTACATCCCCAGCCAGGTGGCGCCGGGCGAGATCGACCGTGAAGCCGGTGAGATGGACCTGCTGCCCAACTACCGCATCCCGACGCTGGTACACACGCGCACCGGCAACAGCAAGTGGCTCAACGAGATCAGCCACTCCAACCCGCTCTGGCTGCATCCCGCCGATGCCGCGCGCATCGGGGTCAAGACCGGCGACCTGGCGCGCGTCGAGACCGAGATCGGCTACTTCGTCGATCGCGTCTGGGTGACCGAGGGGATGCGGCCCGGCGTGGTAGCCTGCTCGCACCACCTGGGGCGCTGGCGGCTGGAGGAGGCCAAGGGGATGGACCGCTGGGGCTCGGCGCTGGTGCGACTGGAGGAGCCGGAGCCGGGGGTCTACCGCATGCGCTGGCGCGAAGGGGTGCATCCCTTCGCCAGCAGTGATCCGGACACGCTCAACATCTGGTGGAGCGACGCCGGGGTACATCAGAACCTGACCTTCCCGGTGCAGCCGGACCCGATCAGCGGCTCGCACGCCTGGCATCAAAAGGTGAAGGTCATCCAGGCCAAGGAGACCGACCGCTACGGCGACATCGTGGTCGACACCGAGAAGTCGATGGCGGCCTACCGCCGCTGGCTGCAGCTGGCGCGCCCGGCGCCCGGCCCCGGCAATATGCGCCGCCCGCTCTGGCTGCTGCGCCCCTACAAGCCCGACCCGAGCGCCTACCAGGTCGGCGGGCCGACGGGCCGGTAGGGCTCTCACCCCCGACCCCTCTCCCGTGCGCGGCTCGGTCCGGAGAGGGGCGCTGCCCATCGACGAAGGCTGAGTGCCAGCGAGGACGGATCCTTCGACAAGCTCAGTAGTCCGACCAGCGTCATTCGTCCGGTCGCGTGCCCTCGGTGGTGGCGGCCCTGGAGCCTGCGCGCCGCGCGGCGCGCGGGGCTGAAGCCACCGCGCTAGATCTTCGAAATCCTGCTGAAGCAGGCTGGAGCGTATGAATATCTCACGCTGTCTATGGAATCCGACGCATTCATCCGACGGATCTCAGCCTGTTTCAACAGGCTTCGTCTGCTAGCGCGGCGCTTTCAACCCCGCGCGACCCCCGGCACTCGGCTCCCATCGAGGCCACCATAGTCCGTCCCAAATCGGACAAATGACGATAGTCCGAGTACTCAGGATGACAGAGTAGGGGATGCGGCCTACCGGACGAGACAAGTCTTTGTCGTCCGCCCCCTACCAACCCTGTCATCCTGAGCGCAGTCGAAGGATCCGTCTTCACGAGCGTCCCATCCTCCTCCTGAGCGGCATAGTAGGATTCGGCCGTACATGCGTTACGTCTCATTGTGCAGGGGGACTGTTATGAAGGGTGTCCTCCGTCGCGTGTGGTTGGGGCTTGTCCTGGCGCTGGCAGGCACGGTGGGGTCAGCGGTCTACAGCCTCTTCGGCCCGCTGCCGGCCGGGTTCAACTGGGCCGCACTGGCGGTGGTCGTGCTGGTCATCCCGATGGTGGTGCTGGCGTTGGTCGCCGAATACGGACGAAAGCCCAACCCCTTCCTCCGAACCTATCCGCACGACACCGGAGATCTCCCAGTGGCGTACGACCTCCGCTATCTCCCGCCGGATCCTCCGTTCCTCGATAGTCGCGCGGCCGATGTGCTGTGGAACTTGATCCCGCTGGCGCTCGTCGCATTCGTTCTGGCCAGGTTCGTCGCCAAATTCTGACACGGCGGTCGTGCTACGATGGCCGTCAGGTGACCACTGCAGGCGGCCTGCCTGTCATCTGATGGCCGCGCCGCGTGTGCACCAGAGTAGCCGAGGGAGTCGCGATGAGCAGTCAGCCAGAGGGCGGGGCAGCCGGGATACGAGACGCGGTGCTCGCGTCGCTCGACTTCCGCCTGATCGGGCCGCACCGGGGCGGCCGGGTGGTGGCGGTGGCCGGGCATCCCAGCGACCCCATGACCTTCTACTTTGGCGCCTGCGCGGGCGGCGTCTGGAAGACGACCGACGGCGGGACCTACTGGCGCAACGTCTCCGACGGCTACTTCGGCACCGCCGCGGTCGGCGCCTTGGCGCTGGCGCCCTCCGACCCTAACGTCATCTACGCCGGCACCGGGGAATCGGCTATCCGCAACAACGTCTCGCACGGCGACGGCGTCTACAAGTCGACCGACGGCGGGCGAAGCTGGGTCAACGTCGGGTTGCGCGACACGCGCCACATCGGCCGGATCGCCGTCCATCCCGAGAACCCGGACCTCGTCTACGTGGCGGCCTTCGGGCACGCCTGGGGCCCCAACGAGGAGCGCGGCGTCTTCCGCTCGCGCGACGGCGGCTCGTCCTGGGAGCGCGTGCTGTACCAGAGCCCGCGCGCGGGCTCGCACGACATCAGCCTCGACCCGCGCAACCCGCGCATCCTCTTCGCCGCCATCTGGCAGGCGCAGCGTTACCCCTACGCGCTCGTCAGCGGCGGGCCGGAGTGCGGCCTCTGGCGCTCGTGCGACGGCGGCGACTCCTGGCAGGAGATCAGCCACAACCCCGGACTACCGCAGGGGGCGCTGGGCAAGATCGGCGTCACGGTCTCGCCGGCCAGGCCCGGACGCGTCTGGGCGCTGGTCGAGGCCGAGGACGGCGCCGCCTTTCGTTCGGACGACTACGGCGAGAGCTGGCTGCGCCTCAGCCAGGAGCCGCTGCTGCGCACCCGTCCCTGGTACTACATGCACATCACGGCCGACACCCAGGACCCCGACACCGTCTACGCCCAGAACTACGGCTTCTGGAAGTCGATCGACGGCGGCGCCAGCTTCCAACGCATCCCGACCCCCCACGGCGACGATCACGCGCTCTGGATCGACCCCAGGAACAACCAGCGCATGATCGAGGGGAATGACGGCGGCGCCTGCGTCAGCTTCGACGGCGGCTGGAGCTGGTCGAGCCTCTACAACCAGCCGACCGCCCAGCTCTACCACGTCACCACCGACGATCAGATACCCTACCGCGTCTACGGCTCGCAGCAGGACAACAGCGCCATCAGCCTGCCCAGTCGCACCGTCGACGGCGCGATCACCGAGCGCGACTGGTACGCGCCGGGGGGCGGCGAGAGCGGCTACATCGCGGTCAAGCCGGACGACCCCAACATCGTGGTCGCCTCCGGCCCGGCCGGGCGCCGCGCCTACAACGACATCATGACCCTCTACGATCACCGCACGGGGCAGAAGTGGAACAACACCG
>DASSHC010000448.1:0-6786 GCA_035693105.1 Thermomicrobiaceae bacterium | reverse complement strand
GTCAAGGCGACCGACGACTACACCCTGGTCTGCACCCTGGAAGGCCCGCGTGCCTACTTCCCGGTGCTGGCGACCTACAGCGCGGCCCTGCCGTCGTACAAGCCCGCGGTCGAGAAGTTCGGCGACAAGTGGACCGAGGCCGAGAACATCGTCTGCAACGGGCCGTTCAAGCTGACCGAGTGGAAGCACAACGAGAGCTACACGCTCGAGCGCAACGACGGCTACTGGAACGCCAAGAACATCACCCTGAAGACGGTCAAGCTGCCGATCATCGCCGACACGGCCGAGTTCACCGCCTACCAGAACAACGAGATCGACCTGGCCCTGCACGGCGCACTGGGCAACCTGGCCAAGGTCCAGAGCGACGCGCAGCTCAGCAAGGACTACTTCAAGTACAACCTGGCCGGCACCTGGTACCTGCAGCCCAACGTCAAGATGGCCCCCTTCGACAACAAGAACGTGCGCCTGGCGATGGCGCACGCCGTCGACCGCGACACGATCGTCAAGAACGTGCTCAAGGGCCTGGGCACCGTGGCCTACAACCTGACTCCGCCGGGCATGCCGGGCTTCAACCCGAACAAATATGAGGACTTCACCACCTACGATCCCAAGAAGGCCATGTCGCTGCTCGACGGCACCCCGTACGCCGGTGGCAAGAACTGGCCCAAGATCCAGATGACCCAGCGCAACAACGAGGGCGACGCGCCGCGCGCCGCCGGCGACGCCCTCATCGCCATGCTCAAGGCCAACCTGGGCATGGATATCGAGCATATCCTGGGCGACCCCAAGCAGGTCTACAGCGAGGCCTACGAGGGCCGCGTGCAGTTGATGTGGTGGCGCTGGTACATCGACTATCCGGACCCGAACGACGAAGAGTATCTGGTCTTCTACTCGAAGTTCCCCAGCGGCGAGCGCAACACCTTCTCCGATCCGACCTTCGACAAGCTGGTCACCGACGCGGCCGGTGAATCGGATGAGACCAAGCGCTTCCAGATGTACTGGGACGCCGACAAGATCCTGATCGAGAACGGGGCCGATATCTTCATCTACAACCCCTGGAACTACGCGCTCTTGAAGCCGTGGGTGACGAACATGCCGAAGGATAAGGACGGCAACAACGTGCCGGACTGGAACGTCTTCGTGCGCATGTACGATCAGCTCAAGATCGCCAAGCACTAGGGCCCTCACCCCCTTCCCCTCTCCCCCGTGGGGGAGAGGGGCGCTGCCCATCGAGTTGGTTGGGTGGCAGGAGAGGACGGATCCCTCGACTGCGCTCGGGATGACAGGGATAAGGATGTGGCCTATCGGACAACGAGCACCGTTGTCCGATAGGCTACTATGTTTGTTTGTCATCCTGAGCGCGGTCGAAGGATCCGTCCTCACACGACCGCCATCGTTGTCGATGGACACCTCCCCTCGTCCACGCATGGGAGAGGGGCCGGGGGTGAGGGAGCCGCGTCCTACCCAGGGCGCGGGCTGAGCCGGCAGCTGGCGATGCGCGGGCCGGTCGGGCCGGGGCTGCCGTGCGGCGCCGGCTCCAGCGTGATCCCGAGCGACTGGTAGGCCGTCAGCGGCTGCGTCGACTCGATCATCACCTGCGCCAGGCCGTCTTGCCCGACCGTGAAGAGCGCCGCGCTGGTCCGCTGCCCATTCTGGATCAGCCAGACCTGGTAGAGCTGGTTGGCCGGCGTCGGCGGGAGCTGCTCGACCACCATCATGCCGTCGTGGCCGGTCTCGCCGATGTAGAGCGTGCCGTAGGCGTCCTTGGCGCTGTCGGCCACCAGCGCGATCGAGGCGGAGGGCTTGGTCAGCACCTCGCGCGCGTCATCCTCGCGTCGCTGGGTCGCGCTGAGCTGGTCGCGCGTCCGCGACAGATCGTGGTAGAGGAAGCCGGAGGTGCCGGCCAGGAGCAGGATAACGGCGGCGGCCGCGGCCATGGCCCAGCGCGCCCGCTCCGGCCAGCGCGTCAGGCGGCCCGCCCGGGCAGGGGTGGCGGGTCGTGGCGCTGGCGTGGTGTCCGCGTCCAGCGCGTCGAGCACGCGCTGGCGCAGCGCGGCGGGCGGCGCCGCCTCCGGCGCCAGCGTCCCCAGCGCGCCGAGCACGCGTGCCAGCCGGTCGTGCTCCGCCTGGCAGCGCGGGCAGCCGGCCAGGTGGGTCTCCACCGCGGCCAGCATGGCGGGGTCGAGGTCGTCGAGCAGGTAGCTCGGCAGCTCGGCCAGCACTTCCTCGTGGGTTAGCGTGCGTCGGTCCATGTCTCCACTGCCATCACCTGCGCCAGCCGGTGCAGCGCCGTGCGAACGCGCGTCTTGATCGTGCCGAGCGGAACCTGCAGATGCTCGGCCATCTCGCTCTGTGACATGCCGCCGAAGTAGGCCAGCTCGATCACCTGCCGCTGGATCTCCGTCAGCTCGCCCAGCGCGCCGCGGACCTCGCGCGCCATCATCCGGCTCCAGACTTGATCGTCCACCGCGGGATCGGAGTCGGCCAGCCGCTCCGCCAGATCGGGCTCGCGCTCGTCGTCGGTGTATTGCTCGCGGCCACGCCGGCGGATCACGTCGATCGCCCGGTTGCGAGTGACGCGCAGGATCCAGGGGCCGAAGGTGCCGCGTGCCGCGACGTAGCGATCTGGCCGCTGCCAGAAGGTGACGAAGACGTCCTGGCTGACGTCTTCGGCGGCGCGCGGCTCGCGCAGCATCGAAAGCGCCAGCGCGTAGACCGAGCGCGCATAGCGGTCGTAGAGCGCCGCCATGGCCTCCTGGTCGCGCGCCTCGCGGACGCGGACGATCAGGTCCTGATCGCTTGGCTCAGACTGCATCAGTTCCCTTGCCGTGCCCGTCTGTCGCCCACTGCGGTGCTGGACCTCCACTTTGCGCGGATAGCGTGCACCGATTATGGCGGTGTGGCAGAGCGCTGACAAGGGTTCACTCCCCACGACGAGACGAGGCGCGCCGATCGCTTGCGGGCGCTACTCATCCTACGTACAATTGATAACTGCGGTTTGCGGAAGTGTATCCCGGAGAACTCAGTGTCCACCGTGCGCGCGTCTGCCGACCTCGAGCAGCGAACCCGCACAATCGAGCAATTGCGCGCCGGGCGGGCGCGGCTCCTGGCCTGCGTGGTCGAGCCACTCAGCGCCGTCGCCGAGCCCTACCGCGCCATGACGCCCGAGTCGCGCGAGGCGATCATCGGCGGCTACATCGACGCCCTGATCGAGGCCATCGAGCGCGACTGCATCGATCCCTTCCTCCCCTTCCTCGACCGGATCGAGCCCTACTGGGCGCCCAGCGGCCTCTCGGTCGCCGAGGTCATCCGCGGCATCCAGGTGCTCGGCGATGCCTGCCGCGAGACCGCCGGCGGCGAGGCCGCCGCGATCGACCAGTGGACCCGCCGCTCGACCGCCCTGATCGCCGAGCGGGCGGTCAGCGCGGTCAACCGCCAGTTGGAGGAGGAGCTGGCCTGGCACCGCGAGAACGAGGAGCGGCTGCTCGGCCTGCAACGCGTCAGCGCCGCCGTCCACAGCGAGCTGGACCTGCAGAGCGTGCTGGCGATCATCGTGGAAGAGGCGCAGCGGCTGACGTCCTCCGCCGCCGCGGTCATCCGGCTGGTCGACGAGGAGAGCGGCCACCTGCGCCTGATCGCGCGCTCCGACGACGCCACGGCCCTCTTCGGCGACGTGATGCCGGTCGACGGCTCGCTCTCCGGCCTCTCCTTCCGCACCGGCACGCCGATCATCACCAACGACCTGCCGCACGACAGCCGGCTAGCCGAGGAGATGCGCGGCGCGACCCCCCTCAGCTCGCTCCTGATCGTGCCGTTGATCGTGCGCGACACCCCGATCGGCGTGATCGCGGTGGCCGAGCGTGAAGGCGGCTTCAGCGAGCAGGATGAACGGCTGCTGTCGCTCTTCGCCGACCAGGCCGCGGCGGCCATCGAGCACGCCCGGCTCTACGAGCACGCCCAGCGCCGCATCGCCGAGATGGGCGCGCTGCAGCGCATCTCCAGCGTCATCTCCTCCAGCCTCGATATCGACGAGGTCTTCGAGGCCATCTACCAGGAGATCGCCGGGGTGATGCCGACCGATGCCCTGCTGATCGGTCTCAGCCGCACGGACGGCCTCATCGACCTGGAGTTCATCGTCGACGGCAACGAGCGCTACGCCCCGCGCCACGCCCAGCACCTCAGCGGGCCGATGCGCCGCGCGCTGACCGAGTGCCAGCCGGTGGTGATCGGCGACATCGCGGCGGTCGACGCCGCGCCGATGTACCGCGTCGGCCACCCGCGCACGCGGGTGCGCAGCGTAGCCGCCGCGCCGATGCTGCAGGGCGGTGAGGCGGTCGGCCTGCTCAGCGCGCAGAGCTACACGCCCTACGACTACACCGCCAGCGACGCGCGCCTGCTGATGACGATCGCCAACCACGCCGTGGTGGCGATCGAGCACGCCCGGCTCTACGCTCAGGCGCAGCACCTGGCGGTGGCCGAGGAGCGCAACCGCCTGGCGCGCGAGATCCACGACACGCTGGCCCAGGGCCTGATCGGCATCAGCCTCTACCTGGAGCAGGTGGAGCTGGCGCTGCCGGAAGACGATGCCGGCACGCGGCGGCTGGTGGAGCGGGCGCTGACCCTGACGCGCAGCAACCTGGAAGAGGCGCGGCGCTCGGTCAAGGACCTGCGGGCGGCCCAGTTGGAGGGGCGCAGCCTGCTGGAGGGTATCGGCCTGCTGCTCGCCGAGCAGGAGGCGGACGGCGTCTTCCGCGTCGAGCTCAAGGCGCCGCTGAGCCTGCCGCCGCTCGAGCCGCCGGTCGAAACCGCGCTTTACCGCGTGATCCAGGAGGCGCTGACCAACTGCCGCAAGCACGCGCGCTGCCAGCGGGTCACCGTGCGGCTGGCGCTCGACGACGACCGGCTGCTGGCCACGATTACCGACGACGGGCAGGGCTTCGACCCCGAGCGGGCCAGCGCCGAGCCGAACCGCTTCGGGCTCGCCTCGATGCGCGAGCGGATCGAACGCGTCGGCGGCGAGCTGTGGCTGGAGAGCACTCCAGGCCGGGGCACCACGATCCGGGCCTCCGTGCCCCGCTGTCACGCCCTGGCCGTCAGCGATGACTAGCCGCGCGGTACAATGCCCCGGCTGTCGTTGATGCCGTGAATCCGTCGCTCACGCGGGAGTAAACCCGGACCGTGCGCAAAGCCCACCACGTCTCGACGCTGGCCGGCGTCGCGCTGCTCGTCATCAGCGTCCTGGCCTTCGCCTGGGTCGCCCACGGCTATCTGCGCGGCGCCGCCGGCGCCCCCTCCGCCCTGCTGGCCCCGCCGGCCACGCCCACCCTGGCCGCCACGCCCGATCCGCGCCCCGACCTCGCCGGTCTGACCCTCTCCGCCCGCGCCGCCATCCTGGTCGACGATCGCGGCACCGTGCTCTACGCCGCCAACGCCGACGAACCGCTGGCCCCGGCCAGCACCGCCAAGATCGTCACCGCGCTGGTCGTCGCCCGCTACGCCCGCCCGGAGGAGATCGTCACCATCCAGCCGGGCGACGAGTCGGACCCTTCGGAATCGACCATGGGCCTGCGGGCCGGCGATACGGTCACCGTCCACGACCTGCTGGTCGGCATGCTCCTCCCCTCCGGCGACGACGCCGCGCGCGTGCTGGCGCGCGTCGTCGGCGAGCGCATCCCCGGCGATCAGCCGCCGCGACAGCGCTTCCTGGCCGAGATGAACGCCCTGGCAGCCAGCCTGGGTATGCGCGCCAGCCACTTCAGCGACCCCGCCGGCGACGACGCGCCTGGTCAGGTCGTCACCGCGCGGGACCTGGCGCTGGCCGCTCAGCGCTTCCTCGCCGAGCCCAGCCTGCTGCCGATCGTGGCCACGCGTGAGGCGCGGGTGCGCGTCGGCGGCCCCAACGCGCGCACGCTGACGCTGAGCAACACCAACGAGCTGCTCGATACCGAGGGCGTCTTCGGCGTCAAGACCGGCACCACCCCCGAGGCGGGCCAGTGCCTGGTGGTGGCCTACCAGCGCGCCGGGCGGACCGAGATCGCCGTCATCCTCGGCAGCCAGGACCGCTACGCCGACGCCCGAGCGCTGCTCGGGCTCCTCGCCGCACCGTGACTGTCCGTACACACCGGTTCAGATCGTCTTGTACGTTCGTCCCTGCTCCGCCAACCCGCTGGGACCGAAGACGTTCTCGACCGCCCCGTCGGCGGTGACCGCCCCACTCCGTTCGGATCCCAGGTGTAGCTGGTGCATGAATATTGACGTCGGAATGTTCGATGCCGTAAAGGATCCTGCGTGCGCCGAACTGCACGCCGGATCTGACATCGGAGGTCATGCGGCATCGTTCGTTGGCGTGTGATAACCAGAGGCTCGGATAGTCAGGATCGGGCTAAAAGGATCGATCTAAGTTGATCTACCGACACAGGTTTGTCGTTCAGCGAGAGCAGGAGGATGACTGCACGAGCCAGGTTGGCGACTGCGATCGGTGCTGTGCCCTTTGGCCCGTACGCCGCACAGTCGAAACGGATCTCACCGCCGCTGAACATTGTCAACTCAGGCGCCGTGAGTGCGCCTTTCAGAACGTATTCGACCAAGTTAGATGGGAGGCCGGCCCGAAGCTCGTCAAACCCCATAGACAGTGAATCGGAGAGCGGTTTGCCGCGTTCCTCTGATCCCACAACCGTGATGCGGAGTGGCACTCCCTTGATGGGTATGAAACGAGCGCCGAGTAGTCCGTTATGAAAATGCGGTTCGTACACGATCAGGGTCTCGACGGCCGCGCATCGTGGTTCG
>DASSHC010000447.1:0-12556 GCA_035693105.1 Thermomicrobiaceae bacterium | reverse complement strand
CGGGCTGCGGGCCGCCGCCTCGCGCGCGGACCTGGCGCTCGACGCGGTCTTCGGCAGCGGCGGTCGTCCGGGGTTGCCGGACGCGGTCGTCGCCGCCTTCGCCGTCCTGCGGCAGGAGCGACTGCGGCGCGGCTTGCCACTCTGGGCGCTCGATATCCCCTCGGGCAGCGACGCCGACAGCGGAGCGGTCGCCGAGGGCGCTTTGATCGTGGATGCGACCGCGATGGTCGGCCTGGCCAAGCTTGGGCTCTACCGCGCCCCGGCGCTGCGTCACGCCGGCCGGCTCTGGCTGATCGACATCGGTCTCGAACCGCCGGCGGGTGCCGCAACCGAACCGGAGGTGGTCACGCCGGAGGACGCGTCCCGCCTGTTGGCGCGCCGCGCGCGAGACGCGCACAAGCACGCGGTCGGCTGGCTGCTGGTCGTCGGCGGCGCGCCCAACTACTACGGCGCGCCGAGGATGGCCGGCGCGGCGGCGATGCGCGCCGGCGCCGGGCTGGTGACGCTGGCGGTGCCGCGCTCGCTGGTCGAGCCGATCGCCACGGGCCTGCCGGAGGCTACCTTCGTGCCGCTGCCGGAGGACGACGCGGGCGCGCGCGCCGAGGCGGTCCGTGCCGCGATGCCGCGCTACCGCGCGCTCTTGATCGGCCCGGGACTGGGGCGCTCGCCCGCTACGACGGAGTTCCTGGCCCGGCTTTTCGGCTTCGGCGCGGGCGCGCTGGCTGGCTCCGCGGCTTTCGACGCCCGTGCGGTCGTCGACGCCGACGGGCTCAACTGGCTGGCGGACCATCCCGAGTGGCCAGAGCGACTGGCCGGCGCCGAGCTGGTGCTGACGCCGCATCCAGGCGAGATGGCGCGCCTCAGTGGCAGGCCGCTTGCCGAGATCGAGGCGGACCCGTGGCGGGCGGCGCGCGCGGCCGCCGAACGCTTCGGACAGGTGGTCGTGCTGAAGCTGGCGCACGCGGTCGTGGCCGCGCCGGGGCGGCGCCTGGTGCTGGCGCCACAGAGCGAGCCCGCGCTGGCCTCGGCCGGCACCGGCGACGTGCTGGCCGGCGTGATCGCGGGGCTGCTGGCGCAGGGGCTCGATCCCTGGCAAGCGGCGGTCACCGGGGTGATGCTCGGCGCAGCGGCAGCCGAGCGCGCGGTCGCACGGACCGGGACGCTGGGACTCATCGCCGGCGACGTGATCGCCGAGCTCGCGCCGGCCCTGCGCCGGCTGTACGACCCCCGATGGCGAGGGGAGGAGGACGCGTGGCTATCAACCTGGATGTGGACCGAATCATGACGCGCGAGGTGCTGACGATCGGGCCGGAGACCGTCGTGCCGGAGATCGCCAGGCTGCTCTGGGAGCATCAGATCAGCGGGGTGCCGGTAGTCGAGGAAGGCAAGGTGCTCGGCATGGTGACCGAGTACGACCTGATCGCTCGCGAGTCGGAGTACGACGCCCCGCTCTTTGTCCCCTTCCTGGACGCCTTCTTCCGCGTTCCGGGAACGGGGGACAGCCGGCAGCGGTTGAAGAAGATCCTGGCGACCACCGCGCGCGAGCTGATGACCTCGCCCGCGTTGGTCGCGGCACCGACTGCCAGCGTGCGGGAGATCGCGACCCTGCTGGTGGACAAGGGACTGACCGCGGTACCGATCGTGGACGCGCACGAACAACTCGTCGGCATCGTCAGCCGATCCGACATCGTGCGGTTGATGGTGGTCACGGATGAGATCCACGACCGGCGCTAGCGCCGCCGGGGCTACGGCTCCTCGGCGCCGCCGCCCTGCTGGCGCAAGGTCTCGACATCCTCGCGCACCACGAAGGTACGCCCGGACATCTCGTCCCGAACGTAGCCCAGCATGCGATCGTCCATCCAGCGGTAGATCGTGGGACGGGTGACGCCGAGCTGCTGGGCGGCGTTGCCGATGCTGATGAGTTCCGCCGGCTCGAAGGTGCGGTACTTGGCCATCGAGAGCATGCGGCCCAGATCGGACTCCCAGAAGCTACGCGGCACGGTGTAGTCGTCACCGTAGGGGGGAGTGAAGAGGAGGGAGAGAACCTCGTCGATGACCCCGAGCACCTGCTCCTTATCCTCGCGGATCTCGCCACGGCCGACCGCAGCCAAGCGGGAGAGGATGCGGCCAAGCTGGCTGCGCCTGAGTTGTTCGATGGTGAGATTCTCCGGTGCGTGGGGGCTCAACTGTCGCATCAAGCGATGGTGCTGGCTGTTCAAAACCACCAGCGCCTCGTCGATGACGTCTTGCTCGCTTTTGCGATCGACCTCTACCATGGCCGCCACTCCCCACCGCGCAATGTCGGACTCCCAACCTCACTGTACGTACCTATTGTACGCGCGGGCGCGCGCGGGGTCAACAATGTTCTCAGCAGGAGCCGATTCCGCTGGTCCTGAGCGCTCGGCGGCTAGTAGTCTGGCGCGTTCAGTGCTATAGTAGAGCGGTTTGCTCGCCCCGGGAAGTGGAGCGCCTATGAACATTCTTCGCCGCATCCTCGGCTATTTGAAGCCGTATGTCGGCCACATGGTCGTCGGCTACCTGTCGCTGGTGTTGGCGATCGGGATGCAGTTGCTAACGCCGCGCCTGGTCGAGTATGTGATCGACGATGGCCTGGTGTCGCCGAACCGCCATGTGGTCGAAGTCGGCGCGTTGGCGATCGTCGGCGCAGGGATCGTTCAGGGTGTTTTTACCTACCTTCGAAGCTATATCTTTCAGTTCCTGGCCGAGCGCGTCTCCTTTGATGTCCGCAATGATCTCTACCGGAAGATGCAGGGTCTCTCGTTCGGCTACTTCGACCGCGCCAACACCGGCCAGTTGATGTCCCGCGCCACCGAAGACGTCAACTCGATCCGGCGTTTCCTGATGCAGTCGCTGCGGTCGATCGTCCAGACGCTGGGTATCCTGGCCGTCATCACCTTCATCCTGGTGCGCACCGATCTGACGCTGGCGGTGATCTCGCTCAGCGTGATGCCGCTGCTCCTGGCTACGGCCATCGGCTTCGGGCACACGATCCGCCCCCGCTTCCTCAAGGTCCAGCAGCAGTTCGGCGTGATGACCACCGACCTGCAGGAGAACCTGGCCGGCGCCCGCGTGGTGCGCGCGTTCGCGCGCGAGGGCGAGGAGAGCCAGAAGTTCGACAACACGCTGGCCCGGCTCTACGACGTCGAGATGGCCACCGTGCGCCAGTACGCCTTCTTCTTCCCGCTGATGACCCTGCTCTCCTCGCTCGGCATCGCGCTGACGCTCTGGTACGGCGGCGAGCAGGTCGTGCGCGGCAACCTGACGCTGGGCCAGCTGACCGCCTTCTACCTCTACCTCTCGATGCTGGCCGATCCGATCCGCATGCTCGGCTGGGTCGTCAACAGCACGGCCCGGGCGTTGGCCTCCGGTGAGCGTATCTTCGAGGTGCTCGACACCCGGCCCGAGATCCAAACGCCGTCGCAACCGGCGCCGGTCAGTTCATTGACCGGCGAGGTCGAGTTCCAGCACGTCAGCTTTCGCTACCCGAGCGCCATCGAGCAGGCGCTCAGCGACATCTCCTTCAGCGCCACGCCCGGCGAGAGAATCGCCCTGATCGGCGGCACCGGCTCGGGCAAGAGCAGCATTACCGCCCTGATCCCGCGCTTCTACGACGTCAGCGCCGGCGCGGTGCTGATCGACGGCCACGACGTGCGCACGCTCGCGCTCGACATGCTGCGCGCCAACGTCGGGATGGTGCTGCAGGATACCTTCCTCTTCTCGGTCACGATCGGTGAGAATATCGCCTATGGGCGCCCGAGCGCTACCCGCGACGAGATCATCGCCGCGGCCAAAGCCGCGCGGATCCATGAGTTCATCGCCACGCTGCCCCAGGGCTACGACACGGTCGTCGGCGAGCGCGGTGTCTCGCTCTCCGGCGGTCAAAAGCAGCGGATCGCGATCGCCCGCGCCCTGGTGATGAACCCCCGCATTCTAGTCCTCGACGACGCCACCTCCAGCGTCGACACCCAGACCGAGTACGAGATCCAGCAGGCGCTGCACGAGCTGATGCGCGGGCGCACGACCTTCGTCATCGCGCACCGGCTGCTGACACTCAAGGGAGCCGATCAGATTCTGGTACTGGATGGCGGCCGGATCATCGAACGCGGCACGCATGAATCGCTGCTGGCCGCGGGCGGCCACTACGCGCGTATCTACGAGCTGCAACTGAGGGAACAGGAGGAGTTCGCGGCCGCCGCGGACTGACGAGCGTATGATGCGACAAGGCGACCCCGACGACCTGCTGGGCAAGGCATACGACGCACGTATCGCCAAGCGCCTGCTGCAGCGCGCACTCCCCTATCGCACCCCGTTGATCCTGACCGTGGTGCTCATGCTGCTGACGGCGGCGGCGGATCTGGCGCTGCCGTATCTCTTCGGCCTGGGCATCGACGTGGTCAACCCGGACGCGCAACGGACGTTCTTCGGGCGCTCGGGCATTCCGGCGCTCAACCTCTTGATGATCGTCTTCGTGATCGCCATCATCATTCGCTTCTGCGTCTACTACGGCCAGCTCTACTTCACCGCCTGGATCGGGCAGAACGTCATCTACGATCTGCGCTCGCGCCTCTTCCGGCACCTGCAGCGGCTCGGCATCCGCTACATCGATCAGCGTGGCGTCGGCTCGATCATGTCCCGCATCCAGAACGACGTCAGCGTCATCGACGATCTGTTCTCGTCCGGCATCGTCGGCATCATGGCCGATTTCGCCATCGTGGTCGGGATCATCGCGGTCATGCTCATCACCAACTGGGAACTGGCACTCCTGACCTTCGCGGTGATGCCGATCATGGTCGTGACCATGATCTGGTGGCGCAAGCGGGCGATTCAGGCCTATCGCGGCATGCGTATCGCCATCGCCCGCGTCAACGCCGACCTGGCAGAGAGCATCTCGGGCGTGCGGGTGGCGCAGGCCTTTAGCCGCGAACCGCTCAACATCGAGAAGTTTCGCGGCATCAATGAGGAGAACCTCGACGCCAGCGTCTCGGCCGCCAAGCTGTCGGCAGTGCTCTTCCCGATCGTCCAGGTCGTGCAGGCGCTGGCGACCGCGATGGTGCTCTACGTCGGCGGCCGCATCATCCTCGGTGGCGCGGCGTTCACCATCGGCGAGCTGTTTACCTTCGTGGCCTACATCGGCCGCTTCTACGAGCCGATTCGCGATCTCAGCCAGCGCTACAACACCATGCAGGCCGCGATGGTGGCCGGCGAGCGCATCTTCGGGCTGGAGGATGTCAAGCCCGAGATCGTGGACCAGCCGAAGGCGCCCGACCTGCCGCGCGTCCGCGGCCAGGTGGATTACGACCAAGTCATGTTCGGCTACGACAAGGAGCCGATCCTCCACGGCGTGACGCTGCACGTCGAGCCGGGTGAGTCGATCGCCTTCGTGGGCGAGACCGGCGCCGGCAAGTCGTCGATGATCAACCTGCTAACGCGCTTCTACGATGTCTGGAGCGGCGCCATCAGCATCGACGGTCACGATATTCGCGAGGTATCGCAGCAGTCGCTGCGCTCGCAATTCGGCATCGTGCTGCAGGACACCTTCCTCTTCGCCGGCACCGTGCGCGAGAACATCTCCTACGGGCGGCAGGGGGCGCCGATGGACGACATTGTGGCCGCCGCCCGCGCGGTCGGGGCGCACGACTTCATCATGCGGCTGCCGGAGGGCTACGAGACCGAGGTCCACGAGCGCGCCTCGACCCTTTCGGTCGGGCAGCGCCAGCTCATCTCGTTCGCTCGAGCCATCCTGGCCGACCCGCGCATCATCATCCTCGATGAGGCGACGTCGAGTGTGGACACGGAGACCGAGATGCAGATCCAGCGCGCGCTGGAGACGCTGCTGCGGGGGCGCACCTCATTCATCATTGCCCACCGGCTCTCGACGATCAAGCGCGTCTCGCGGGTGGTGGTCATGGACCACGGACGGATCATCGAGAGCGGCACGCACGACGAGCTGCTGGCGCGGCGCGGCGCCTATTTCAACCTCTACACCATGCAGTTCCGCTCGCAGGAGCCCGACGAAGACGGCGTGCGCGAGATCGCGTAGGGGCAGTCCTTGGGGTCTGCCTTCGCTGTCCGACGTATCGGCATCAGGACGAGCGCACCGGCACAGGGAGCGGCCGCGACTTCGACGGGCAACCCTCATCCCCCCAACCCCTTCTCGGGATTTCTCCGTCCGAGCCGTGCAGGGGATACGGGAGCGGCAACGTCTCTCGGGGCGGGTTTCCAACCGGCCCTCTCCGTGCCGCCTGAACCGCTCAGAACAAGTTGAGCTGCCGTGGACGGGTGGTGGCCTCGCTGGAGTCCCAGTTGACCGGAGCGCCGTGGCGCGGCAGGGTATGGACCTGGGGCCCGCCGGGACCGAGGCTCGTCTGCGTGGTCGTGCGCGCCAGCGGCGGGCGGTTGTTGTTCTGCGAGAGATGCGCCAGCCAGACATCGCTGGTCGTGAACGAGAGGTGAGCGGCCAGGAAGGTGGCGCAGTCGGCGTTGCTCAGGTGCCCGTGCGGACCACGAATGCGCCGCTTCAAGTGCGCCGGATAGTTGCCGCGCGCCAGCATTTGCTCGTCGTAGTTCGACTCAAGCACCACCAGCGCTGCCCCAGCAACCGCCGCCGCGACGTCGGTGTCGACACCGCCGAGATCGGTGAAGACAGCCACGCGCGTGGCGCCCGCCTCGAAGACGAAACCGACCGGCTCGGCCGCGTCGTGCGATACGCGCACCGGGGTGACGCGCAACTCGCCGATCTGGCAGGCCAGCCCCGGAGTCAGCGCGTCGTACTCCGCCGTGATCCAGGATTGCAGCGCCGAGATGGTGCCGCGCGTGCCCAGTACGGCAGCCCGCTGGTAACTCAGCAGGCTCGGCAGCGCGCGGACGTGGTCGTTGTGCTCGTGCGAGATGAGGATCGCGCTCAACTCGTGGTCCGCCACGCCACGCGCGGCCAGCTCGCGCCGCGCCACGCGCACGCCGACCCCCGCGTCGAGCAGCACATGGGTGGCCCCACTCTGCACGAGGAGACAGTTGCCGCTGCTGCCGCTGGCGAGACAGGTAACGCGCACGCTTCCGGCCTAGCTCTGAAAGATCGCGCGGCCGACTCGGATCATGGTCGCGCCTTCCTCGATAGCCACGGCGTAGTCGTTGGTCATGCCCATCGAGAGCTCGGGCAGCGCCAATCCGGTCGACTCGGCGAGCCTGTCGCGTAGCTCGCGCAGGCCGCGGAAGACGGGGCGCGTCTCCTCGGCGGTCGCCGACAGCGGTGCGATCGTCATCAGTCCGACCACCTCCAGCTGGCTGCACTCGCTGGCCGCGCGCACCAACCCGGCCGCCTCCTCCGGCTCGCAGCCGTGCTTCTGTTCCTCGCCGGCGATGTTGACCTGCACCAGCACCTTGAGACGCTTTTCGAGCTGGGCCGCGCGCGTGTTCAGCGCCTCGATGATCGCCAGGCGGTCAATCGAGTGGACGTAATCAAAGAGCGCCGCGGCATCCTTGGCCTTGTTGGTCTGGAGGTAGCCGATCAGGTGCAGCGTGGCATCGGGCGGCAGAGGAGGAGTGAACTTCGCCTTGGCGTCCTGCACGCGGTTCTCGCCGAAGTCGCGCAGCCCGGCGGCGTATGCCTCGTCCACTTCACGACGCCCGACGGTCTTGCTCACGCCGATCAGCCGCACGTCGGAGGGTGCGCGTCCGGCGCGCTCGGCGGCCTGGGCGATCGTCTCGTTGACCCGGCGGAGGTTGCTCTCGATGCTCATGGTTCCTCGTCCTCCAGAGCGATCAGCGCGCCGAAGAGCCCGCGATACCCGACCCCCGCGCGACGGGAGAAGTAGTGGTCGGCGTGGCAGCGGGTGCAGAGCCCGGCGCGCTCCACGTTCGCGGCCGGCACGCCCACCGCGGCCAGCGCCAGTTCGTTGGCGGCCCAGAGGTCGAAGTACGGCCGCGGCTGGCGCGACAGCACCGCCTGGCGCTGCGGGTCGACTCCGAGCGCTTCCCAGGCCGCGATCACCTCGGGCCCGACCTCGTAGCAGCAGGGGCCGATCGATGGTCCCAGCCCGACCAGCAGATTCGTGGGCCGGCTTCCCAGCTCGTCGCGCATCGCCTCGACCGTGCGCATGATGATCCCCGCCACGGTACCGCGCCAGCCCGAGTGCACCGCGCCGATGGCCCGCTGAACCGGATCATACAGGAGAATCGGCACGCAGTCGGCGGCCACGACCAGCAGCGGAATGCCGGGCTCGCGCGTGATCAAGGCATCACAGTTCGGGAAGCCATCACTGGCCGAGTCCGCGCCCCGCCCGGCATCCGTCACGCCCACGACCCGAACGCGATCCCCGTGGCACTGCTGCGCCGTCGCAATCCGGCGCCAGTCGATGCCGATGCGATCGCCCCAGTAGCGGCGGTTCTCCCGCACCGTGTCCCCATCCGGCCCCGTGACGTAGCTGACGTCACCCTCCGCCGGAAGCCCTGGAACGCGGCCGGTGATGCCGTGTCGCAGGCCCGGCAGGTTCAGGGATTGGAAGCGGAAAGGGTGGACGCCGTTATTCGCCACGGGCAGCATCCACGATCATACGGTTGACGATGCGCTCGACCGGCGCCTTGTCGTCGGTAAAGACCAGCTTGGGGTCTTCTTGCGTCCACTCGCGCACGTTGCCGGTCTGGAGCACGCGCTGGCCGACCGTCTTGAGGAAGCCCGGTTGCAGTTGCTGGATGTTGCGCGCGAAGTTGGTCACGTCGCTCGGCGACTTGGTCGCGACGACGATGCTGTTGGTGTAGTAATTGTCGTCGAAGATGTAGACGTTGGGGAAGACGCTCTTCATGGTGGCGGCGATGACGTTGACCAGGCGGAAATCAGTCTCGGTCCGCCCGGCGTTCACCACCACTACACCGTCGTCGTTGAGGTGATCCGAGACTTCCTGGAAGTACTCGCGCGTCACCAGGTGGAAGGGGATGTAGGGCTGCTGGTAGGCGTCGATGCCGATCAGGTCGTAGCGCCGGTCGGAGGTCTCCAGAAAGTAGCGGCCATCCTGCACGTAGACGTTGAGGTTCGGCTCGTTCATGGCGAAGTACTGACGCCCGAGCTTGACGATGTCCGGGTCGATCTCGACACCGTCGATCGGAATCGGGCCGAACGAGCGATTGAGCTGCTTGACCACCGTGCCGGCCGCCAGGCCGATCAGCGCCGCGCTCTTGACGTCGCCGGGGGTCTCGCCGCCGTTGAAGAATGGCGCCAGGCCGAAGTCGTCCCAGTAGCCGTTGTAGTAGGTGGCCGCGGGATCGTAGATCGAATGCACCGCGTGGCCGTCGTTGAGCACCAGCAGGTACGCCCCGTTCTGCTTCTCTACCTGGATGTAGTTGTACTGCGACTCCTCCTCGTGTACCAGCGTGCCCCATTCCGAGGGCCGCACCACACCATGGTTGGCGAACGAGGCGAAGACCAGCAGCAGCGCGGCCACCAGCGCCACCAGGCCGCCGAACCAGAACGCGCGCACGAGCAGGAAGCCGAGTGCCGCGGTGGCCAGCAGCGCCAGCGCGAAGATGTAGAAGGTCCAGTGGGTGCCGACGGTGGGAATCAACAGCAGCACCGGCAGGAAGCTCCCCAGGATGCTGCCGACCGTCGACAGCGCGTAGAGCGAGCCGGCGGTGTTGCCGGCCGAGGCGACCCGGCGCATGCGCAGCCGGATAGCGAAGGGCGAGACGAAGCCGAGCAGCGTGACGGGGATCGCGAAAAGGAGGATGACGCCGACCAGGGAACCGTAGAAGGCCCCGACCGAGAGATTGGCGAAGGCGGTCAGCGAGCGCTCCAGGATCGGGCGCGAGAGCGGCGGGATCAACCCGGTGCCGATGCCGGCGAGGGCCGTGATCGCCAGGAGCAGCCGCGGGCTCGGCCAGCGGTCGGCGATGCGCCCGCCGACGTAGTAACCGATCGAGAGGTAGAGCAGGGTCAGCCCGATCAAGTTGGCCCAGATGAAGGTCGAGGTGCCGAAGTACGGGCCCAGGAGGCGCGAGGCGGCGATCTCGATGGCGATGCTCGAGGTGCCGCCGATGAAGACCACCAGGAGCACGAGCCGGTCGAAGAGCCGTCCCTCGGGCGAGCTGGCGGGCGCGGCGGATTCCTGCTCGGTCAGGGTGGTCGTCACTGGGGGCCCTTCTAGACGCAGGCCGTGGGCAGATCGCGCGTCCGCTAGATTATACCGACGCAATCCGTCGTCGTGGTCGCGGAGCGCCGGCTCAAGCCCAATCGGACAAGCACTGGAGCGAGAGCGGGATCGCGTCACAAGACTATGCGCATAAGGGACGTTATGCGCATATCATACTTCACTCGTTGTTACGCTAGAGCAGGCCCGACGAGAGCGTCGAACCGGTGCGATCCCCCAGCTTGCAGGCCGCGCAGCCACGCGGCGGCGGCCATGCTGCCACGCCCCGCGGGCCGCACGCGCAGGAGTTCCAGCGAGCTCGCACCACAGCGCACCAGGACGTGCCCCGCATCGGTCGCGATCCCGCCCGGCGGGACGCCGAGCAGCTCGCCGCCGAGCATCGCCTGCTCGATGATGACACGCTGACCGCCCAGCGTCGTCCAGGCGCCGGGCCACGGCGTCATGGCGCGTATGCGGCGCTCAAGGGAGTTGGCGGCGGAGCGCCAGTCGAGCAGCCCGTCCTGCTTGTCGAGCCGTTGAGTGAAGCTAGCCGCCGCCTCGTGCTGGAGCGTCGCCACGATCTCGCCCGCGCACCAGGACGCGGCTGTAGCTGGCAGCATCTCCGCCGCCACGGCAGCCAGCCGCTCGCTCAGGCCGCCGGCCGTTTCCCGGCCACCGAGCGGTACCACCTGCTGGGCCACGATCGGTCCGGCGTCGAGCCGGGCTTCGAGTTGGATCAGGGAGACGCCCGTCTCGTCTCGGCCGGTCAAGATGGCGGCGGGGATCGGCGAGGCGCCGCGGAACTCCGGGAGCAGCGAGGGGTGCGCGTTGAGCGCTCCGTGGCGCGGGATCGCCAGCACGCGCCGCCGCAGGATCTCGCCGTAGGCCACCACCACGAAGAGGTCCGGCGTCAGCGCCAATAGCCGCTCCTCTGTCTCAGGCGAACGCAGTGTCGCCGGTTGCCAAACCGGTAGGTTCCGCTCCAGCGCCGCCACTTTTACCGGCGGTGGCAGCAGCCGGCGGCCGCGCCCCGCCGGCCGATCGGGCTGGGTCACGACCAGCGCGACGTGAAAGCGCGGGTCGTGGGCCAGAGCGAGGAGCGACGGGACGGCGAATTCCGGGGAGCCGAAGAAGACGACGTCGGGCAATGGGCGTGAACCTCAGCGATGCGCCAGCGCGGCATGGTCGACGGCCGACTCCGCAAGCAACTGGAAGAGCTGGCCGACGTTATCGCCGGTCTTGGCCGAAACAAACCCGTGTCGCGCGCCGATGCAGCGGGCGAAGACACGGCCCCAGACCGGCGGGAAGGTCAGACCGAGGTCGACCTTGTTGCACACGACAATCACCGGCGTGTCGCTGCTATAGCGATGGACGCGCTGATGCCACTGGACCAGCGCCTCCAGCGAGGCCGGCTCGGTGCCGTCGTAGACCAGCGCGGCGGCCTGCGCGCCGATGTAGAAGTTGGGGCGGTTGCCCGCCTGCCCCTCGATGTCCCAGATCGCCAGCCGCACGTCCTCGCCGCCAATTGAGAACTGCTGGGTGGTGATGTCAATCCCGAGGGTGATATTGCGAGCTTCGCTGAATTTCCCCTTGGCGTACTGGCGAATCAGCGACGTCTTGCCCACGTTCCCCTCGCCGCCGACGATCACCTTCAGCGTCTTCATCCGCGCCCGACTCCCGTCAGTCTCCCACCACGATGATGCACGAACAGTAGTCCGAGTATAGGTGTCGAGCGTGAGGGGGGTCAACGCCGATTTGTCCTGCTTTAGTCACGACTGCTATCATTTCGAGCGCCATGAGCACGACCCGATCGCGGCGCCTCTCCCTTCTCTTCCTCCTCGCGGCTAGCGTCGTGATCTGCCTCGCGCTCGGTCTGCGCTTCTTCGGGCGCGACTGGGACCAGGGCTGGTATATGCAGCCCGACGAGCGCTTCATGGTAATGGTCCTGACCGACCGCATCCACGCCCCCGATATTCACCACCTCGACCGGCTCCTCGACCCGGCGCACTCGCCCCTGAACCCTCGCAGTGTCGATCAGAACGGCAGGCCGCAAGCGTACGCCTACGGCTCGCTGCCCCTCTTTGCCACCGACGCCACCGCCGCGGTCGCCGGCTTTTTGACGCGGCAAGATCTCAATAGCTATACGCGCGTCGGCCTGGTTGGCCGGGCTCTCAGCGCGCTGGCCGATGTGATCACCGTGCTGCTGGCGATGATCCTGGCACGTCGCCTCTACGGACGCGCAGCCGCCCTGATCACCGGGCTCCTTCTGGCCACCACCGTGACGATGATCCAGCTGGCGCATTTCTTCACCGTCGATAGCTTCGTCACTATGTTTGCCACGGCGGTGCTCCTGGTCGCGCTGCTCCTGGTCGAGCGGCCCACACGGCAGGGTGCCATCGCCGCCGGAATCCTGATCGGCG
>DASSHC010000446.1:0-12584 GCA_035693105.1 Thermomicrobiaceae bacterium | reverse complement strand
TCTTGCGCGTCTTGTCAAGCAGGAGCGGCCATTCGTTGCCACAGCCGGCGCGCGAAGGTGAGGCGAGTGCCATGGACGATCGGATCGACGATCTGGCGCGGGCCATCCTGGCGGGCGAGGCGCCGCCCGGCGCGGGCGTCGAGGTCGCGGCCTGGCCGGCGCCGCGCCGGCGCGCGCTGCTGGCCGCGCTGAGCCAGAGCGCCCCCGGGCGCCGCTGGCTGCGCGGCGAGCTGCTGCCGCGCCTGCCGGGCCGCGCGGCCGCCGCGCTGGCCGCCCGGCTGATCGGCTATCCCGCTGACTTCTCCCCGACCCATCGCGATCGGACGACCCCTCGGGTGGTCGCCGCGCTCTCGCTGGCGGAGCTGCGGCGACAGGCGCCCTTCCTGGCGGGCGGCAACGCGGCCTCGGCGCTCTGGGAGCGCTTGCGCGATGCGGCTCCGGCGAGCCTTGCCGCCGTCGCGCGTGGTGCCATGGCGCGGGGGAGCGCGCTGGCGCGCGAGACGACGCTGACGCTGCTGCTGCTCGACCCCGACTTCGCCGGGGCATTGACGCCGCCCGAGCGCCGGCGGCTGCTGGCGGCCGCGCTGCAGGACGCCGCCGAGGAAGTGCGCGGCCTAGCCGGCGAGCTGACGCTCGACCACTGGCCCGAGCGGCTGGTCGAAGAGGGGGGACGCTGGCGCCGGGACAGCAGCGAGCGGTTGCGCATGGCTTCCTGGGACGCCGCCTTCGCGCTGGAGCCGGCGCGGGCCGCCGAGGAGGCGGCGGCCCTGCTGGCCGACGAGTCGGCGCCGCTGGAGGCGCGGCGCAGCGCGCTGGTCGCGCTCGGCAGCGCCCTGCCGACGCGCGAGGTCGCGCCGCTGCTGGCGCTGGCGGTGACGCACCCCGAGCCGCTGCTGGCGCAGGACGCCGCCAATCTCCTGTGGAGCTTCCATCGCGCGCCGGTCGTGGCCGAGGCGGCCGCCCGCTCGCCGCACGAGGGCGTGCGCGCCATCGCCGAGCGCCTGCTGCATCCCGAGCATGGCTCACCCGCCGCTGGCGGCTCCCGCCCTGGCGCCCCCAGCCCCAGCGACGACCTCTACGAGCAGTTCCGGCGCGAGTTGGAGCGGGAACGGGAGTAGGGATGACGAACGATTTCCGTGGCATGCGGCTGGGCGCGAAGCCGGCGGATCGCAGAGATGACGTCGAGGGATTGGGAAAGCGATGCATGCGTGGGCACAGCAGAACACCTGAGTCTCGGGGAATGGGACTTCGAGCTGGTGGCAAGCCTGGCGCCGGAGCGTGACCAATCGTGGACCATCATCGAGTACAGCTCGCAAGGGCGCTATCAGGGAGCGGATAACGTCCCGCTTCACAGGTACGGGCACGGCACGTTCTGCCGGTTTCGCATCAATGTTCCCACGGGTCGGGCAGGGGTCTACGCCATGGTCGTCGACGGCGCCGTCCGCTACATCGGCGAGTGCGTCGATCTGCTCAGGCGATTCAACACGGGGCATGGAAATATTTCGCCGAGGAATTGTTACGAGCATGGGCAGCCAACGAACTGCAAGATCAATCAGCACGTGCTCGACGAAACGAAAGCGGGTCGCCAGGTCAACGTCTACTTCCATTCATCATCTCAGAGGAAGTCGATCGAGGCGTGTCTCATTGAGATGTACTCGCCACGCTGGAACGGTTGACCGGCCAGCGCGAGGATGGACGACGATCACCCTCGCCGGTGTGAGGTCGTGGCGGTTCGCCGGTGAGATGCGGCGGTTCCCCTCGTCACCGCAGCAGCGAGCGGCGGAAGGCTGGTGGCGGTGCAATTCAGCGCCACTGCGCCACCCTTTGCCTACCAGATGGTCGATGGTCAGTTGGACATCAGGCGAGCCGGTGCGATAGCCCGAATGATCAATAAGGGCAGATGTGGCGGACGAGACGGTGCCAGAGGGCCTGGCTGTGCTGCAACGAGCGAATCGGCGTGGCGATGCAGGATTCATCCGCCACCCACTTGGCGCCAGCCAACTCTGATACGCCCCGAGGAGCCGAGCCGCGTAACCCCCCGACATCAACTTGCGTGAAATCGCCAGAAGCCGCATGCTAGTAGCCGATTTCCTAGTCCGGCCGTCGATTGGCGGTCCGTTGCCGTTGATCGTGAGGGGAGTGGCCATGCCCGGCCTCGATACCGGCAATACCGGTTTCATGCTGTTGTGCACCAGCCTGGTGATGCTGATGACGCCAGGTCTGGCGTTCTTCTATGGTGGACTCGTCGGGCGTAAGAATGTGCTCGCGATCATGGTGCAGAGCTTTGTCTCGATGGGCTGGACGACCGTGATCTGGTTCGTGGTGGGCTACTCGCTCTGCTTCTCCGGCGGCAGCGATGGCATCATCGGCAACCTTGACCACGCCTTCTTACGTGGCGTGTCGCTCACGTCGCCGTCGCCGACCGCGAGCATCCCGCTGCTCGTGTTCATCGCCTATCAGATGATGTTCGCGATCATCACCCCGGCGTTGATCTCCGGCGCTTTCACCAACAGAGTGACCTTCCCGGCCTACATGATTTTTCTGACATTCTGGCTGCTTTTCGTCTATTTCCCGTTCGTGCACATGATCTGGGGCGGCGGGCTGCTGCAGCACTGGGGCGTGCGTGACTTCGCGGGCGGGATTGTGGTACACAACATCGCCGGGATCGCGGCGCTGGCCGCCGTGCTTTTCGTGGGCAAGCGCCGTGTGGTCGACCAGGGACCGCACAGCATTCCACTGGTGGCGTTGGGCACCGGGTTGCTCTGGTTCGGCTGGTATGGGTTCAACGCGGGTAGCGAGTTCCGCGTCGACTCGGTTACGGCGGTCGCCTTCCTCAACACCGACCTCGCGGCCTCCTTCGCCGCGATGGTCTGGCTGGCGGTGGACTGGTTCGTCGACGGCAAGCCACGGTTCCTGGGCCTGCTGACTGGGGCCGTGGCGGGGCTGGCGACCATCACCCCGGCAGCCGGTTACGTCTCGCCACAGGACGCGATGGTGATTGGTGTGCTGGCCGGCTGCGTCTGCTACGGCGCGGTCTGGCTCAAGAATCGCCTGGACTGGGACGACGCGCTCGACGTTTGGGGCGTGCACGGAGTCGGCGGCTTTCTGGGGATCGTCCTGCTGGGTGTGCTGGCAACCAAGTCCTTCAATCCGGCCGGCGTCGACGGCCTGCTCGCCGGTAATCCGGCCTTTTTCGGCAAGGAGTTGGCCGCGGTCTGCATTTCGACAATCTGGGCGTTCGCCTTTACCTACGGCATGCTCTGGATCATCAACCATATCACCATCGTTCGGGTGAGCGAGGCTGCCGAGACGGCCGGACTTGACCAGGCGCTACATGGCGAACAGGCCTATGTCGAGCTGACGTAGTCCCATTACGACGCGGCAACATGCTGCGCCCGGCTCCCTCGCCGCCGGCGGCTCCCACCCCGGCGCCCCGCGCGCGCTGACCGCTATGAGCAGTTGCGGCGTGAATTGGAACGGCGGGAGGAGCGCCCGTAGGAGGAGCGGGCGGCCATCGAATACGTAGGACACCGCGTGGGGACGGATCCCTCGACTGCGCTCGGGATGACAGGGGTAGTTCGGGGCGAACGACGACGCCTTGCCTCGCCCGGTAGGCTGCTCCCTATCCCTGTCATCCCGAGCGCAGTCGAGGGATCCGTCCCCAGCACCACTGGTGTCGCAAGCAAACGCCCTCTCCGCACAGCTCCGTTCGGACCAACGCTGGGAGAGAAGCCGGGGTCTCCGGAAGGGCCGCCCGCGATCACCGCTCAGCCGAGGCTGAATGGCGGGTAGCGGTCCGTGACCAGCAGGAAGGCGTAGGCAGCGACGCGCAGGCTCCAGCGGCCCACCCCCACCACGAAATCGAAGAGCCCGCGTGGATAGCGCCCGGTGAAGAGGATCGCGAACCAGGCGATCACGACCACGAAGAACGCGACGAACCAGAGGACGAAGAGCACGATGTAGTGCGGGATGGCCAGCAGCCACTTGACCAGCGGCAGCCAGCGATTGAGGTCTTGCGCGACGTCGGGGTAGTCGAGGTCGAGGTGTACCGATTGTTCGTCGACGGTCGAGGGGTAGCGGTCGGTGAGCAAGACCAGATAGGCCCCGACCCGCGCCTCGAAGCGCGTCAGCTCGCGGGCGAAGTCGAACCACCAGCGCGGGTAGCGCAGCCGGAAGACGATCATCAGCGCGGTCGCCAGGAAGAGTCCCGTCCCGATCCCCCCGCCGTAGTTCCGCACCCGTTCGCCGGTCTCGGTCACGATGGTGTCATTGCCGCCGGCGGTGAGCAGGCTGAGGATGATGAAGATCGGGATGATCCAGATCAGCCGGAACGCCGTGCTGAGCCGGTCAAGCCGGTTGGGGTAGTCGACATCGAGCCGGGCGGCGTAGGGTTCAGCGGTGGTTGCCATGATCGACCTCCTCAGCCCATCGCGTGGTCGGTTTCGTCCGTACGCATATTCTAATGCCTATACCGGTCGGTAGTCATCTCGCGCCCTCCGTGGCGAGCGTCGCCGGGAGGGCTGAGGGCGGTCCCTCAAGCCCTCCAAAGGACAGGCGATGCATTAAACTCTTGGCGATCGACCCCGCTCCCTGCCTCGCCGTCGATGCCGGCTACTTGCCGAAGGTGATCGAGCCGACGAGCACCCCGCCGGTGTCGATCAGCGTGACCAGCCCGGCGTCGGCGGCTGACTCGATGGACTCGGTCGACGTCAGCATCTGCCCATTCACGGTCCTGGCGAAGGGGACGGTCCCGAAACCCGGGATGTCGGTCATGGCTGGCTCGCAGGCGCCGCCGGCGATGCCCTCAGCACTGCAGAACACGAAGTAGCCGTGGTAGATGACTCGGTAGCTGCCGTGGTTCTGCGCCGGCACGGTGGCGACGACGTGGTCGTGTAGGAAGGGCAGCGTGCCCTGAGGCGTGTCGGTCTGTGGCGCCAGCACGTAGAAGTTGCCGATTCGGTCGCTGGGTGTCGCGCCCGTGAATTGCTGGTTGGAGAACGTCATGCGGTACTGGACTCCGCCTGCCCAGACGGTCTCATAGCACCCGACACGGCCGATCTGGCTGCCGGTCACGTCCACGCAATTGCGCAGCCCCGCGGCTTGAGCCGGGAGCATGGCCGCCGACAGGAGTGCCAGTGCGGTGGCGGCGATGACGGCGATCAGGACGCGGATCGTCTTCAGGGAACTGGTCATCATTCGTACCTCTTTCTCCCTCAGGTGGTTGCGAAAGCTCACTGTGGCGGGTCGGCGGAAGACGCGTCCCTCAAGTCTGACTGGCGCCTTCCGCCGGCCTGCGGCGCGGTGTCGCACTACGAGGCGGTCACGGCCCCATCTGGTGCCGACCGGATGGCCCGGGCGATGGGTGCATTGGTATTGAAGCCCTTGACGGTCAGCCAGACGCCCAGCCCGAACTCCCAGATCGCGATCGGCAGAGCCCCGATCGCCGACAGCGCGGACACCTGATCCCAGAGACCGAACAGCCCGCCGGCGAAGGTCGCGACCAGCAGGGCCGCGCCGATGAGTCCGAGCGTGGGCAGGGCTCGCGGCACAAGGCGCGACCGGTAGAGCAGGGTGCCCAGGCAGAGGGCGTTCACGGCCGGCAGCAAGCTCTGTGAGACGCGGAACATCGAGTCATAGAAGGCGGCCAGCGCCTGGCCGGTGACCAGCGCCTCGGGTCCGGCTCCGTCCTGCCGCAGCGCCACGATCGATAGCAGGCTCGCGACGCCGACAAACATGCCAGCCGCTTCCAGGACCCGCGAGCCGACCAGGCCCAATGCGAACCCTTCGTTCTGCCGCTTTACCACCGGGTAGAGCGCGACGGCGGTACCGATGCCGGCCAGGGCCACGATGATCTCCAGGATGCCGCCGAAGATGACGCGAGTGTCCGATCCCGCGCCGATGATGAAGTTCGCCTCGTGCACCGGACCGTAGAGCGCCAGGGTCGGGATCGAGATAAAGGTGAGCAGGTAGAGCACGCCCGCGACCAGCGCGGTCTTCCGCAGTGAGTCCATCCCCACTCGCTTGGTTGCCGAGGCTTGCGTGGCTGTTGTTCGCGCGGCGGTCGTCATGTCGATTCCCTTTCGGTATGGAGCGGGTACCTATCGAGGTTCGCTCGTCGGTATATCGGGTTGGTCGGGCTCGCTGGGACTGACCGAGATCAGCGGCAAGCCCGCATCGTGCACTGCCCGCGACAGGCAAGACAGCGCGATCGTTTCACGCCTGCGCGTTTCGCTGCTTGAGGCCTGGCTCGTTTCGTCCGCGAATGTAGTGATCGAACGCATACTTCCAGGGCATGGCCACGATCGGCAGCGCCACCAACAGGAAGACGTAGGTCAGGTGTTCAGCCCTGGGTGAGTCGGCCAGTTGGTTCGTCGACCACAACGGGTAGGCCACTACGATCAGCCACAGCACCTTGTAGACGATTTCGAGCAGCACCAGGGGCAGCATCTTGAGGGGACGGAAGATCCCCAGCACCGCCAACACCGAGAATGAGGCCCAGACGCACCACGCCACGGCCTGATCGGGGTCCCACGGCCCCTCGTGCGTCAAGACTTGGGTCCAGGCGTCTTTCCCCAGGAAGACGGCCATCAGGACAAAGAGCAGCCGCAACAGGTAGATATTGAGTTTGTGGACACCGTCGTCGTGCGTGTCGTCCGATCCAAGCACGCTTCTGATGCTGAGTGACATGCGCACCTCCTTCGTGTTGTCAGCCCACGGCGCCCGTCTGGCCGGGGCCGACGCGTTTGACCGAGATCAGCAGCAGGCCCACATCGCGCACCGTGCGGAGCAGGCCATGCAGCGCGGCCTGGTCGGCAACTGGGCCCTGGATGACGGTCGTGCCGTCGCGCTCCTGGCTTAGGCTCATCCCGTCAAACCAGGCGGCCCAGCGGGCATCAAGGTGTCCCTTGATGCGGATTTCGTAGTGTGGCGGCCCGTGATCGTCGCCCGTTGCTGCCTGTGATTCGTGCATTGTCCTCCCTTCGCGCGTTGCTCCGGTGGATGCACCTCCACCGGCATTGCCTGGGTTCGTTGTCTGATCTGAAGATAGCTGGAGGCATGGTGAGGCCGCCTCACCGGGTGTGGTGATTGATGTGGTGATTTCGCGATCGGGAGCGTGTGCGGGAGGGAGCGAGCCGGAGCAGCGACCCGCCGGGTGCGAGCGCGACGTTGGGCCGAGGCTTAGCGCTTCCGGCTTCGAGGCAGCAGTGCGAGCTCGTCGGCCCGGCGGACGGCTGCCCGGCGGTTGCCGACCCCAAGCTTGCTGTAGATGTTTTTGGTATGGGTGCGCATGGTGTTCAGGGACACCATCAGCTCGTGGGCGATCTCGGGACCGTCCAGCTCGCTGTCGAGCAGCCGCAGCACGTCGAGCTCGCGTTCGCTCAAGGGCTCGATCAAGCCCTGTTCGACGGGCGGCCGGTCGTCAGCCTTGCCAAAGTCGGTCAGAAGCTGCCGGACATAATTCGGAGCGATCCCGCGTTTCGCGGCCGCTTCCAGCAGGGCCACCATCGGTGGACCTTCATCCACGAAGAGGCGGACGTACCCCTCCGGCTCGGCCAGCGTCAGGGCGCGCTCCAGCGGCGCCAGCGCCGCCGGGATGGCGCCCCGCGACTGGTGAGCGAGCGCTTGGAGCACCAGGATCTCGAGCGCGCTGCCCAGCCTCCCGCCGTCTTCCGCCGCGCGCAGCAGGCGCTCCAGGAGAGCCAGGGCCTCATGCGTGGAGCGGCCCGCGTGGTCGCTCTGATGGCGGGCCAGGAGCACCCGGGCCAGGGTGATGTGCTCGAATTCGCGCAGGTAGCTGAGGTCGTCCTCCTCCGACAGCCCCTGCTCACGCGCCCAGTCGCGGGCGTCGCTCAACCTTCCCTGCGCGAGCCACACGCGGGTCCGCAGCGCCGCGACAGGGCAGACGTTGGGAGCGAAGTCGCTCACATACAAGGGCTCGGCCTCGTCGAGCAGGCCGACGGCGGCGGCGTGATCGCCCTGGGCCTGCCGTATCCGCGCCATCGCGACCCGCCAGCGATAGGGGTAGGGCGGGAAGCCGGTGTGCTCGCCCTGCTCCTCGCCGCGCAGCAGATGCTCCGTCGCGGCGTGCAGATCGCCACGCTCGCGGAGGAGCTCGCTGATGCCCACGTACATGTCAGCCGTTCCCCGCAATGCCGGCTGACCGTGCTCGGCGGCCAGCTGCACGCCGCGCTCGTAGGTCCGCATCGCCTCGCGGAGACGGCCCTGCGTGATGCGGATAGCGGCCAGATACATGGAGCCGCCGATCGCGTCGGCGATGTTGCCAGCCCGCTGGATCCGCGCCATGCCAGCAGCATACGAGCGGTGCGCGGTCTCCAGATCGCCGCGCGTCCAGGCCGCGAGTCCGAGAATCGCCGCCGCCCCGCCGCGCGTGAGATGGTCGTGCTCGGGAACGAGGTCGAGCACCCGCCGGGCGTGGATCACGGTCTTCGGCAAATCGCCCTGCACCAGGGCCTGCCCGGCGCGGGCCAGCGCGATGGCACCGGGAAGCCGGCGGAATGCCTCGTCGTCCACGACGACCATCCGCTGCTGGTGCGCCGGCCGTGTCCCGTCCAGCGGGGCGTCTGGTCGCTCCAGCGTGCCTTCGCCGGAGTCCAGCCATCGTTCGGCGTCCCGCAGCCGGCCCTCGACGCCGGTCAGCGTGCCGGTTGCCAGAAGCGTATGGGCATAGGCGACGCTGAGCACGGGCCGGCAGCGGATCTCCGCGTCGGGCAGCGCTTGCAGCCAGGCGAGCAGCCGACTCTCCTGTCGACTTCTGCCCATGGCCGGCCAGGCTTTCTCGACCAGGTCCGCCGCGCGCGCGAAATCCTGGGCCGCCAGCGCGTGGCGAATCGCGTCGTCCGCTGACCCAGCCTGCTCGTACCACGCGCTGGCGCGCCGGTGCAACGTCGCGATCCGCTCGGGCAGCTCCTCCCGCAGATGCGCGCGCAGCACGCCGGCGAAGAGGTGGTGATAGCGGTACCAGCGGCGTTGATCGTCGAGCGGGACGACGAAGAAGTTGCCCTGCTCCAGGGCCTCCAGCCGCCCGGCTCCATCCGCCTGGCCGGTCACGGCATCGCACAGCGCGCCGTTCAAGCGGTCGAGAATGGCGGTCTGGAGCAGGAAGGCGCGGACAGCGTCCGGCTGGTGCCGCAGCACTTCTTCGGCCAGGTAGTCGATGATGTAGCGGTGGTCTCCGGCGAACGCCCGGATGAACCTGGGAACATCCTGCTGGTCGCGCAGCGAGAGCGCGGCGAGCTGCAAGCCGGCGATCCAGCCTTCGGTGCGGGCGTCCAGCGCGTCGATGTCGGTCGCCGAGAGGTTGAGGTTCATCACCTGGTTGAGAAACGCGGCGGCTTCAGCGGCGGTGAAGCGCAGGTCGGCGGCGCGCACCTCGGTCATTTGGTCGCGGACGCGCAATCGGGCCAGCGGGAGTGGGGGATCCTGGCGGGTAGCGATGACCAGGTGCATCTGCGCCGGCAGGTGTTCGACCAGAAAGGCAAGGAGACGATCGACGGCCGCGTCGTCGATCAGGTGGTAGTCGTCGAGGACGACGACGATCCGATCCGGGATAGTGCTGATGTCGTTGATGAGGGCCGTGAGCAGCGATTCGGCGGGCGGTGGATGCGCGGCGTACAGCGCCTCGGCCACTCCCGCGCCAACGCCGGCCGCGACCGTCTGGATGGCGGCGATGAGGTGGGCCAGAAAGCGCGCGGTGTCGTTGTCGCCCTCGTCCAGCGAGAGCCAGGCGGCGGGGTGCCCGAGGCCATCGATCCATTCGCTGGCCAGCGTGGTCTTGCCGAAGCCGGCCGGGGCGGCGATGAGTGTCAGCCGGCGGTGCAGCCCCTGGTTCAGTCGCTCGGTCAGGCGGAGCCGGGGAACGACACCGGGCCGTGGCGGCGGGATGAAGAGCTTGGTACGCAGGATGGCTGTCGCCATGGCTGGGCCCCCTCAATAGGTTGGGCGACGAGTGGTGGAAATGGTCAAGTAAGTTGGAGAGATCGCTGCGTGTATTGTACGGGAAACGGGGAGGCTGTCAAATGTGGATCGCATGACGAGGAAATCTGCGCGGTGGGGACGACGATGGGATGCTACCGACGAGGCGTGCCGTGCGGGAAAAAGGGCAGACACGGAAGTCTGCCCCTACAGGTTAGGGACGGCATTTCCCCTGTAGGGGCAGACCTCGAACGGAGCCGTGTCTGCCCGGCGCACCCTAGAACATGGCGACGGGAATACGGCAATCGCCGGGCCGGCGCGCTAGATCAGCCCCTGCATCAATTCGGCGACGCCGCCGGGGCGATCGGCGACGCGCACGCCGGCGGCCTCCAGCGCGGCGATCTTGGCGGCGGCGGTGCCGGACGCGCCCGAGATGATCGCCCCGGCGTGCCCCATCTGCTTACCCTCCGGCGCGGTACGGCCCGCGATGAAGCCGACCACCGGCTTGGTGACGTGAGCCTTGATGAACTCCGCGGCCCGCTCCTCGTCGCTGCCGCCGATCTCGCCCAGGAGCACGATCGCCTTTGTCTGTGGATCCTCCTGGAAGAGGCGCAGCGCGTCGATGAAGGTCGTGCCGATCACCGGGTCGCCGCCGATACCGACCGCCGTCGTCTGGCCGATGCCCGCCTCGGTCAGCGACCACATCACCTCGTAGGTGAGCGTGCCGCTGCGCGAGACGAGGCCGACCGGCCCCGGCGTGGTGATGTAGCCGGGGATGATGCCGACCTTGGCCTGGCCGGGCGTAATCAGCCCCGGACAGTTCGGTCCGATCAGGCGGGTGTCGTGCTGCTGGGCGTAGTGGACGAACTTGATCGCGTCCTCGACCGGCACGCGCTCGGTGATGCAGACCACCAGCCCGATGCCGGCGTCGATCGCCTCATACACCGCGTCGGCGGCGAAGGGGGCCGGCACGAAGATGATCGAGGTGTTGGCCCCGGTCTCTTTGACGGCGTCGGCCACCGTGTTGAAGACCGGCACGCCGTGGACCTCCTGCCCGGCGCGTCCGGGCGTCACCCCGGCGACCACCTTGGTGCCGTACTCCACCATCTGCCCGGTGTGGAACGAGCCTTCACGGCCGGTGATCCCCTGGACGAGGAGGCGCGTGTCGTCGTTGACCAGAACTGCCATCTCTCTCTCCTCCCGCCGCTAGGCGCCGCGCGCCGCGGCCACCGCGGCGGCCGCCGCCTCGTCCATCGAGTCGACTGCCGCGATTCCGGCCTGCTGCAGGATGCGCCGGCCCTCCTCCGCGTTGGTGCCGACCAGCCGCACCACGATCGGCACTTGCACCTTTAGCTCGTTCAGCGCCTCGATCAACCCTTCGGCCACCAGGTCGCCGCGCGTGATGCCGCCGAAGATGTTGACCAGCACCGAGCGCACCGCCGGGTCCGTCAGTACGAGCTGGAAGGCCTTGGCGACCTGCTGCGCGCTGGCGCCGCCGCCGACATCGAGGAAGTTGGCCGGCTCGCCGCCGTGCAGCTTGACCGCGTCCATGGTGGCCATCGCCAGCCCGGCGCCGTTGACGATGCAGCCGATCGAGCCGTCGAGCTTGACGAAGCTGATGCCGGCGTTGCGCGCCTCGATCTCGGTCGCCACTTCTTCGTTCATGTCGCGCAGCTCCTCGAAGACCGGGTGGCGGTAGAGGGCGTTGTTGTCGAGCACGATCTTCGAGTCGAGCGCCTGCCACGCGCCCTCGCCGGTCAGGACCAGCGGGTTGATCTCGGCCAGCGTGGCGTCGGAGTCGAGATAGGCCTGGAAGAGCTTGAGGGCCACACTGGCGAAGCCGTTGACCAGCTTCGGCTCGATGCCGAGGTCGAAGGCTAGCGCGCGCGCCTGGTACGGAAAGAGGCCGAGGTAGGGGCTAACATGCACGCGCTGGATCTTCTCCGGCGTGGTGGCCGCGACCTCCTCGATATCGACCCCGCCCGCCGCGCTCGCCATCACCGTCACCCCGCGCGCCGCCCGGTCGAGCACGACGCCGAGGTAGATCTCGCGCTGGATATCGACGGCGGGCGCGACCAGCACCTTGTGCACCACGTGGCCGCGGATGTCGAGCCCCAGAATCTGGCCGGCCAGCTCGCGAGCCTGCTCGGCGGTGCGCGCCACCTTGACCCCACCCGCCTTGCCGCGCCCGCCGGTATGCACCTGCGCCTTGATCACGACTGGCCCGCCGAGCTGCGCCGCCGCGGCGCCCACCTCATCGGGCGTGGTGCAGACGATCCCGGCGTTGACCGGAACCCCGTACCCCGCCAGTATCTCCGCCGCCTGGTACTCGTGAATGTTCATGCGCCACCTCTACTGCTGCACCGCGGACTACGGTTCAGGGTCTATCGCGATCCGCGACGATCCAATCGTCGATCATAGCACGGCGTGACCCAGCGCACGGTCCAATGGGTTCATCGCAGCGCGCATCTCCCCGTTGGCACAACCTTTGATAGCATGGGTCCAATGTGGCGATGGCGAGCCAGGAGCGCGGGAGGGTTGTGATGAGCAGGCGAAATGGCATCGGCAATCATCCAGGGGCGCTGATCTTCGGCGCGGTCCTCGGCGGCGTCGGCGGTGGCGTGGCGACATTGCTCGCGACCCCCTGGTCC
>DASSHC010000445.1:0-4832 GCA_035693105.1 Thermomicrobiaceae bacterium | reverse complement strand
TGTAGTCGAATGTCTGGCCACGGCGGGCGAGCGCCGAGATGCGGATCAGGATCTCCTCGCGGAACTGGCGCTTGGAGTTCTCCGACACGCCGATCTGCTCCTCGATCGAGCGCATCAGCTTCTCGTCGGGCTCCAGCTCCTCCTCGGTGATCGGGTCGACGACCTTGGTCTTGTTGCAGTAGGCCTCGACGTTGTCGAGGTAGTTGTTGAGCAGGGTGCGGGCGGACTCCTCGAAGGAGTAGACGAAGGCCTTCTGCACCTCGCGCTTGGCGATCTCGTCGTACTCGCGCCGCGCCTCGGCGATGAGGTTCAAGAGATGCTCGTGCTGCTCGCGCGTGATGCTGGTGTGCTGCTCCAGGCCATCGCGCAGCGAGCGCAGGGCATCGATGGCGTTGACGCAGGTGACGCCCTCGCGTACCAGGGCATTGGAGAGGCGGTTGATGACGTAGCGCGGCGAGATGCCGTCCATGCCCTCGCGGGTGGCCTCGTCCTGCAGCTCCCGGACATCCTTGGGGGTGAAGCCCTCCACGGACTGGCCGTCGTAGAGCTTGAGCTTCTTGGTCAGGCTCATGCCGGCCTTCTTGCTCTCTTCCAGGCGGGAGAGGACGGCGAAGGTGGCGGCGGTCTCCAGCGTGCCGGGCGCGATGTGGATGTCGCGGATGGCGCTCTGTTTGAGCAGCTTCTGGTAGATCTTGACCTCGTCGGAGACGCGCAGGTTGTAGGGCACCTTGACCAGGATGATGCGGTCCTGCAGCGCCTCGCTCGTCTTGTTGCCGACGAAGGCGTTGTACTCGTGCTCGTTGGTGTGGCTGACGACGACCTCATCGGCGTAGATCATGGCGAAGCGCCCGGTCTTGATGTTCTGCTCCTGCGAGAGGGTCAGCAGCACGTAGAGGAAGCGCTCGTCGGCCTTGAGCATCTCGATGAACTCGACCATGCCGCGGTCGGCGATGTTCAGCTCGCCGTCGAAGCGGTAGGCGCGCGGGTCGGACTCGCTGCCGACCTCGCCGATGGTCGAGAGATCGATCCCGCCCACCAGTTCGGAGACGTCCTGCGACTTGGGATCGGAGGGGGCGAAGGTGCCGATGCCGACGCGGTGCTTCTCGGAGAAGGCGATGCGCTGCACCGGCACGTCCTCGTGGTGGCCGCTGAAGGGCCGGCCGGGCAGGCTCCAGGGGTGGTCCGGGCCGCGCTCGGCGCTTTCGAGCTGGTAGCGGCACCAGGGGCACAGCTCACCCTCGATGTAGACGCCGTTCTCGCGCAAGAGCTCGTCGCGCATCGACTCCGGGATCAGGTGCAGCGGCTCCTCGTGCATCGGGCAGCCGCGGATGGCGTAGATCGCGCCCTGGTCCGAGCGGGTGTAGCGCTCCAGGCCGCGCTTGAGCATGGTGACGATGGTCGACTTGCCGCCGCCGACCGGCCCCATCAAGAGGAGGATGCGCTTGCGCACCTCCAGCCGCTGGGCCGAGGAGCGGAAATACTCCACGATCTGCTCCAGCGACTTGTCGATGCCGAAGATCTCGTCCTCGAAGAAGCGGAAGGTGGGGTGCCCGTCGTCCGTTTCGACGATGCCGGCGTCGGCCACCATATCGAAGATGCGCGCGTGGGCGAGCTCGGCCAGGCGGGGGTTCTCGATCACCAGATCGAAGTAGTCGGCGAAGCTGCCCTGCCAGTTGAGCTTCTGCTCTTCCGCGCGATAGCTGCTCAGACGTTCCAGCAAGTCCATGATGCTGTCCTTTGTGCTGTCGGCTGGATGGTGTGGGCTCCAACCAGTCCTGCGCTGCCGGTCGCGGGTAGCACCTGAGAACGGGTGTCCCCGCAAGAAGAGCCGATCCTGCTACCGCCCGCTGTCGTTCCGCTAGGGCGATCGGTGAGACCAGCGTCCCCGACCCGCATCCGGTCGACTGATTGTGGCGAGAGGAGAGGACTACGGGTTCGCATTGCCGGCGCCGGGAGCGGCCTGCCCCCGAGTCTCTCGCGCACGGCTCCGGTCGCGAACCGATCCGTGGGACACGGTGTCCCGCTTGTTGCCTTCGTCGCTCCTCATCGAACGACGGCTGTCGCGAGCTGGCCGGTGCTCCCATGGTGGCTTCGTGCCACCTGCCAGGCTTCGGCGCGTCCGCCCCGCCCGGCTCCATCGTGCCGGCTCACTCGACGCTCAAACGTTCAACGCTGAACACCGCGAGCGTGTTACCTAAACGAACGTCGAGGCGGGCCGGCCTGGATCCATCCTAGCCCAAAAGTACCGTGTCCCGGGCTTCGCTCGCCGGAATATCACCATCAGGCAATATTCCTCGCTTCCGGGTAACGCACAAACCAAGCCAGATTCCGCGCCAGGTGGCCGATTCCGCCACTTTGTTAATGTTCAGTGCCAGCCTGGCAATTTATCCACGGTGTGCTAGCACGACCGGCGCGGCCGCCCGGGGCACCTCGGCAGCCCGCCAGCGCTTCCGCATCGTCGCGACTCCGCTGTCGCTCGACGAGCTCGTGCGTAACCTTCATCGGCCTTTCCGCGAGCATACGCGCAAGCTCGTCGCGCTTCCATCATCCCTCAGTACTAATGCGGCGCCGGACGTCACGAGCTTGACGCCGGACCGCGCGCGTGCTACGAAATCCGCACGACAACCCGACAACGCACGACGAAGGAGCGAGCGTGAGCAGCCAGGCACGCGACCATGCCAAGCAGGAGCAGGAGCTGATCGCGGCGGTCTCGCCCGAGCGGCTGATGGAGACCACCGCGGCTATCGCCCGCTGGGAGCGGCTCTCCGGCACGCCGGACGAGGCCAAAGCCTTCGACTACATTCAAGCGGAGCTGGAGCAAGCCGGGCTCACCACCCAGCGCTACTCCCACCCGGCGCTGGTCTCCTGGCCGGAGGCGGCCGAGCTGACGCTGCTGACGGCCGGCGGCGAGCTGGCGCTGCCAGCCAAGACGCACGCCTTCGCGGCCCAAGCGCCCGAGGGAATCGAGGGCGAGCTGGTCGACGCCGGGCGCGGCACGGCCGAGGATCTGGCACGGGTCGACGTGCGCGGCAAGATCGCGCTGATCGACGGCATCATCGCCCCCAACCACAACCTGCGCGTCGAGCAGGCCGGCGCTATCGGCTCGATCTGGATCGCCGGCCAGCGGCTGCACGAGCGCGCCCTCTCGCCGGTCTGGGGCACGCCCACGCCGGAGACGGCCGGGCTGCTGCCGAAGACGCCCTCGGTCTCGGTGCTGGCTGGCGAGGGGCAGCGCATCAAGGAGGCGCTGGCGCGCGGCCCGGTGCGCGCCCGGCTGACCACGCGCGTCTATCAATCCTGGCACCAGCTCCCGATCGTCACCGGCGACCTGACGCCCGCCAATCCCGGCCCGGAAGCGGACGAATTCGTCCTCTTCAGCGGCCACGTCGACTCCTGGTACTACGGCGCCATGGACAACGGCACGGCCAACGCCACCCAGCTCGAAGTGGCCCGCATCCTGACCCAGCACCGCGACGAGCTGCGGCGCGGGGTGCGCTTCGCCTTCTGGTCGGGCCACTCGCACGCGCGCTACGCCGGCTCGGCCTGGTACGCCGACAACTTCTGGCACGAGCTGCACGACCACTGCGTGGCCCACGTCAACATCGACTCAGTCGGCGGCATGGGCGCCAGCATCCTCTCCGAGGGGAACACCATGGAGGAGGTGCGCGCCTTCGTCAGCGACGCGGTCGAGCCGGTGGCCGGCGAGCGCCTGGCGGCCCGGCGCTACGGGCGCGCCGGCGATCAGTCGTTCTGGGGCCACGGCATCCCGGCCATGCTGATGTCGCTCTCGGCGCAGCCGGTCGAGAATGTCGACCCGGCGCTGGCGGCGCTGCACCATCAGATCAGCGGCGGCGAGAGCAAGAGCGGCGGCCTCGGCTGGTGGTGGCATACGCCGGAGGACACCATCGACAAGATCGACCCGGCGCTCCTCGAGCGCGACGCGAGCATCTACACCCTGCTGGTTTACCGCCTGGCGACGGTTAAGCTCCTCCCCTTCGACTACGCCGCCGTCGTGGACGACCTGCGGCAGAACGTGGCGCGGCTGCAATCCGCCGCCGGGCCGCACTTCGATCTGACGCCGCTGGCGGCGCAGCTCGATGCGCTGCGGCAAGTCGTGGCCCGCCTCGGCGCGGCGCTGCGGGCGCGCGGCGGCGAGGTCGACGACACGCAGGCGGCCGAGATCAACGGCGCGCTGATGGATCTCGGGCGGGCGCTGATCCCGGTGGATTACACTTCGACCGGCATGTTCGACCACGACCTGGCGGTGCCGACCAGCCCGCTCCCGGCGCTGCAGCCGGCCGCGCGGCTGGGGAGCCTGGAGGCCGACCAGAGCGCCTACCAGTTCCAGCGCACGCGGCTGACGCGCGAGCGCAACCGCGCCGTCTACGGACTGCGGCAGGCCCGGCAAGCGGTCGCGCGGGCGCTGGCCGCGCTGGGTGAGGAGGGATGACGATGGCGGTCGACCTGGCCGGGAGAGTGGCGATCGTGACTGGCGCCGCCCAGGGGATCGGCGCGGCCACGGCACGCAAGCTGAGCGAGCGCGGCGCCTTCGTCGTCGGCGTCGATATCGAGGGCGACAAGCTGCGCTCGGTGATGGACCAGCTCGAAGGGTTGGCGGTCGAGGCCGACGTGACCGACCCCGAGGCGGACGAGCGGTTGATCCGCCGGGTGCACGGCGAGTACGAGCGCATCGACATCCTGGTCAACGTGGCCGGCGGCACGCTCGGCGCCGGGCGCGGCATCGAGGCGGTGACGATCGAGGAGTGGCAGCGGGTAGTGACGCTCAACATGAGCGCGCCCTTCTACCTGGCCAAGGCGGTCGCGCCGATCAT
>DASSHC010000444.1:0-4177 GCA_035693105.1 Thermomicrobiaceae bacterium | reverse complement strand
CACAGACGCCCGTCCAGATCGCCGCGGTCAACCCCTACAACATCCGGCTGGCCGGGGAGATCTGCGACGGTCTGCGCATCCATCCCTTCTCGACGCCCTCGTACACGCGCGAGGTGATCTGGCCCAATGTACGTAAGGGAGCGGCGCGCTCGAGCCGCTCGCTGGCCGGCTTCGAGATGGTCGGCGGCGGCTTCATCGCCACCGGCCCGGATGAAGCAGCGGTGCGCCAGGCGCGCGAGGATGCGCGCTACCGCATCGCCTTCTACGCCTCGACCCCGAGCTACCTGCCGGTGCTGGAGCACCACGGCTGGGAGGCGCTCGGCGGCGAGCTGCGCGCGCTCACTCGCCAGGGCCGCTGGGACGACATGGCCAACCGCATCCCCGACGACATGCTCGACGCCTTCTGCGTGGCCGGCACCTACGACACCATCGCGGCAGAGGCGCGGGCGGTCTACGCCGGGCTGGTGGACGCGCTCTCGTTCCCCCTGCCGCGCGACCTCGACACCCCCGACGACCGCTACCTCAACGCGCTCGCCGGCATCAAGGCCATCCCGCCGAGTTCAGAGGAGTTGAAAGGCGGGATGGGGTAGGTCCCAGGAGCTGCTCATCGAACAGGTTGGGTGCCAGTCAAGGACGGATCCCTCCACTTCGGTCGGGATGACAGGGAGAGCACAGGGCCTAGCGGACGAGGCAAGTCCTTGTCGCCCGCCCCAATCTACCCCGGTCATCCCGAGCGAAGTCGAGGGATCCGTCCTCGATGGCATCGTGCCTTGTCGAAGGGCAGCGCCCCTCTCCCAGAATTGGGAGAGGGGCTGGGGGTGAGGGCCCGTCCTACCGCTGGCTCGGCCGGAACTTGGGCAGGGTGACGTCCGCGGTCACGTCGTCGTAGACGATCTCGACCGGCATGCCGATCTTGACGTGCTCGGGGTCGGCCTGCACGTCGATGAGGTTGCTCATCATGCGCGGACCCTCCTCCAGCTCGATCATCGCCACCACGTAGGGGATCTCCTCGCGGAAGCCGGGCGCGCGGTTGTTGTGCACGATCGAGAAGGCGTGCACCACGCCGCGCCCCGAGACCGGCTGCCAGGAGACATCGTCGTGCAGCCCGAAGGGGCTCAGCCCGCGCGGGTAGAAGTAGAACTTGCCGTTCTTGTTGTCGCGCTGGATCTGCATGGCGTGCGCCTTGACACTCTCCCAGAAGGGCGCCGTCACGCCGTCCGGCTTCGGCAGGGGCTTGACGTACTGCTGCTGCTCGCTCATCGTTCGTTCTCCCTCTAACGCCTAACCCCTAGCCCCGCGCCAGGATCGCCGTGCCGGCCGACGACAGCACCCCGCCGGTGCCGTGCACCAGCGCCAGCTTGCAGTCCGGCACCTGGCGAATCCCCTGGTCGGCGTAGTCGTGCCGCAGTTGGCGCACCCCCTCGATGACGGCGAACATGCCGTACATGCCGGGATGCGTGTAGGAGAGGCCGCCGCCGTTGGTGTTCAGCGGGAACTCGCCGCCCGGCGCCGTGCGCTGGTTGCTGACGAACTGGCCCCCCTCGCCCTTGCCGCAGAAGCCCAGCTCCTCCAGCGAGAGGAGCACGGTATAGGTGAAGCTGTCGTAGATCATCGCCAGGTCTAGCTCGTCGTGCTTGACGCCCGCCATCTCGAAGGCGCGCTTGCCCGAGTTGCGCGCAGCGAAGCTGGTGTAGCTCGGCATCTGCGAGATCATGGCGTGGTCGTGCCCTTCGCCGAAGCCGAGCACCACCGCCGGAGTCTGCTTCAGGTCGCGGGCGCGATCGACCGAGGTCATCACGTAGGCGCCGCCGGCATCGGTCACCAGGCAGCAGTCGAGCAGGTTGAAGGGCCAACTGATCGGGCGCGAGTTGAGCACATCGTCGATGGTGATCGGCTCACGCATCATCGCCTTGGGATTGAGCATGGCCCACTTGCGCGTGGCCACCGCGATCTCGGCCAACTGCGCCTTGGTCGTGCCGTATTCGTACATGTGGCGCGAGCAGGCCAGCGCGTAGGCGCCGACCGGCTGCGGCAGCCCGAAGGGCGCCTCGAATTGGCCGCGCAGCGACTGCGGGTCATTTGGCCGGGGCGGCATGCCGACCCGGCTGCGCCCGCTCTCGCCGTGCGTCACCAGCGCCACTTCGCAGCGGCCGGTGGCGATGGCGGTGGCGGCGTGGGCGATGTGGATCACGAACGACGAGCCGCCGACCGCGGTGGTGTCGGTCACCTTCGGCTCAATGCCGAGGTACTCGCCGATCTCCAGCGTCGAGATGCCGGCGCTGAAGAGACCGTCGACGTCGTCCTTGGTCAGCCCGGCGTCGTCCAGCGCGTTGCGCGCCGCCTCGGCGTGCAGCATGATCGCCGGCTTGTCCGGCAGAACCCCGATCTTGTCCGACTCCGCCACCCCGACGATCGCGGCTTTGCCGGAGAGATTGTCAGCCATCGGTCAACCTTCCTTCATCTACTCCCCTCTCCCGCGCATCGGGAGAGGGGCTGGGGGTGAGGGCTCCTCGCTGGGGGATGAGGGCCTACCACGTCAGCTCGCCGTACGGCTCCAGCTCCGTCGCCCAGGCGCGCAGCCCCGGCGCGATCTGCTGCCACTGATCCTGCGGGATGCTCTTGATCAGATCCAGGAAGCCGCGCTGGTTGGTGATCTCCTGCAGGTCCGGCCCGAACGCTTTGGGGATGATCTCGCTCAGCTCATCGACCGTCCAGCGCTCGTCGCTCTTGAGCGTCTTGACGATCTTGGGCTGCGACATCAGCGCCACGTTGTAGCCGAAGGAGCCGAAGAGCATGCCGTTGACGCTCTGCGCGGCGTCGCTGGCCAGGAAGGCGACCAGCGGCGCGACGTTCTCCGGGTCGCGCTCGGTCCCGATGGCCAGCTCGCTCGGGAGCTTGCCCGATTCCTTCAACGCCTGCTCGCGGCGCTGGGGGATCGAGTCGATCATGCGGGTCGAGCCGCTCGGCAGGATGGCGTTGGCGGTGACGTTGTAGCGCGAGAGGCCGTTGGCGCAACTCAGCGTCAGGCCGATGATGCCCGCCTTGGCCGCGGCGTAGTTCGGCTGGCCCGGCGCGCCGAAGGCCGAGGTCGAGGACATGTTGATCAGCCGCCCGGAGCGCTGCTCGCGGAAGAGGACCGAGGCCCAGCGGCAGGTGTTGAAGGTGCCCTTGAGATGCACATCCAGCACCGCCTGCCACTCCTCCGGCGACATGTTGAAGATCATGCGGTCGCGCAGAATCCCGGCGACGTTGACCACGATGTCGAGCTTGCCGAAGCTGTCGACCCCCTGCTGCACCATGCGCTGCGCGGCCTCGAAGTCGGCCACCGACTCGGTGTTGGCGACGGCCCTGCCGCCCGCCTGCTTGATCTCCTCGGCCACGGTAGCCGCCGGCCCGGTGTCGACGCCCTGACCGTCGAGGCTGGTGCCCAGGTCGTTGACCACGACCGCGGCGCCCTCCTGCGCCAGCAGCAGCGCCACCCCGCGCCCGATCCCGCGCCCCGCCCCGGTCACCAGCGCGACTTTGCCATCCAGCATGTTGCCCATGGGTGTGCCTCCTTTACCGAACTAGAGCCTCGTCCTCGGCCGGGCCCTCACCCCCAGCGGGAGTTCCCTCACCCCCTGCCCCTCTCCCGTGCGCGGGAGAGGGGAGCTGCCCATCTTGTGAGGTAGTTCGAGAGGTGAGCTGCTCCGCGACGGATGCGATGTGACGGAGGACGACGGGAAGATTGGCCGTAATTTCATCGTTGCGGAAGCGGAGGACGGTGCAACCGTACGCTTCCAGATATGCAGTGCGCGCGGCGTCGTAGTCCTGTTGCGTGTCGTGGATAGATCCATCTAGCTCGACCACGAGCTGCAGCGCGACACAATAGAAATCGACGAAGTAGGGACCAAGCGGCTGCTGACGTCGGAACTTCAGTCCGGCTAGCCGTCGTGCACGCAGCTCTTGCCAGAGGATTACCTCGGCCGGCGTCTGCCGCCGGCGCAGATCTCTCCCCGTCTCGATCCGTACAACCTCGACGTCCCGGACTCGCCGCGCGCGCCCCACGTTCACCACGCCTCCAACATCATCCCCTACCGCCCTATTCACGTCTCTAGCAACCTCCCCTCTCCCGTGCACGGGAGAGGGGCCGGGGGTGAGGGCCTACCGCTTCGCCTTCGCCTGGTAATACGGCGTG
>DASSHC010000443.1:0-5465 GCA_035693105.1 Thermomicrobiaceae bacterium | reverse complement strand
CGCGCTCGGGCCGCCGCCAACCCAGCGCGCGTTCGCTCTCGAATCAGCTCGCGCTCAAACTCGGCCAAAGCTCCAAATATATATATGGAAGACGAGCTTGCCGCCCGAGGTCGTGGTGTCGATCTGCTCCGAGAGACTCTTGAAGCCGATCCCCCGCTCCTCGAGGACATTCATGAGTTCGATGAGGTTGGTCAGCGAGCGCCCGAGACGGTCGAGGCGCCAGACGACGAGGGTGTCGCCGGCGCGGCAGAAGTCGAGCGCCTCACGGAGCCCAGGCCGCTCCGCCTTGGCGCCACTCATGGTATCGGTGAAGAGGCGCTCATAGCCGGCGGCCGTGAGGGCGTCGCGCTGCAGCGCCAGATCCTGGTCGTCGGTCGAGACACGGGCATAGCCAATCAACATGTCTTCATCGTCTCATAACTCAGCCGCAAATGCAAGAACTGAAACGCTGATTCCGATACGCCTTTTGCGACGAAAATCACCCAGAATATGACGACGGTTCAGCAGACCCCGCGGTCCGTCTCACAAACAGCCGTTTTGAGACGACTCTCCACCTTTGATCGGTGTACAGAGCGTGCGGAAGGACGACAAAGGCCGCGCTCCGTTCCGCCGGCTAGACGGCCCTTTTTACTTCACCGGGCCGCTTCTGCGACACGGTAGCGGGAAGCGCTTGTGTCTTAGGAGACAAATGGGACGGGGAGTGGGCTAGCGACACGGCCACGGGCGGCCGCGCACGCCGCTCCCAACTCGGCCAGGGCGGTTCAGCGAGGCCTTCAAGCGGCAGGCGGTCATGACGCTCGCTTGGGACGCCAGTTCGACTCCGGCGGCGCGGCAGTCCTCGACGACGGCGTGGAGGGGGAGGGGCTTGTCGGAGATTACCTTCGTCGTCTGGAAACCAAACGGTCGCGGCCGCAGCTGCATCGTGAGCGTCCGGAATCGCTCGGGACTGTCTCGGATCGCCCCAATTGGATTGCGTGATCTGCATACGCATGTCCTAGCCACGGTGGCGTTTCAGGAGAACAGCACAAATCGCCGACAACACGGAACAGGCTAGCCGCCCGACGATGCGGGGGTGGGCGCGGTCGATTCGGCCTGGGGCGCCTCGATCAGGCCCGACTCGCGCAGCGCCCGGTTGAGCGCCGGGCGGGCCGCCGACTCGGCCGCCGACACCGCCTCGTTGCCAGAGGCGGTCCAATAGCGCACGTGCAGCTCGTCGTTCTCGCCGGCGCTCCCCAGCACCAGCACCTCGGGCGGCGGCTCGCCCAGCACGCCCGGCACGTCCGCGATCGTCTCGCAGAGCACCCGGCGCGCGCGCTCCAGGTCGGCGCCGTGCGGCAGGCTGAGCACGATGCTGGTGCGCCGCGAGGCGTAGCCGGTCAGGTTGTAGACGGCCCGGTTGAAGATCTGCGAGTTGGGGATCAAGACCTCGATGCCGTCGTCGGTGCGCAGCGTGGTCGTGCGGAAATTGATCTCGCGGACGGTACCGGCGGTGTCGCCGATGCGGATCTCGTCCAGCATGCTGAAAGGCCGGCGCCAGAGAATGATCACGCCGGCCACGAAGTTCTCCAGCAGATCCTTGAGCGCGAAGCCGACCACCAGCCCGACCACGCCGAAGGAGGCCGCGATCGTCGTCAGGCTCAGGCCCAGCACCCCGAAGCCGACCGCCACCCCGAAGATGATCACCCCGGCCACCACGAGCTGCTGAATCAGCAGGTCGAGGTTGGCGCCCCGCCGGGGCGCCAGGCGCTCGGCGCGCGCCACCAGGCGTCCCACCAGCCGCGCGAGGGCGGCGAAGAGCAGCACGACGAGGATAGCGGCCAGGAAGCGCGGCGCGCGCTCGGCCACCAGCCCGACGCTCTTCAGCGCGTCGATGCCCGCGTCGCGCAGCGCCTGCAGAAAGCTCTCCACCCGCGCCTCCTTCCGCGGCCCCGATCCCGGCTGTGCCAATCTTACCGGCCGATCTGCTAAGATGCGTACTGTCACGCTGGCCGTACAGGGGCCGGTACCGGAAAGGGCGTCATGTCTCCCACACTGATCCTCGCATTGACGCTCGGCAGCATCGCCGGCCTGCTGGCGCACGCGCTGCTCGGGCGCCGCTTGTGGCAGCTTCCCTGCTTCTGGCTCGCAGGAGTTGGCGGGTTTCTCGCTGGCGAGATTGTTGCGATTCTCGCCGGGGTGGAATTCTTTCGCCTGGGGAGCATCCCGCTGCCGGCGGCGCTCGCGGGAAGCCTGCTCGGCGCCGTTATCTGCTGGTTCTTCACCGCGCCGCGCGAGCCACGCCCCCGCCGGCGGGTGCCACGGATGGCCCGCACGACGCGGGCGCGCCAGGCAGCGACGGATCCGCGCGGAGCTCGCTGAGACTGAGGGTTAGGAGGGGAGCAGCGTGCGCAAGGGCTGGCTCTATCTGATCGTGATCGGCCTCGTCGTCCTCTTTGTCGTCCTGTTCGTCGTCCTCTACCTGTTGGGCAGTTCCAGTGAGTCGGCGCTGCAGAAGATCACCGAGATCTCGATCATCTTCCTGGCGCTCTCGATGATCCTGGTCGTCGTGCTGCTGGGCGCACTGGTCGGCGCCGTCCTCTGGCTCGTCTTCCTGCTGAAGGACAAGGTGATCCCGCTGCTGGAGCAGCTCACCCTCGCCGCCGCGCGCGTCCGCGGCACCGCCGAGTTCGTCGGCGAGGAGGTCGCCTCCCCGATCATCTCCGCCTACTCCACGCTGGCCGGCGTGCGCGCCATGATCAAGACCGTCACCGGCAAGAAGTAGCGCGCCGCCGGTATACTTGGAGCCGCACCGGCGCCCCGCGCCGGCCTGTGGCGTGCCCGGCGTCGCCTCCGGACACCCCCACCAGGCGCAACGCTCACGTGCTCAGCCGCGCTCCACGCTAGGCAGGGAAACGATGTTCCAGAACGAAGAGCAACGGGCCGCCGCCCTGATCAACGACGCCCTGGAGGCGCTCGGCTACGGCCGGCGCCGCTTCGAGATGCGCGCCATCCCCTTCTCCGGTGTCTGGGGGACGTCGTCGTCGGTCAGCTACCAGATCGCCAACGATTTGCTGGTGGCTGAGTCCGCCGCCGAGCTGGCGGGGCTCTCCAAGAAGGAGGCCAAGCGGCGCGTCAAGGAGCTGGTCAGCGCCCGTGCCCAGGAGATCGCGACGCGGGTGGCCGAGCGGCTCGCCCAGGACGGCTTCGCCGCGGTGGAGGCGCTCAACGGCTACATCAACGTCATCTTCGACACCAACCACTTCAGCAACGTGGTGGTGCGCTCGGTGCTGGACGCCGGGGCCGACTACGGGCGCGGCCCGGCGCAAGTCGACCGCGTCATGGTCGAGTTCTCCCAGCCCAACACTCACAAGGCCTTCCACATCGGCCACCTGCGCAACGCCTGCCTGGGCAGCGCGCTCAGCCGCATCCTGCGCTTCGCCGGCTTCGACCTGTTGGAGGCCAACTACATCGGCGACATCGGCATGCACGTGATCCAGACGCTCTGGTGCTACCTGCGCTTCCACCAGGGCGAGGAGCCGCCCCCGGTCGAGCGCGGCCGCTGGCTCGGCCAGGTCTACACCGAGGCGGTGCAGCGCCTGAACTACCGCCAGGATCTGGCCGCCTTCCTCAACATGCTCTCGCGCGAGGACATCGCCTTCGTCGAGCGCATCGACCGCATGATGAAGGAGCTGTGGAAGACCCACAAGATCGGCGAGGACGTCGCCTACCTGCTCGGCCAGCTCGCGCACCAGCGCGAGCTCAAGCCCGACAACTTCTACGACAACGAGACGATCCCCCTGTTCTGGCCCATCGCCGGCAAGGAGCTGACGCAGGAGCTGGCCGACGCCGAGAGCGCGGTCCTGGGGCCGCAGGAGTCGGAGGAGGCCGAGGCGGCGGCGCGCGAGGCGGTCGTCGCCGGGCGGGCGCGGCTGGAGCAGTGGGAGCGGCTGGCGGCCCATCTCGACTGGTGGGCCCACGTGCCCGAGTGGCAGCGCGAGGTGCGCGAGACCTTCCAGCGCTGGGAGGAGAAGGATCCGGCCTTCGTGGCACTCTGGGATGAGACCAAAGCCTGGAGCATGGAGGACTTCCACCGCATCTACGAGCAGTTGGGCGTCCACTTCGACGTCTGGTTCTACGAGAGCCAGGTGGAGGAGCGCGGACGCGAGATCGTGCGCGAGCTGCTGGAGCGCGGCATCGCCGAGATCAGCGACGGGCTGCCGGTGGTCAAGATCGACGAGCGGCTGGGGCTGGAGAAGGAGACCTACCGCACGCTGCCGATCCTGCGCTCCGACGGCACCACGCTCTACTCCACCAAGGACCTGGCGCTGACCAAGGAGAAGTTCGAGCAGTACGGTATCGACCGCTCGATCTGGGTGGTCGACGTGCGCCAGAGTCTCTACTTCCAGCAGATCTTCAAGATCATGGAGCTGTGGGGCTTCGAGCAGGCCGAGAAGTGCTTCCACCTCAGCTACGAGACGGTCATGCTCCCCAGCGGCGCCATGAGCAGCCGCTCGGGCAACTCGATCCTCTACGACGACGTGGCCGGGGCGGTGCTGACGCGGGCGCGCCAGATCATCGACGAGAAGAACCCCGACCTGCCGCCGGAGCTGAAGGAGCGCATCGCCCACGACGTCGGCATCGGCAGCATGAAGTACGGCATGCTGGCGCGCGACAACAACCGCGTGATCGTCTTCGACATCGACGAGGCGCTCTCCTTCGAGGGACACGCCGCGCCCTACATCCAATACGCCCACGCCCGCGCCTGCCGCATCCTGGAGAAGGTCGACCGGCTGCCCGAGGGCGAGCTGATCTTCGGCGAGCCCACGCCGGAGGAGACCAACCTGATCGAGGAGATCGCCCTCTTCCCGGCCGAGGTCGAGCGCGCCGCTTCCGAGTACAAGCCGCTCCTGATCGCCAACTACGTCTACGAGCTGGCCAAGCGCTTCAACGACTTCTACCGCGCCTGCCCGGTGCTGAGCGCGCCCGAGCCGCAGCGGCAGGCGCGCGTCGCGCTGGTCGCGGCCGCGCGCCGGACCCTGGCCAACGGCCTCAACCTGCTGGGGATCGCGGCGCCGGAGATCATGTGATGGCCGCCCGGCAGCCGGTCAACCGGCTGATCGCGGCGCCGGTGCAGCCGATCCAGGTGCCGCTGAACCTCGGCGCGGCGCGGGCCGGGGTCGAGCAGGGCGCCGCGGCGCTCGACACGGCCCTGCGCCAGCGCTGGGCGGACGACGACGCGCGCAGCCAGGCGCTCCGGGCGCGGCTGCGCCCCAGCGAGGTCATCCCGGTCGCGCCGCTGGTGCCCGGCGCTCCCGGCAGCCAGCCGGGCGGCGCGCTCTACCAGGCCGCGATCGCCGAGGCCGCCGGGCGGCTGGCCGAGCGCGTCCAGGCGGCGATCGCGCGCAGCGAGCTGCCGCTGGCGCTCGGGGGCGACCACGCGCTGTCCCTGGGGAGCATCGCCGGGGCGGCGCGCGCCGCCCAGCGGC
>DASSHC010000442.1:0-5466 GCA_035693105.1 Thermomicrobiaceae bacterium | reverse complement strand
TACCAGGTCAGTAACGTCGAAGATCTCCATGCCGAAGCGCAGGTCCGGCTTGTCGCTGCCGAAGCGGAGCATGGCCTCGTCATAGGTCAGGCGCGGGAAAGGGGTCTCCTTGAGCGGCTTGCTGCCGACGGCGCGGAAGAGATCGGTAAAGAGCCCCTCGGTGAGCCGCAGCACGTCGTCCTGATCGACGAACGACATTTCCAGGTCGAGCTGGGTGAACTCGGGCTGGCGATCGGCGCGCAGGTCCTCGTCGCGAAAGCAGCGGGCAATCTGGAAGTAGCGCTCGAACCCGGCCACCATCAGCAACTGCTTGAGCTGCTGCGGTGATTGCGGCAGAGCGTAGAAGGTGCCGGGATGCACCCGGCTGGGCACGACGTAGTCACGCGCACCCTCCGGCGTGCTCTTGACCAGCATCGGCGTCTCAACCTCGATGAAGTCGCGCGCGTCGAGGTAGTCGCGAATGAAGCGGATCACCTGATGGCGCAGGATGAGGTTGCGCTGCATGCGCTCGCGGCGCAAGTCAAGGAAGCGGTACTGCAGGCGCAGCGACTCGTCGACATCCGACTCTTCGTTGATGTAGAAGGGCGGCGTCTTGGCGGTATTGAGAATCTCGACCCGCTGGGCGATCACCTCGACGTCGCCGGTCGCCATCTGCGGGTTGCGCGTGCCTTCCGGCCGCGCGGCGACCTCGCCACTGACCGAGAGGACGAACTCGCCGCGCACCTGTTCGGCGATGGCGTGCGCCTCGGGCGACACGGCAGGGTTGGCGACCACCTGGGTGACACCGTAGCGGTCGCGCAGGTCGAGGAAGATCAGGCCGCCGTGGTCGCGGCGCCGGTTGACCCAGCCCTTGAGTGTGACGGTGCGCCCCACGTCGTCGAGCCGAAGCTCACCGCAGGTCACGTAAGCGCGCTCGCCGGGTTGTCGCTGCTCTTTCGTCGTCTCAACGGTCATTCGCTGCTCTTCCTCCGCCTGCATCTGGTGATTGCCTGTCTACCGCTCATTTGTTCGGTTTAGCCGTACAATTTTACTGCTTCCGGTGTCGATGTGCCGCCTCGAAGGCGCGCGTCCAGCGGCGCAGCGCCTGCTCGGCGTCGAGCCCCGCCGCCTCGGCGCCGGCCACCAGGCGCGCGAGCTCGCGACCGAGCGTATCGTCGTTCAACGTTTGGGCCGGGGCGCTGGGCCACTCGCCGCCCGCCGTTTGCGCGCGGGCGCGGCGTACCATGGTCTGCGCCCGGGCGAGCGCGGGCAGGGACAGCGGGATCTCGCCGAACGGCTCTGGCTGCTCGCCCGGCTCAGCGCCGTTGGCTGCGCGCTCCTGTCGCTTGACCTCGTTCCAGGTCTTCAGCACGTCGCCGGCAGTTTCGGCCACCGCCTCGCCGAAGACATGCGGGTGGCGACGAACCAGCTTGGCGCCGAGCGTCTGGTAGATGTCGTCGAGCGAGAACTCTCCGGCCTCCTCGGCGATCTGCGCGTGCAGGAAGACCTGAAGGAGGACATCGCCCAGCTCCTCCTCGACCGCGCCGGGCTCGTCCTGCTCCAGCGCCTCGACCGCCTCGTAGGCCTCCTCGATCAGGTAGCGTGTCAGTGACACGTGCGTCTGCTCGCGGTCCCACGGACAGCCCTCCGGCGCGCGCAGCCGGGCCGTGATCTGGCGCACGGCATCGGACGAGCGGGGCCAGGCCAGCGGCTCGACCGCGGGCAGGTAGAGCGTCGTCAGGTGGTCGACGCTCCCGTGGTCCAACTCGCTAAGCGCGCGTGCCTCGATCGCCTGCCGCGGCGTGCCGGCGCCCGCGACCAGCGTCACCTCAAGATCGGGCGGGTAAGCGGTCAGCAGCGCCAGCTTGGCGGCCGATGCGATTGGTTTGGAGTAGAGCTGGGCGACGAGGGCGGGACGCAGGTTGGAGAGCGGCAGCGTGCCGCCAGCGAACGGCTCGCGTTCGCTGAAGGCCGCCAGATCGAGCGCGTCGACCAGTTGCAGGTTGCCGGCGACCGGGTCGAGGTCGAGCGCGCTCGCCACCACATCCACGAAGCCGACTGCCGGCAGGACACGTACCGGCACACCCTCCTGGGAGGCGCGCTGGCGCAGGCGGCGCACGGTCGCCTCGGCGAAGAGCGGACTGCCGGGGACAGCGTAGACCAGCGAGCCTTGCCGCGCCGCCGCCAGTAGCTCATCGACGATGCGGTCATAGAGCGCGCCGAAGTCGGGCGCATCTTCGTAGAGCTGGTCGAAGGAGCGCCAGGCGGCGGACTCGGGCAGGCGGTCGAGTGTCGGATGGATGCGGGTGCGGAGGAAGACGCGGGGCGAGCGCAGCGCCTCTAGCGTCTCGCGCGTCAACAGGTCGGGCGAGCCGGGTCCGAGGCCGACGACCAGGATCTCGTGGGTACCGCTCACTCGCGGCCGTTCCCGCGTGACTCGTCGCCGATGCTGAGCACCGCCAGGAAAGCCTCCTGCGGGATCTCGACGCTACCGACCATCTTCATGCGCGCCTTGCCCTCCTTCTGCTTCTCCAGCAGCTTACGCTTGCGGGTGATGTCGCCGCCGTAGCACTTGGCCAGCACGTTCTTGCGCAGGGCGCGGATCGTCTCGCGCGAGATAATGCGGCTGCCGATCGAGGCCTGCACCGGCACGTCGAACATCTGCCGCGGGATCAGTTCCTTGAGCTGCTGCACCAGGGCGCGCCCGCGATAGTAGGCGTTGTCGCGGTGAGTGATCATCGACAGAGCGTCGACCGAGGAGCCGTTGACCAGCACGTCGAGCTTGACCAGGTCAGCGGGCCGCATGCCGGCGAGCTGATAGTCGAGGCTGGCGTAGCCCTGGGTGCGCGACTTGAGCTGGTCGTAGAAGTCGACGATCAACTCGCCGAGCGGCATGCCGAAGCTCAGGCGCACGCGCCCCTCGTCGAGGTAGTCCATGTCGCGGAACTCGCCGCGCCGGGTCGTCACCAGCTCCATGATCGCGCCGATGTGGCGCGACGGGGCGATGATCGTCAGGTCGACCCACGGCTCACGGACCTCAAGAGTGGTTCCGGGGTCGGGCATCTCGGAGGGGTTGTCGACGGTGCGCACCGAGCCGTCGTGCATCACTACCTCGTACTCGACGCTGGGGGCCGTGGCGAGCAGGTCGATATCGTACTCGCGCTCGAGCCGCTCCTGCACGATCTCCATGTGGAGCAGGCCGAGGAAGCCGCAGCGAAAGCCGAACCCGAGCGCGTCGGAGGACTCGGGCTCGAAGACGAGCGAGGCGTCGTTGAGCTTGAGGCGCTCCAGCGCGTCGCGCAGCTCGGGGTACTCCTCGCCGTTGACCGGATAGAAGCCGGCGAAGACCATCGGCTTGATCGGGCGATAGCCGGGCAGTGGCTCCCTGGCCGGCGCGGCGGCAAGCGTGACCGTGTCGCCAACTCGGCAGTCACGCACGTTCTTGAGCCCGGTGGCGATATAGCCAACCTCGCCCGTGCCCAGCTCGGACACCGGCGTCATCAGCGGACGGAACATGCCAATCTCCAGCAGCTCCGCGTTCTTGCCCGTCGCCAACATGCGCACGCGGTCGCCAGTGTGGAGGGTGCCGTCGACCACCTTGACATAGGCGATCACGCCGCGATAGGGGTCGTAGTGCGAGTCGAAGATCAGGGCGCGCAGGGAGCGGTCGGGGCTGCCGCCAGGGGGCGGCACCTGCCGCACGATCGCCTCAAGAATCTCCGCGATTCCCTCGCCCGTCTTGGCCGAGGCCAGCACGATCTCCTGATCGAGCAAGCCGATGAACTCGCCCACCTCGCGTTTGACGCGGGCCGGCTCGGCGTTGGGCAGGTCGATCTTGTTGATCACGCCGATCAGCGCCAGGCCGCCTTCGACCGCGAGATGGACGTTGGCCATCGTCTGCGCCTCGATGCCCTGTGCGGCGTCGACCACCAGCAGCGCGCCCTCGCAAGCGGCCAGGCTACGGCTGACCTCGTAGGTGAAATCGACGTGGCCGGGCGTGTCGATCAGGTTCAAGTGGTAGGTCTGACCGTCGGCGGCGGGGTACTCCATGCGCACCGCTCGCGCCTTGATGGTGATGCCCTTCTCGCGCTCGAGGTCCATGGTATCGAGCACCTGAGCGACCATCTCGCGCTCGCTGATGGTATGGGTGTATTCCAGCAGCCGATCGGCGAGCGTCGACTTGCCGTGGTCGATGTGGGCGATAATGCTAAAGTTGCGAATCTGACTCTGGTCGCTCATGCCTGGCGTGCCGCCTTCTCCCCCTGATAGGCCAGTCGTCAATTATAGCGGACGGAGCCAGCGCGCGGCCCAGGCGGGGAGTCGCCGGCGCACACGCGCCAGAACCTGCTCTAGCTCCGGGATGCGCAGGTAATAGGCCGCGACGAAGTAGGTGGCTGCAACGACCGCGAGCGTGAAGCCGAAGGCTAGAATCGTCAGCAGCCGGTGGCCATTGACGGGATTGGTCGCTTCGGCCAGCGGACCCGCCAGCCAGCGCGAGACCAGGAGGAGGACGACGCCGGCCGCCAGCATCTTGGCGAGCTGCCGGGGGAGCTGGGAGTCGAATCCGCCCATGCGCCGCTCCAGCACCACCAGCAAGATGGTCATCTCCAGGAAGGTGGTCAACGAGATGCTGAGCGCCAGGCCGCCGTGGCCGAGCAACGGTGCCAGGACGGCGCTCAGTGCGATGTTGGCCACCACCGCGGTGACGCCGGCGATGACCGGCGTGCGCGTGTCGTGCATGGCGTAGAAGGCGCGCGTGACGGCCTCGACCACGGCGAAGGCGACCAGCCCGATCGAGAAGAATTCGAGGCCACGCGCGACCATGGCGGTCGAATGGGCATCGAAGTCGCCGTGCTGGAAAATCACCTGCACGATGCTGAGGCGGAAGACGAACAGCCCGATCGAGGCCGGGATGGTCAGGAAGAGGAGCGGGCCGAGGGCCGAGGTCAGCGTCTGCTTCAACTCGTGCACGCGGCCGAGTTCGTACTGGCGCGCCATGGCCGGGAAGATGACCGTCGAGAGGCTGAGCGCCAGCACGCCGTGGGGCAGCATGAAGAGCTGATAGGCGTAATTCAGCGCCGCGACTGGGCTCTGCGGCAAGCGCGAGGCGAAGTTGGTCATCACGATGAAGTTGACCTGAAAAGCCGCCTGCCCGACCAGGCGCGGCAGCATCAGGTGCCCGACCTCGCGCAAGCCCTCGATATGGGTGGAGAGGGTGGGGCGGAAGCGCATGCCGCGCCGCGCCAGCGTGACGAACTGGATGCCGGCATGGCCGCAGGCGCCGACGATGACGCCGACCACCAACCCGTAGACGCCCATACTCGGCGCCAGGAAGACCGCGCCGAAGATGATGCCGAGGTTGTAGAGGATCGGTGCGATGGCGGGAATGGTGAAGGCATCCTGGGCCTCGAGCATCCCCTTGCTGGCGGCTCCGAGGCCGAGCAGGAGCGGCGAGAGCAGCAAGAGACGCGTAAGGTTGGTAGCCAG
>DASSHC010000441.1:0-14460 GCA_035693105.1 Thermomicrobiaceae bacterium | reverse complement strand
GCGAACGACCTGGCGCCGCGCCGCGCTCCCGCTGGCGTGGGCATGGGCACGGGCGTGGGCACGGCCGCGCGCCGCCTGGGCGCCGGCGGCCTTCACCCTGGCCGCCGCGCTGACGCTCGGCTGCTACGCGCTCCTCTGGCTCCCGCCGCTCTGGCTCTTCCGCTTCCCGGTCTTCGTCGACAAGAACCCCGACATCGGCGTCATTCTCGGCCTGAGCGCGGGCGGGATGCTGCGCTACGGCGCGCTGGTCCTCATTCCCTACGCCTGCTATTTCGCCGCGCTGGCGCTCCTCCCCCACACCCCGCGCCGGCTGGCGTTGCGCGGCACGCTGCTGGTCGGGGTAATCGCGCCGCTGCTCCTGCTGGCCACCTATCCCGCCTTCGCCGCCGACGTCTTCCAGTACCTCCTCTCCGGGCGGCTGATGGTGGCGCACCACGCCAACCCCTACACCGTGCCGCCCTCGGCCATCCCCGGCGACCCCTACTTCCCGCCGGTCGTCTGGCGCGATCTGCTGGCCAACTACGGTCCGGCCTGGCTCTGGCTCTCGGCCGTGCCGGTGGCGCTGGCCGGCGCGCATCGCGTGCTGGCGCTGCTGCTGCTCAAGGGGCTGATGGTCGCGGCGCACCTCACGACCGCCTGGCTGGTCTACCGCACCGTGCGCCGGATCGCGCCCGAGCGGGCGACGCAGGCGCTGCTGGCCTACCTCTGGAACCCGCTGGTGATCGTCTCCTTCGCGGTCGATGGCCACAACGACGCGCTGCTGGTGCTCTGCCTGGCGGCGGCGCTGGCGCTGGCGCTGGGCGGCTACTGGGAGGGCGCCTTCCCGGCGCTGACGCTCGGGGTGCTGGTCAAGTTCGTGCCGCTGGTCCTCTTCCCCATCTTCCTGCTGGCGGCACGGCGCTCTCGGCGGCGGGCGGCGCTCGGGTTGGCCGGCTCGGCGCTGCTGGCCGTCGTCTTCTACCACCCCTTCTGGGCCGGGACGCACACCTTCGACGGCGTGCTGAAGCAGGGAAGCCTGCTGACCTCGTCGCCGGCCAGCCTGCTCAGCCACCTGGCGCCGGTGGGGCTGCTGCGGCCGCTCTTCGGCGCCGCCTTCGCCGCCGGCTATCTCTTGCTGCTGCGCCGCGTCCACGGCCTCCCCGAGCGCGCCTTCGCCGCCATCATCCTCTACCTGGTGACGCTCTCCTTCTGGACCAAGGGCTGGTACTTCACCTGGCCGCTTGCCCTGGCCGCGCTGGTCGGCGGCGACGTGCTGACCGTGGCCGCCGTGGCCACGCTCGGCGCCTTCGTCGCCACCGTGTTCTGGGGCTGGATGCTGCCGATGGACTGGTGGGGGATGGAGGGGCCCTGGGGGCTGGTGCCGCTGGACCTGACCATGGGCCTCTCGCTCTACCTCCCCTGGTTCCTGGGCGCCGTCTGGCTGTGGCGGAGGCGCGGGGGGCGGGCTGGCGAGCGCCCATCGACCACGTTGGCTGCCAGGTCACGACGGATCCTTCGACTGCGCTCAGGATGACAGGGCTCAAAGGGGGCGTACGACGGCGACTTGCCGTTGTCGTCAGCCACATCCCCTACCCCTGTCATCCCGAGCGCAGTCGAGGGATCCGTGCCTCACGCGGCGCCACGCCTCCTCGAAGGGCCGTCGTCGCGAGGGAGTACCGTCCCGCGCCCACCCCCTACCATTCTCCCAGTCAGCGGGTACACTAGCGCTATGACGTGGCCGACCTGCACGCATCCGCTGGAATCATGCAGGCTTCGTCCGGCGCGCCGCTTGCACGCGCTGAGCGCGCTGCTGGCGCTGGCGCTCCTCTGTGTCCTCACCCCGCCGGCGCTGGCCGATTCGATCGCCACCCCCTCCCCGACCAGCGACTGGCGCATCGGCGATGTCTCCCTCACCCCCGAGGCGCCCGCGGCCGGCGATGTCGCCACCGTCCGCTTCAGCGTGCGCGACACCCAGGGCGCGCCGGTGCCGCACCTGTCGGTCAGCGCGAAGCTGCGCACAGCCGACACCGCTCACGGCGACGCGCCGGCCGACCCCATCCTCACCACCACCGGCCATGAGCTGCCCGCGCCCGGCAGCTACGAGGTCTTGGTCGCGGTCAACGAGACCGGCTCCTGGTGGCTCGATATCGTGGCCAGCGACGCCTTGCGCCAGGCCAGCTTCTCCCGGCTGCTGACGGTCGATCCGGTCAAGCCGCCGACGACTCCGGCCAACGACCAGGACCCGGTCTTTCTGCGGGGCGATGCCCTGGGGGCCTACTACCGGCTCGATCCGCGGACCGGCAGCGTGGCGCGGCTGAGCGGCGAGGGGGTCAGCCAGGCCGGCGGCGCCTGGTGGATCACCGCCGTTCATCTGACACCCAACGCCGACCCCGATCCGCTCTACGGCGGTAGCTGGGAGCTGCAAGTGTCGTTCGCCGACGCGCTGCGAGGTCAGCGCATCAGCAGCGTCGACCTGGGCGCGATCCGGGCCGGGGTCTACGTCGGCAGCAGCGATCAGCCGGCCATCGCCACCGCCGTGGCGCTGGCGCCCGATGGCGCGCACGCGTATGTCTACTGGTCGCGCCAGCTCGGCGCCGGCTGGACCTCCTGGGTGGCGCTGGTCGACCCGCGCACCGGCGTAGTCCTGCGCACGCGGCTCCTGACCGGCGGCATCGTCGCCGACGGCGAGTTCGCGCGGCTGGCGGTCTCGGACGACAGCCGGCAACTGCTGATCGCCGAGCAGGTGATCCAGGGCGCGCAGGCGGCGGGCTACCGCCTGACGCGCCTCGACGCCGACACCCTGGAGACGCTCTCACAGGTGCGGCGCACCGGCGCCGGCGACGACCCGCTGGCGACCTGCGTCATCCCCTACCCCGGCCCGGTCGGCGCGCTGCCGGGTTCGGACACCACCTTCTACAGCCTCTGCACCCCGACCGGGAGCAGTGACCCCGCCCTGGTCATCTGGGATGCCGTCAGCGGCAGCGTCGTCCACCGGGTGGACCTCGGCGCCCTGGCAGGCGGTGCGGCGTCCTTTGTCGACGGCGTCGCCACTCCCGATGGCCGGCGCTTCTACGCGGTCAACACGGTGACGCGCCAGGTGGCCGAGATCGACCTGGGCCAGGGGCAGCTCCAGCGCACCGTCTCCTTCGGGCCGGACCCCAAGGTGCAGTCGCCTTCCAACTGGAACCGCTTCTTCGACTGGCTGCTCGGCATGGTCGCGCCACCGGCGGCGGCCGGCGTGCTGATCGAGCACGGGGTGGCGATCGCCCCCGACGGCTCGGCGCTCTACGTCGTCTCGCCGGCCAAGACCGGCTCCGGCGGCTACGGCGACGGCGTCTGGGAGGTCGACAGCCAGACGCTGCAGGCCACGCGCCACCTGCTGACCGGGCAGCCGGTGGCCGGCGTGGTGGTGGCGCCGCACGGCCGGCTGGCGGTCATCGCCAGCGACCAGGAGAGCGACGACAGCCAGATCAGCCTGGTGCAGCCGGACGGCCAGGTCGTCATCTCGCTGACGTTGCCGGATGACCTCTCGGCGACCATCGGCGCGCGCTGATCGCCGTGTAACGTTTTCGCCCTCCGCGGTGTTTTAAGAGATAGCAGGGGTCGATGTTCCCCCACGTCGCGCCCCCGCACCTCCTACCCTTCCCAATACCCCTTCCTTCCCCCGTTCGGCGCCCCGGGTCCCCAACCGGGGCGCATGCCCTCCACCGCTCCACCCGGGTAGACCGGGTGCGGGGGCCGCCTATGCTAAGATGCCGCGCGGAGAGTGGAGACATTGGTGAGCAGGAAGGGAGCCGAGCCGTGTATCTGGATGAGATGACCAAGACCGAGCGGGTGGCGGCGGCGGTGCACGGCGACGAGGTCGATCGCATCCCCGTCAGCTTCTGGCATCACTTCCGGCCGGAAGGCTCCGGGCGCAAGATGGCCCAGGCGACGATCGACTTCTTCGAGAACACCTACGACCTCGATATCCTCAAGATCATGCCCGATATCCCCTACCCCTTCCCGCGCGGCGCGATCGCCGATCCCGAGGGCTGGCGCCTGCTCGAGCACCTCAACCCGCGCCGCTCGCACTACCTCAACCAGCGCGCCACCGCCGTGCGCGTGCTGCGCGAGGCGGTCGGCTGGGAGACGCCGATCATTATGACAATCTACAACCCGCTCTCCGAGGCGATGCATTTCGCCCAGAGCCGCGACCTCTTTCTGGAGCACGCCCGCCAGCACCCCGCGCTCGTCCACCTGGGGCTGGCGACCATCGCCGAGAACCTGCGGCGCTTGATGCGTGAGTGCATCGACAACGGCGCCGACGGCATCTTCTTCGCGCTGCAGGGCTGCACCTCGGAGGTCATGTCGCAGCAGGAGTACCAGGAGTTCGGCCGCCCCTACGACCTGCTGGCGCTGCAGGGCGCGATCGACGGCTGGCTCAACGTGTTGCACGTCCACGGCAACAAGGACCTCTATTTCCAGCAGTCGCTCGACTACCCGGTGCAGGTGCTCAGTTGGAGCGACCGCACCGCCGGTCCCAGCCTGCGCGAGGCGCGCACTATGACCAGCAAGTGCCTGATGGGCGGCTGGAACGAGAATGGGGCGCTGGCCAACGGCCCGGTCGAGCAGATCCGCGCCGAGGCCGAGGACGCCATCAAGCAGACGGGCGGGCGCAAGCTGATCCTGGCCAACGGCTGCTCGGTGCCGGACGACACCGACCCCAAGTGGCTGGAGGCGGCGCGGGCGCTGGTGGACGAGTTGGAGGTGCCGTAGGGGGCGCGCGGCTCCGTCCGGAATCGAATTCCCGCGCTGAGCCCACGAAGCCCACTGAAGGGGCTGGGGTTTCGCGCTCCTCGCACCGCGACGACATGGAACCGGAGCAATAGACAGGGTTTGAAGAGCTGCTTCGGCTGCGGTCTCAGTAGTCCAACCATCGTCATGTGTTCGATTTGGAACGGACTGTAGTGGCCTCGATGGGAGCCGCGTGCCGGGGAGCGCCCTGGGCTGAAGCCGCCGCACTCGCAGACGACGCCCGTTGCTGGCGTTTGCGGAATTATCCTGGAGTTCCGTCGCCCACGCCGCGCCGGGCTAAAGCCGCAGCGCTAGCAGACGAAGCCTGTTGAAACAGGCTAGGAGCGAGATGGCGTAGGCCAGGGTTTGTCTTCAAGCACCATAAGCAGGCTGAATCCTCATCTTTAGCCTGCTTCAGCAGGCTTCCGTAGAAGATTAGCGCGGTGGCTTTAGCCCCGCGCGCCACGCGACACGCAAGCTCCGGGACAGCCACCACCGAGGGCACGCAACCAGATGAATGACGCTGGTCGGACTACTCAGCATGACAGGGCAAGCAAAGCCGTCCCCCCTGTCATCCTGAGCCGCAGTGAAGAGCTTGCCCTGAGCCTGTCGAAGGGATCTCCCCTGGCCGTTCCCCTCCTCGGTGTACGAGGATGAGGCGCACTGTCCCCGGCGCCGCTCGGGCAAGTCCACCGCCAACCGTCCGCACTCGCTATCGCTCCCCTGCCCGCCAATAACTCACCTGGCCCTGCTATCGCACTATCGTATTCCGCGCATTTCGCCCTTGACAATTGCCGGTCACGCGTCCATGATGACCCTGCGAATAAGGTGGTATGCAGCGCCTCCAGCCGCGCACGGAATGTGCGCGGTGGCGCGGCACATTCCCAACCGTCGTGACGGTGGACGCGTGCTGACGGCCGTGCCTCCAGTACGACGCCGCGCCGGCGGCGTGCTCGCCGCTGGGCCGTCAGGTCTGCCTCACGTCCGGTTCATCCGTTCCCGCGTGCCAGCGAACTCGCGAATGTGCGTCGGTCAGCCGGTGTCCGGCGGTGCGCTCCCGGCGCGGGAGGCGAGATGCGAGGAAGCGCGACAAGCCGCCGGCGGCGGATTCTGGTGATCGACCACGATCTCGGCCTGGTCGAGCTGCTGCGCGGGCTGCTGATCGATGAGGGGTACCAGCCGCTGACGGGCCTCGTGCTCGACGCCGTCGCCGGCCTCCCCGCCGGGGAACGCCCCGAGTTGATCATCCTCGACGTCCAGTTCAGCCAGCTGGGGCCGGATGCCGCGCTGCTGGCGCGGCTCAACGGCGACGCCGCGCTGGCCCTGATCCCGCTGCTGCTGACCGCGACGGACGACAAGCTGTTGAGCCGTACGGCCGCGTCGCTGGGGCGACCGCGTACGGCCTGGATCGCCAAGCCATTCGATCTCGATGCGTTGCTGCGCGAGGTCGAGCTGCTGCTGGCGGGCCCGCCTTGAGGGGATGGCTGGGCTTCCGCCGCGGATCCGTGCCGCACGCGGCACCAGCCCTGCTACGAAGGATCCCGCTCCCGCGCTAGCCCCCGCCGCTCGGGCGGCGGTACTCGCCGAACGCCTCCTGGTACTCCTCCGCCACCTCCAACGCGACCTTGTGCACGTAGATGCGCGTGGTCATCGGCGAGGCGTGGCCCAGAATCGTCTGCACCGTGGACTCGCGCACCCGCCGCCGCACCAGCTCGGTCGCCAGCCCGTGGCGGAAGGAGTGCGGCGTGATCGGGTTCTCGACCCCGGCCGCTACGCACAGCTCGGCCACGATCTGCTCGACCGTGCGCGGGCTGATCGCGCGCCCCGGCTGCCCGGCCTTGTCTCGCCCGCTGAAGGCCGGTAGGCTGCCGACCCCGCGCCCGCCGTCGCCGCGCGCCGTCCAGTAGGCGACCAGCGCCTGCGCCGTCTCGCTGTCGAAGTGCACCGTGCGGCTCTTGCCGCCCTTGGCGCGATAGACACTGGCCGCCCCCGAGCCGAGGTCGATGTCGCGGCGGCGCAGCCCGCACAGCTCGGAGACGCGCACGCCGCTGCGGTAGAGGAAGAGGATCATGGCGCGGACCTTCACGCGGCGCAGTTCGCGGTGGGTCTCGTGCTCGTGCGGCAGGCCGCGCACATGGTCGACGATGCGGTCGAGATCGGCCGTCTGCACGTCGGGCGGCGGCGGGGTGAAGCGCGGCATCATCGCCGCGACGCGCGCCCGCAGCTTGTCGCCGGAGAGGCCGCGGTGCAGCTCGAAGGTGGCGAGGTAGGCGTAGAACTTCCGCACCGCGGCCAGGTTGGTCTGCGCGGTGCGCATGCGCGAGACCTCCTCCGGCGAGCGGATGTCCTCCGGCATCAGCGCCGCGACGAAGTCGACCACGTGGTCCTCGCTGAGCGCTTCTACCGGCGCCGTGGCCGGGTCGAGGCCCTGCGTCTCCAGCCGCTGCAGGAACTTGGTCAGCGCGCCGCGATAGGTCTTCTTGCTGCGTGGCGAGAGGCGCAGATCGGCGAAGAACTCCTCGACCGCCGCGTTGATGGTCAGCTCGCCCGGCTCACTGGACATGCACCGCTCCCGTCACCACTCTATCCGGCCTGCTCTGGATGAGTGTACGTACGGGGAGTATAGTTGCCGGGCGACGCGGCGGCAAGGGGCGGTCGGCGGTTCGGCGGCCAATGATCGCGCGCCGAAGGAGTATAATTCATGCAGATCGTGGCAAGAGCCAGTGGTATGCGGCGTGCATGCATGCGGCCAGCGGCTGCCGGGCTCGAGCCACGTGCCGGCGCCCGCCCACCCTGTCCGGTTGGACAGCCTGATGCTCGGACTCCTGGTCATGGCGGATCGGCTCCCGCTACGCTTTGCTTGACTCCACGGACGTGGATTCCCCGCCGACCAGGGCCGGACGCAGGAAGGAGAACCTGTCACTGATGCATCGACCGCGACACTTCCCGGTGCGGCTGCACGTCAATGAGACCGTGCGCGAGCGGGCGCGGGTCGGGCTGCTGGAGTTCGCCCTGCTGGTGACGACCTTCATGCTCTACTTCGCCACCCGTGGCGTTGCCGCCGGCAAAGAAGCGGTGGCCTTCGGTCACGCGCACACGGTGATGGGGCTGGAGCAGCGCCTCGGCCTCTTCCGCGAGATGGGTATCCAGACGGCCGTGCTGGCCGAACCGGCCTTCACGCGCCTGCTGAATTTCACCTACGCCTACACGCACCTGACCGCGCTGATCCTGTTCGGCATCTGGGTCTTCTGCTGGCACCACGAGGAGTATCGCAACGTGCGCAACACGTTCCTGGCGATCCTCTTCACCGGGTTGGCCATCTACATCATCTACCCGCTGGCGCCGCCGCGTCTCTTCCCGTACACCGGGTTCGTGGACACGCTCAAGCTCTACAGCGGGATCAACTACGATCAGCCGAGCCTGGCGACGCTCTACAACCCGTTCGCGGCCATGCCGAGCCTACACGTCGGCTTCGCCGTCTTCGTCGGCATGGGTCTGATCCGCGTCGGGAAACGGAAGCTCTACTGGATCCCCGGGATCCTCTTCCCGCTCCTGATGGCGACGGCGGTGGTTGGCACGGCCAATCACTACATCCTCGACGCGCTGGCTGGAACGCTGCTGACGGTGCTGGCCTACATCCTGGTGCCGCGCGTCACCGCGCGCCTGAGCGCCTGGCATCAGGCGCGCCGCGAGCGCCGCACACAGACCTGGGCGCCCACCCCGTTCTGATCGTTCTGTCGAGTTGAGCCCCAGCCCGGTCCGGCCCCGCCGGATCGGGCCGCGGCATTGAAAGGGCGGCGAACCGCGATGGCCGAGAAGCCCGCACTCGTGATCGTGGACGTGCAGAACGACTTTTGCCCCGGCGGCGCGCTCGGTGTGGCCGAGGGCGACCAGGTGGTACCGCTGCTGAGCGACGCCGCCGCCCGCTTCGCCGCGCGCGGCTACCCGGTCTACGCCTCGCGCGACTGGCACCCACCCGCCAGCCGGCACTTCCAGGAGCAGGGCGGCACCTGGCCGGTCCATTGCCTGCGGGGGACGCCCGGCGCGGCCTTCCACCCCCAGTTGACGCTGCCGCCCAACACGCTGGTCTTCAGCAAGGGGACCAGCGCCGCCGACGACGGCTACTCCGCCTTCGAGGGGCAGACCGCCGAGGGCGAATCACTCGGCGAGCGGCTGCGGCGGGATGCGGTCGAGCATCTCTATATCGGCGGGCTGGCGACCGACTACTGCGTGCGCGCCAGCGCGCTGGACGCCCTGCGCCACGGCTTGAAGGTCACGCTGCTCACCGATGCCATGCGCGGGGTGAATCTGGAGCCGGGCGACGCCGAGCGCGCCGTCGAGGAGCTGCGCGCGGCTGGGGCCGAGGTGGCGACGACGGCGGACGTGCGGCTGCCGGGCGAGGGCTAGCGGGCCGCTCACGAGGCGCGGCGGCTGAACGCCTGGCCGACGACCGCGCGCAGCTCGGCCGCCGCGGTCGAGCGCGGCAGCACCCCGACCGGCCAGCCAGCCGGCGAGAAGCGCGGCTCGCGCACCCCAGCGCTGGTGCAGAGGACGAAGGGTGGCCGCTCGCCATTCAGGTGCAGCAGGTCGTCGAGCAGGGCGAAGCTGTCGGTGTCGTCGATCAAGAGGTCGAGCAGGATCACATCGGGCAGCCAACCCGCCGCGCTGCGCAGCCCATCGACGCCGTTGGTGATGCTGCGCACTTCGGCCAGCCGTGCCAGTGAGGCCCGCGCCTGCAAGATAAACCCTTGATCGTCGTCGATCACCAGAACACGCAGCGTCGACATCCGTGGACTCCCACATTCCGAAAAAAACGCGGCGGCACGCCGCCGCACCACGGATCAGTCTACGTGCCGCATCGCCCCGCATGAAGGAACCATCAGTCGCGCCCGCGAGCGCCGTTCGGCCGCGCCGGCTGGGGTCATTCCTCCCGCCGGAGCGGGACCGAGGTCGGCAGCGCGCCGGGACCGAGCGCACCGCCGGTGTCCTCCCCTACCCCCGTACGTTCCCACTCCCACTCGTGGGCCAGCTCGAGTAGACCGCGCCGGGACGGCCGGTGACGCGGCAGCACCTGGACCTCGGCCTCGCGCCGGTCGAGCGTGCGCGGCGCGCCGCCATCCTCGGCGCGCTGCAGTGTCGCCACGATGGCGAGCACCCCCTCGGCCAGCGGCAGCTCGCGCAGGCGCAGCCGGGCGGCGCGCGAGCCGTTGACGCCGTCCGGATCGCCACAGCCGGGCAGGACGCCGGTGCTGCCGAAGAGGTGCCCGCCCTGGCTGTCGAAGAGGTCGAGCGCCAGCAGCAGCTCGCCCGGCGGCGCGGCGCCCGGCCGCAGCAGCACTTCCACGGTCAGATCGTCGCCGGGGAAGAGATACTCGCGCGGCGCGCCCTCGGCGTCGACCGGGCGCACGCGCAGCAGCGAGGCCTCGCGCTCCTCACCGTGCATCAGCCGCTCGTAGTGGTCGACCACCTCGCCGGTCGGGCCGAGGTCGATCAATTGGCCGGCCTGCAGGAGCAAGGCGCGGTCGCAGAAGCCGCGCACTTTACTGGCGTCGTGTGAGACGAAGAGGATGGTCTTGCCCTGGCGCTTGAGATTCAGCAGCGCGTCGTAGCACTTCTCCTGGAAGACCGCGTCGCCCACCGCCAGGATCTCGTCCATCACCAGGATATCGGGCTCCATATGGATCGCGATGGCGAAGCCGAGGCGCATGAACATGCCCGAGGAGTAGTGCTTGACCGGCGTGTCGATGAAGCGCTCCAGCTCGGCGAAGGCGACGATCTCGTCCAGCCGCTCGCGCATCCGCCGGCGCGAGAAGCCGTAGATGCTGCCGTTGAGGTAGACGTTGTCGCGCCCCGAGAGCTCCGGATGGAAGCCCGCGCCCAGCTCCAGCATGGCGTGGACCCGGCCGTGCAGGCGGATCTCGCCGCTGGTCGGCTCCAAAATGCGGGTCACCAGCTTGAGCAGCGTGCTCTTGCCGGCGCCGTTGCGCCCCAGCACGCCCAGCGCCTCGCCCGGCCGCACGCCGAAGCTGACCTGGCGCAGCGCCCAGAACTCCTCGGCCACGCCGCGCGTGCGCAGCAGGCCGATGAACCAGTCCTGGAAGCTGGCGTGGCGCTCGTGGCGCAGGGTGAAGCGCCGCGAGACGTTGTGGAACTCGACCGCGTAGCGCTCGTCGCTCACAGGTGCTCTCCCAGGATGTGGTTCAGCCGGGCGAAGATCAGGTAGCCGGCGATCAGCAGGACGACGGCGGTCGCGCCGGTGCGCGCCATGAAGAGCGGGTCGGGCACCCCGCCGTGGTAGAGGATGGTGCGGTACTCGGCCACGATGGCCGCCATCGGGTTGACGCGGTAGACCCAGGCCGACCAGCGCGGCGCGATCGCCTCGATCGGGTAGAAGATCGGCGTGACGAAGAACCAGGCGGTCAGCCCGACCTCGACCAGCACGATGGTGTCGCGGAAGAAGACGTGCAGCGGCGCCAGGATCAGGAGCAGCGCGACGAGGAAGATCGCCTGCACCGCCACGATCACCGGGATGTAGAGGATCCAGGGGGTGAAGGGGCGCCCGAAGAGCGCCATGATGGCGAAGAGCGCCGGTAATGCCAGCACGAAGTTCATCATGGTCGAGAGGACGACCGAGACCGGCAGGAGGAGGCGCGGGAAGTAGACCTTGCCGATCAGCGGCGCGTTCTCCACCAGCGTCGAGGTGCCGAGCGAGAGCGCGGACTGCGTCCACTGCCAGGGCAAGAGCGCCGCCAGTACGAAGACCGGGAAGTCGGCGATGTTCTGGTTGAGAAGCTGGGTGAAGACGAAGGTGAAGACGATCATCATCAGCAGCGGGTTGAGCAGCGACCAGAGGAAGCCGAGGGCCGAGTTCTTGTAGCGGACCTTGAGGTCCTTGGCGACCAGATTCCGCACCAGACTGCGATAGTGAAACGCCTCGACGGCCTGACTTGCCAACCCACAACCCTTTCCACCACGACCCAAGCGAGGAGTATGGTGCAGCGGCACCGGCGCGCGCAAGCGCAAGCTGCCGCGGCGGCAGTGGTAGGATAGCGCCACGAGTCGCAGCGAACGGCGCGGCGCGGGCACCAGCGGCCCCGGCCCGTGGCTGTCGCCGCGCGGGCGTGATACGCAGGGGGACCGTGTTGAATCGCTTGGCGCCGCGCATCGGCCTGGCGCTCTTCGTCATCCTGATCAGCTTCGCCGTCGCCGATCAGCTCCGGCACCCACCCACGCTCCCGGCGGAGGCGAGCGTGGGCACTCCGGCACCGCCCACGACGGCCCTTACTCCTATCCCCACGCCCGTCGCCACGCGCTCTCGGCACACGTCCACACCCTCACGGACGCCGACCACCGCCGCTGCTAGCCCGAGCGTCCGGAATCCTGACGCGCCCTCCCCTACCCCGACCTTCGTGCCGGTGGCGACGCCGGCGCCGCTGGCGGCCGACCGGCTGGCCGCCGCCATCGACCCGCTCGTCGCCAATGTGCCGGCGCACCTGGGCGTGGTGGTAGCGCTGCCCGACGGCACGATCCTCTACCAGCACAACGCCGATACCCAGTTCGAGGCCGCCAGCCTCTACAAGCTGGCGGTGATGGTCGAGATCTACCGCCAGCGCGAGGCGGGAGAACTGACCTTCGATCAGCTCGTCACCCTCTCGCCCGGCTTCTTCTACGAGGACGACCCGATCTACGGCGACGCCGATGTCGGCACCCAGGTGCCGCTCGACGAGCTGCTGACCAACATGATCACCGTCAGCAGCAACGTGGCGGCCGAGGCGCTGCTCTACACCGTCGGCAGCGACCGGGTCAACGCCACCCTGGCCGCGCTCGGGCTGGCCAGCACCGAGATCCGCTGGTCGCCGCAGGCCGCGGCGCCGGCCGCGCGGCCGCGGCGCCCCGGCGCCGCCCTGCCGGCCACCCTGCGCTTGCCCGGCGGCGGCGAGCGTGCGCCGGCCGAGGCCAGCGACGCCTACGCGGTGACCTCGCCGGCCGACATCGAGCGGCTCTTTCAACTGCTGCTGGCCGGTAAGGTGGTCAGCCAGCGGGCGAGCCAGGAGATGCTCGACCTGCTGGGAAAACAGACGATCAACGACCGGTTGCCCGCCGGGCTGCCCGACAGCGTGCGCGTGGCCCACAAGACCGGCAACCTGGACGACGCCATCCACGACGCGGGCGTGATCTACGCGCCGAAGGGGCCGGTGATCGTGGTGGCGATGAGCGATCAGATCGACAACCAGGATGCCGTGGTGGCCTTCATGCAGGAGCTGGGCCAGCTCGCCTACAGCATCCGCGAGTGACCTGCCGGCCTCCCTGCCGCGCTTGCCCTGGCACCAATCTTCCGACCTCTGCCCGCGACGGCGGCGCCGGATGCGCGCCCGCCGGTAGCAGAGCCATTGCGGAGGGAAAGCACCATGAGCAGCAAACGACCGCAGCCGGGCGACGAGGAGCGGCAGGAGCCGCTGGCCAAGGACTATCCGGCGTCGAAGGCGCACCACATGGGCCCCGAGGGCGAGGGCCCCACCCCCGACGAAGAGTTCGCCTCGGACACCGAGCTGGCCGCCAAGGAGCGCGGCGCGCACGCGCAGCGGCCGGTCGGCGGCCGTAAAGAGGACATCGACAAGCCGTAGGGCGAGCGCGGGGCGGCTGCCTGCTCAGGAGCCGCGGTGCCTGGCGGCCCACGAGGGCCAGGGTTGAGGCGGCGCGGTCCGTGGAGCCGCGCCGCCCGTGTCGCCCGGGAATTCATTCCCGGGCTGAGTCCACGAAGCCCACTGAAGGGGCTGAGATTGGGTGCGATGGATGGCCTGCCGCGCGGGGATGGGTGGCGCGGCCCACACCCAAGAGCGATCCGTCGCTGCGGCTCAGAGCCTGCCCTGAGCCTGATCCTGAGCTTGCCGAAGGAAGGGATGACAGGGTGAAGACGGCCTCTCCCCTTGTCATGCTGAGCCGCAGCGAAGGATCTCCCCGGCCGAACCGCATCCACTCCTATGCGGCCAAGAGGACTCCCCTGCCCGTCCCTGCTCATCCCTTCCCTACCCCAGCGCATGCCCCTCTACCCGAACTAGCCATTATGTCGACCTAACCCGCCCTATCCTCGTCGTGACCAGACGCACGGTGACGGCCGCCTGCCTCGGTGTATCCTAGATTCACCAGCGGCGCGGCGATCGCGGCGATCAGCCCAGGCATATTCGACATAACGTTCGCCACTCCTGCGGCAACGCGGCACTCCACCCGGGTGGATGCCGGCCCGCGCTGGAACGGAAGCTGCATTGGCCCAGGTGGGCCGGTGCCCGAGGATACCGGGGAGACAAATTCGTGCCACTCAGCCCGCGCTTCTGGATCGCCAATCGCGTCACCGTCCGGCTCGTCGACCTCGCCTTTCGCGCGGTCAGCGCCGACGTGTTGAACGCCACCGCGCGCAATCGCTTCCTCTACGGTGGCATCGGCGCGTCGCAGCTCGGTGCCACCCTCAAGCGCGTGCATGGTGTCGCCGGCTGGCCGCTGGCCTGGGCCGAGACCGCGCGCGACTACCTGCACGCGGCGCGCGCCGCCGAGCGGCGGGGTGAGCGCCTGCTCGGGGCCGAGTTGCGCGCCGCCGCCGCGCTCTGCTACCACTTCGGGCAACTCTTCGAGCTGCAGGACATCGCGCGCAAGCGCGACCTCTATGGGCGCGCGGCCGCGCTCTTCCGCCAGGCGGCGCCGCTGCTGCGC
>DASSHC010000440.1:0-8506 GCA_035693105.1 Thermomicrobiaceae bacterium | reverse complement strand
CGCAGGCGGCGGAAGAAGTCGCCGAAGCGCGAGCGCGGCCGGAATCGCTCCAGCGCGTCGGACTTGTGGACAACATCGGTGACAGCCATCGTCGCCTCGCAACCTCACCCTAGCTGTAGCGGATGCGCGGGTCGAGCAGCGCGTAGATCAGGTCGACGATCAGGTTGACCGTGACATAGAAGACGGCCACCACCAGCACGATCCCCTGCACCACCGGGATGTCCTTGGCCAGGATCGCGTCGACCGCCAGCCGCCCGATGCCCGGGCGGGCGAAGACGGTCTCGATGACGACGGTGCCGGCCAGCAGTTGGCCGAACTGCAAGCCGAAGATCGTCACCACCGGAATCAGGGCGTTCTTCAGCCCGTGGCGCAGGATGACGCGGTACTCGCGCAGCCCCTTGGCGCGGGCCGTGGTGATGTACTCGCGCCGCAGCACCTCCAGCATGCTGGAGCGCGTCAGGCGCGCGATGATGGCCGAGGCGCCCAGCCCCAGGGTCACGGCCGGCAGCACCAGGTGCCGCAGGCCACCACCCCCCGTGGCCGGGAAGATCGGCAGGCGCAGCGAGAAGGCAAAGATGAACAGCAGCCCGAGCCAGAAGCTCGGCATCGAGACGCCGATTAGCGCCACCAGCATCGAGCTGGCGTCCAGCCAGGAATACTGCTTGACCGCCGCCAGCACGCCGAGCGTGATGCCGAGCAAGAGCGCGACCAGCAGGCCGGCCACCGCCAGCTGGATGGTCGAGGGGAGGACCTCCAGGATCTCGGTGGAGACCGGCCGCTTGTCGCGGATCGAGTAGCCGAGGTTCCCCTGCACCGCGCCCGAGAGGAAGCGCCAGAACTGCTGCGGCAGCGGCTCGTCGAAGTGCAGCTGCGAGCGCAGCAGCGCCTCCTGCTGCGGATTGGTCTGGAATTCGCTGAGCATCATCTTGACCGGGTCGCCCGGCACCAGGTGCAGCATCGAGAAGACGAGCACCGAGACGCCGAAGAGCACCGGAATGGTCGCCAGCACGCGGCGGGCGAGATAGGCGTACATCGCGCGGAACCAGTCCCCTCTACCCCGGTCAGCTCGTCGACATCTCGGTGATGATCGGGTAGGTGTAGCCGTTGAAGAGCATGCCCGGGTAGTTGGCGCGAATGACCCAGACCGACAGCTGATCGAAGAGCGGCACGGCGGCCGCCATGTCGTTCAGCAGCTTCTTGCACAGGTCGATGTAGAGCTGCTTGCGCTTAGCCGGGTCGCTCTCCTGGCGCCCCTTGACCAGCGCCGCGTCCACGTCCGGGTCCTTGACCCGCGACCAGTTGAAGTTGCCACCGATATTGGAGGAATGGAAGAGGGCGTAGAGCCCATCCCAGTCGCCGGAGCGCAGGAACATGATCGGGCCGTTGGTCGCGCCCTTGTAATTGTCGTCATACCAGGGCGGGCGCGCCTGAGCCTTGATCTGGGCGTCGATGCCGACGTCGCGCAGTTGCCCCTGGATCAGCGGCACCTCGGTCGCCGGCCCGCCGCCGTAGTCGATGGCGTTGATCACGATCGTCAGCTTCTGGCCGTTCTTCTCGCGCATGCCGCCGGAGCCGGCCGTCCAGCCGGCGTCGTCGAGCAGTTGCTTGGCCTTGGCCTGGTCGAAAGGGTAGTTCTGCAGCGAGGGGTCGTCGAGCATCGACTTGGCCAGGATGCCGATGGCTGGCGTCGCGGTGCCCCGGTAGACCGTGTCGACGAGGGCCTGCTTGTTGACCGCGTAGTTGATCGCCTGGCGCACCTTGACGTCGTCGGTGGGCGGGTGATCGACGGTCAGCAGCCAGATCTCCGGCGTACCGACCCAGGCCGGCTTGGTGACGATGTAGTCCTTGTTGTTCTCGAAGGTCGGCAGGTCCTGCGACGCGATCACCGTGGCGGCCTGGGTCTCCCCCGACTGCACCGTGGTCGTGCGCGTGCCGGCCTCGGGGATGAACTTCCAGACGACCTTGTCGAGGTAGCCCGGCCCCGGCTGGCTGGCCCAGGGAAGCTTGCGCTTGTAGTCGTCCCAGCGTTCGATCGTGCAGTGGTCCTTGGCGACGTACTCGGTGATCTTGTAGGGGCCGCTGGTGACCGGCGTGTGGTTGACGGCATCGCCCTGGGTCGGGGTGGTCTTGGGCGAGACGAAGGCCAGCGTGCCGCCCGCCGAGTAGGTCAGGAAGGGCACGAAGGAGTCCTTGAACTTGACCACGGCGGTGTTGTCGTCGGGGGTATCGGTGCCGGTGTAGCCGCTGAGCGAGCCGAGCGCGCCGCCCGCCTTGAAATTGGGATCGACGATGCGGTCGAAGCTGTACTTGACCGCCTGGCTGTTGAAGGGCGCGCCGTCCTGGAAGGTGGCATCGGTCACCAGGTGGTAGGTGAAGGTCTTGGCGTCGGTGGCCACCTCGTACTTGGAGGCCAGCCAGGGCTGAAGCTGGCGCTTGTCGTCGAGGTAGAGCAGGCTCTCGGCGGTCGAGCCGGTAATGTAGTAGGTGATCGCCGAGGGCGAGGCGTGCGGGTCCATGGTCGGGGGCTCCTGGTCGAGCCCGACCGTCAGCGTGCCGCCCTTCTTCTTGCTGGCGGCGCTCGTAGTCGGGGCGCTCGTGGCCGCGGCGGCGCTGGTGGCCGCCGGGCTCGCCCCAGTGGCGGCGCTGGCCGCGGCCGTGGCGCCGCCGGAACCGCTGGCGGTGGTGGGCGCCGTGGTGGCCGCGCCACCCGAGCTGGTGGTGCTGGTGGCATTGCTGCCGGTGGAGCTCTTCGAGGCGCAGGCGGCCAGCAGCCCCGCGCCGCTCATCCCCATGAGTTGGAGCAGGTGCCGGCGATGCAGCCGGCGCTGGCTGATCAGATCGTCGAGCCGACTCATCATTCCTCCACTCTCTCCGGGCAAGCCATGCGCCGGAGGCGGTCGCCGCGGCACGCGCCGCGACGATTTCAGCTCACCCCGATCCCCATCAACAGCCCGTTGGCCGGGACCGAGGGGTTGACCATGACGAAGAGGACCGGGCCGTCGACCGGCGCGGTGACCTCCTCCAGGGTGTCGCCGAAGAGCGAACCGATACGGCCGACGACCTGGCCCTGGCTGACCTGGTCCTCGATCTTCACCGAGGGATAGAAGAGGCCGGCGTGCTGGGAGTAGATCCAGCGGAACTCGCTCAGCACGCTGGGCGCGGGCGCGGCCGGCACCGTGGCGGCGCGCATGCCGAGATGCGCCAGCACCCGCAGCACGCCGTTGACCAACAGGTCGACGTCCCCCTGCCGCAGCAGGCCGAGCCCGCCCGCCTCGGCGATCAAGCTCGGCACGCCGCGGGCGGCCCCGGCGTTGTAGCTCAGCGTGCCGCTGCCGGACTGGAACGAGCTATCGACCGCCAGCACGTAGGGGAGGCCAAAGAGCCTGGCCAGCTCCAGCGCGCGCTGATCGACCGGATCGCTCCCCTGGCGGCAGATCGCGAACGGAGCCAGGTCCTCCACGATGTCGCCGCCGTGCAGGTCGATGTAGTAGTCCGCCCGCGCGATGAACTCCTCGGTCAGCGCGTGGACGAGCTGCTGGCTGTAGCTGCCGCTCGGCGAGCCGGGAAACTGGCGGTTGGGGTTGAGGTTGTCGACCGGGCAGACGTACATGCTGCGCTGGCGGAAGGCGGGCAGATTGAGCACCGGCAGCAGCACCACGGTGCCGGCCAGCTCGTTGGGGTTGAGCAACTGGCCCAGCTGGATGACCGACTCGACCGCCGGGTACTCGCCGCCGTGCACCCCCGCATTGACGAAGAGCGCCGGGCCCGGGGCCGCGCCGCTGACGCTGATGACCGGCCAGCGCTCGTCCGCCAGCGCCGCCCCCGGCAGCGTCACTTCATGCCGCTGAACCGTCCCCGGCTGGAGCGCGCCGAGCAGCGGAAAGCGTGCGGCGGATGAACCTGAAGCAGCACTCACGGGGCAGCCCTCTCCTCACGGTTGAACGGGGAACACGCGGCCGGCGGCACCGTCGATGAACATACCCTGCATTCCGGAATGCCGTTTCAATCCTCACCCAGGTCCAGCCCGGATGCGACTTGGGGCCGCATCCTACGAAGTCGGCCATCGTCTGTCAAGATGTTTACGCGCCGAGCGTGGCCGCGGCCTTGTCCAGTTCCGCGATGTTGGACCAGTCCTGCGGCCGCTCGCCGTTCTCGACCTGATGCACGAGGTGCTGCAGCAGGGCGTTGAGCGGCGTGGCCACGCCCACGGCCGCGCCGCGCTCGACCACCGGGCCGACCTGGAAGTCGACCTCGGTGCGGCGCTTACGCACCTTGATGTCGCGGTGAATGCCCATGTGGCGCTTGATGGCCGTCTTGCCGCGCGCCGCCCAGCGGTCGAAGAGGGCGTCGCTCTCCGGGATCCGATTGGGGTTGGCGCGGTCGAAGATGGCCGGCTCGAAGCCGTGGATGTTCTCCAGCCGGATCCCCTGGGCGTGGGCCACGTCCACCACCTCGGCCACCAGCTGGCGAATCACGCGCCGCGCCTGGGGGACGCTGACGACCTCGTCGGTCGGCGCGTCGACGATCGAGACGGCGAAGGCGAGCGAGGCATAGCAGAGCTTGCCCCAGAGGTAGCCCTCCAGATTGTCGGTGACGATCGTCGGTGTGACGGCCGCGAGGACGGAGGCGACCTCCCGGATGCGCGGCGTCTCGCGGCCGTCCAGCTCGCTGAGGTAGCTGGGCACCCGGTTGGCGAGCACCACGTGGCCCGGCTCGACCAGGTCGCCGCCGTAGTGGATGAAGGCGCCGATGGCGCGCTCGCGGCCGACCAGGCAGGCGATCAGCTCCTCGTTGAGCCCGTTCTGATAGGAGACGATGAAGCCCTCCGGCGCCAGATGGGGCCGGATCTGCTCGACGGCCGCCTCGGTGTCGAGCGCCTTGACCGCCAGCAGCACCATGCCGAGCGGCCCCTCGTGTTGCGCCAATTCCGGCAGCCGGTCGGACGTGATCGCCGGCACCGGCTCGACCAACTCGATGGCGCCGCTGAGGCGGAAGCCGTCGCGGTTGATCGCGGCCACGTGCGCGGCGTCGCGGTCGACCAGCGTGACCTGCTGCCCCGCCTGATGCAGCAGCGCCCCCGCCGTCCCGCCGATAGCCCCGGCCCCGACAACCGTCACGCGCATGATGACCTCCTTACCCTCACTCCCAGCACCGAGGAGCCCTCATCCCCCAGCCCCTTCTCCCAATTCTGGGAGAAGGGGAGCAGGTACGGCCGTAGGGGCGGGTTTGAAACCCGCCCGCTCGCGATTGGCCTCAATCGGCGGCCGCCGGGACCGCTGTTGGGACCGCGGCGCGGCGGTCGGCGACGATGGCGCCGCCCTTGATCACCAGCGCGATGCGCTCGCGCTGCTGCAGCACGCGGATGTCGGCCAGCGGGTCGCCGTCGACCAGGACGAGGTCGGCGTACGCGCCGGGCGCGATCCGGCCGACCTCGGGGAAGGCGATGGCCTCGGCCGCGCCGCTGGTGGCCGCGACCAGCGCCTCGCCCGGCGTCAGCCCGGCCTCGACCAGCATCTCCAGTTCGTAGGCATTGCCGCCGTGGGTGACGTAGGGCATGGCGGCGTCGGTGCCGCAGATGATCTTCACCCCCAGCTCATGGGCTCGCCCGGCTGTCTTCCAGGCGTTGGCGATCGCCTTCTGCCGCCAGGCTTCCAGGTGCGGCGCGTTGGGCGGCAGGGCACGCGCGCCCTGCTCGCGGAAGCGGCCGACGACGCTGAGCGTGGGGCAGAGGACCGTGCCCTGCTCGCCCATGCGCGCCAGTTGCTCGTCGCTGAGGTAGAAGCCGTGCTCGATGCCGTCGATACCGGCGTCCAGCGCCCAGTCGGCCCCCGGCCCGCCGTAGCAGTGCGCCGTCACGCGTCGCCCGTGCCAGTGCGCCTCCTCGATCAGGGCCTGCATCGTCTCGGCCGTCATCTCGGGCGCGCAGTAGGCCTGGTAGCGGCGCACGTGCTCGGTCAGGGTGGCGTTGAACTTGATGAAGTCGACGTCGTAGCGCAGGTTCTGGCGCACGGCGGTGCGCGCCTCGACCGGGCCGTCGGCCACCGCGCTGGGGCCGGGGAGCGAGAGGTGCGGCGGCAGGATCTTCTCGCGGTCCATGTGGCCGGCGGTCGAGGTGATGCCGAGGCCGCAGGCCCAGATACGCGGGCCGGTCAGCTCGCCGCGGTTGATCGCGTCGCGCAGGGAGATGTCGGCGTAGTAGCGGCAGGCGGCGTCGCGCACCGTGGTGAAGCCGGCCTCCAGGTCGCGCTGGGCGTTGCGGAAGCAATTGAGCGTGACCGTGGGGATCGAGTTGACGATGTCGCCCAGCCCGAAGGCGCGGTCGCCCGGCTCGCCGCTGCCGATCAGGTGGACGTGGGCGTCGATCAGCCCCGGCAGCAGCGTTCCCGCGCGCAGCTCCAGCACCTGGTCGTCGTCGCGCGCCAGCGTGCCGGCGCCGTAGTTGACCTCGACGATGCGCTCGCCCTCGACCACCACCTCGGCGGCCCGCGGCGCCGCCCCGCTGCCGTCGAACACTCGCTCCGCTCGAATGATCAGTCGCATGGTTGCCGTCCTTTCGTGTACGGGCCCTCACCCCAACGCCCGGGGTCCTCACCCCAACCCCCCTCCGGACGGAGCCCTGCGGGGGAGAGGGCTCCCCGTGGCGGATGAGGGCTCCCCCGGCGCCGGCCATTCCTGCCGTCGCTCACGCGCGCGCCTCCGGTGCCGGGACGCCGCGCTGGTGCTCGGGCAGGGTGGCCCAGAGGTGCAGCGGGCGCTCGGGCAGGCGCGGCAGCGCTTGGCCATCGACCAGTGTCAGCGTGTTGATCAGGCGCAGGCTGCCGCCGCGCCGGCTCATCTGCGCATCGTAGAAGCCGTACTGCCCCTCCTCCTGGCGGAAGAGAGCGATGTCGGCCAGGCTGCCCGGCTTGAGCGAGCCCAACTCGGGGCGGCGCATGGCGGCGGCCGGGCGCGAGGTGGCGCGCTCGACGACGTCTTCCAGGCTCATGCCGAGGTTGAGGAACTTGGAGAGCGTCGTCGGCAGGTCGAACATCGGCCCCTGCACTGCCAACTGGTGGATGTCGCTGCTGATCACGTCGGGCGGGAAGCCGTGGTCGAGCATCGCCTCGGCCACCTCGTAGCTGAAGGAGCCGGTGCCGTGGCCGATGTCGAAGATCACGCCGCGCTCGTGCAGCTCGCGCACCGCCGGGTAGAGCTGGCCCGCCGGGTCGAGAATGCGCATGTCGCCGCCGGTGAAGCAGTGGGTCAGGATGTCGCCCGGCCGCAGCAGTGGGATGATCTCGTGCAACGTGGGCGGCCCAGCGCCGATGTGGACCATCAGCGGCAGCCCGACGCGGTCGGCCAGCTCGCGCGCCAGCTTGAGCGGCGCGATGCCGACGCCGCGCGTGGTGTTGCGGTCGATGCGCGCCTTGATGCCGAGGATCAGGTCGCGGTTCTCCGCGACGATGGCGGTCGCCAGGTCGAGGTTGAGGTAGTCGAGGTTGGCCAGCTCGAAGGTGGGGGCGATCAGGCCGATGGCCGAGAGGTTGAGCAGGGCGAAGATGCGCGCCCGGCTCGGTTTGGCAATGTACTCGCGGAAGCCGGGGAAGGAGTAGGCGCCGGCGCTGCCGACGTCGAGCCAGGTGGTCACGCCGCTGCGCGCCGCCACCGGGTCGGCCTCGATGCCCCAATAAGTGACGCCCCAGTAGATGTGCGTGTGGAGATCGACCAGCCCCGGCGTGACGATCTGGCCGCGGGCGTCGATCACTTCGTCGGCGTGTTCGACCGGGATACCGGCTTCGACCCGCTCGACCCGGCCGCGCAGGATGGCGACATCGTAGTCGCCGACCAGCCCGGCCCCGGGATCGACCACCCGGCCGCCCTTGATCAGGGTGTCGTAGCGCGGCGCCAGCGGCTCCTGACTCATGGCTGCCCCATCCTTCCCAGCCTCGGTGGCTCGTTCACTGGCGAAGTTTAGCGCGGAAGCGGGTTGTTGGGTGCTGTTCATGGTTGGGTGTGAACCCGGAACCATCGTGCCGCCGGCCGCCCGGCTCCGTCCAGAATCGAATGCTCGGGCCGAATCCGCGCAGCCCACTGAGGGCGCGGATCGCGCGGCCGCTCTCGCCGGAGCCGCTGAAGCCCAAGGGCGGACGGCCCCAGGTGTCGGACCGGGCCGCGCTGGACTCCGCCGCGTTGCCGGCCCCGCGGGCGCCAAGAAACGGGCAAGAACCCAACGGATCGCGGCCAACGCTGCGGTGTCCAGCCCAAGAACCGCCTGGGACGCTACCGGTGGGTTGCCGAAGGGACGCCCTCCCGGCTCAACCGCTTCCAGCGTCTGAAGATCCGCGACAAGCACCGGGCTGGCATCCATCTGGCCTTGTTGCAGCCTGGCTGCGCCCTGATCTCCCTGCGTCTCCCGGCCAACCACGTCCAAGGCGCGACAACGGCCGGCGTGGTCCGCCGCGCACGGCCTCTGCTATACTCGGGACATGACGATCAAGAGATTGGATCACATCAGCGTCGTCGTCGA
>DASSHC010000439.1:0-11170 GCA_035693105.1 Thermomicrobiaceae bacterium | reverse complement strand
GACGCCGTCCAGGCCGTCCTTCATCGGCCGCCCACCCGAGCCGCCGGCCAGCGGCTGCACGACGCTGACCTTCGGGCGGGCGGTCTCGGGATCGGGGACGGCCACCAGCAAGATCGAGCCCTGGCTGGAGCCGGCCGCGTTGATCCGCTCCGGCAGCGCCTGAGCCAGCGCGCCCAGGATGGCGTCGAAGACGCGGAACATGGTGGCGGCCCGCACCCCGTAGGGCGCGCCCGGCTCCGGATTGAGCAGGCTGCCGCGCGGGAAGACGAAGTGCAGCGGGCGCACGGCGCCGCTATTGAGCACCAGGTCGGGCTGCATCGTGCGCAGGAAGCTGATCAGGCCGAAGGCGATCATCCAGTGCCCCGGCTGTCCGTTGGTCGGGATGTTGAATGCCGCCTGCACCTGCGGGTCCGTGCCGCTGAAGTCGAGCGTCATGTCGCTCCCGGCCACCGTCAGCGCGAGCTGGATACGCTGCAGCCGGCCGGGCAGGACGTGGTCGGTCTCCAGGTAGTCGGTGAAGCGATAGGTGCCGTCGGGAACCTCGGCGATCACCCGGCGCGCCTGCGCCTCGGCGTAGTCGAGCACGTCGTCGATGCCGCGGCGCACCGGCGCCTCGCCGTAGCGCCCGACCAGGTCGCGCAGGCGGCGCTCGGCGGTGTTCAGCCCGGCTAGCTGCGCCTTGATGTCGCCCCAGTTGAGGTCGGGGATGCGCGAGTTGGCCAGCACGATCGAGAGCACCTCGCGGTTCAGCTCGCCGCCCGCGACGAGCCGCACCGGCGGCAGGATGATTCCTTCCTGGAGCGTCTCGGTGTTCGAGGGCGCGATGCTGCCGGGCACGCGGCCGCCGACGTCGGAGAAGTGGATGAAGCTCCAGGCGAAGCACAGCAGCCGGCCGTCATGGAAGACCGGCTTCCAGATGTAGATGTCGGGCAGGTGGGTGGCCATGCCGCCGCTGGTGACCGGGTCGTTGGAGAGGAAGACGTCGCCCTCGTGCAGCCCACCCAGCTTCTCGTCGATGTAGCGCAGCACCGGGCGGGTCGGCAGCCCGACCATCAGGTGGACGCCGACCCGGTAGGGCGTGGCGAAGACCTCGCCGCCCGCGCTGACCAGCGCCACGCCGAAGTCGCCCGTCTCCTTGACGAAGACGGTGTGCCCGGTGCGCAGGACGACGTTCCCCATCTCGTCCACGATCGCCTGGAAGCGATTGCGCAAGACCTCGAGCATCACCTTGTCGCTGCCGCTGGCCCATTCCCGTTCAGGTTCGGTCGGCACGCGCTCCTCCATCCGTAAGGACTGCACGCTGTTGCGACTGGATAGGAGATTCTTCGCCGCGGCTCGGAATGACAGGGAGGCGAAGAATCTCCCAACCTCCGAGTTCTAGGCCGTCAGCACCAGCGCGCCGTCCGGTCGCGCCAGCACGGTGTGCTCGAACTGCGCCACCGGGGCGCCGTCGGCGGTGCGCACGGTCCAGCCGTCGGCGCCGAGCACGACCTGACCGCTGCCAGAGGTCACGATCGGCTCGATGGTGAAGGCCAGGCCGTCGACGATGCGCGGGCCGCTGCCGGCGGTGCCCACCGCCGGGATCGAGGGTTTCTCCCAGAGCCGGCTGCCGATGGCGTGGCCGGTGAACTCCGGCAGCAGGCGGAACCCGCGCGCCGCCACGGACGCCTCCATGGCCGCGCCGATGTCGCCGACATGCCCGCCGGCCCGCACCGCCGCGACGCCCACGCGCAGCGCCTCGCGCGCCGCCTCCAGCACCGCGGAGCGGTCGGCGGCGTGCGGACCTGGCTGTCCGACGATGACGCTGGCGGTGGTGTCGCCGCAGTAGCCGTTCAGGCGGATGCCGCAGTCGATCTTGAGCAGATCGCCGGCCTGGAGCCGCCGCTTGCCCGGCACGCCGTGGACCGCCTCGTCGTTGATCGAGGTGTTGATCGCGCCGGGGAAGCGGTTCTGGGTGTGAAAGACCGCCTCGCCGCCGAGGCGCGCGATGAAGCGCAGCGCGTAGTCGTTCAGCTCGCCGGTGGTGACGCCCGGCGTGGCCAGCGCGACCAGCTCGCGCAGCAGCCGCGCCGTCTCCGCGCCGGCCCGCCGCAGACCCGCGATCTCAGCTCGTCGTTTGGCCACCATCTGGCGCCTCCAATCACGTCCCACACCACGGCGTTGCCCATCGAGGATGATGGGTGCCGCCCCAGCACAGATCCCTCGACTGCGCTCGGGATGACAGGGAAAGGGATGTGGCCTATCGGGCGACAATGAACGTTGTCGTCAGCCCCTCAACTACCTCTGTCATCCCGAGCGCAGTCGAGGGATCCGTCCTCAAACATTGCTCAACGATCATCTTCAGCCTCACCACTGTCCTCGATCACCTCGCGCGCCTCCAGGTGCGCCTCGATCTCGGCGCGCTCGCGCCACACTGGCCGCAGCTCTTTGGCAGCATACAGCGAAAGCTGGTCGCCGCGGTGTTGCGAGCCGGGCTGGCTGGCGTTGCCGTAGCAGAGGAGCGCGCGGGCGCGAGCCTGTTCACCGAACTCGACGACCGCCAGGAAGCTGGTGCCGCCGACCGCGACCCCAGCGTCGTCCGCGCCCGGCCAAAACCAGGTGGCGCGGAAGACGCCCAGCGGATCGCGCGCCCCGTTGGCCGGCAAGTCGTAGCTGCCGAGGCGCAACCGGTGACGCTCGCCCCAGGCCACGTCGAGGGGCTCGCCGCGTTCGAGAAGCTGGTGTCCGGCTTGACGTAACGCTTCCACGGCGCGGGGCGGGTCGGCCAGGCCGAGGGGCGTCTCCAGCGGCAGCTCGGGGTCCCAGGGCAGGGCGAAGAGGGCGTCGAACGGCTGGTCCGGCGCGAGCAGCGCCTCCAGCCAGGCCGCGAAGAGGACCGCGCCCCGGCTGCCGGCGTCGAAGCGCCGATCCCAGGCGGCGAGGATCGCAGCCGCGTCCGCGAGCAGCGCGTCGCCCGTGGCGGCCACGATGGCGATCAGTTCATCGAGCAGGTGACGGGTCAGCTCAGAGGCGGTTGAGCCGGCAGCCCCGGCGAGGTCGTCGAGCGTGTAGGGGCCGTGCTCCAGCAGCATGCGCAAGCCGCCCTGCTCGCGCGGGCCGAGCCCATGCGGCGCCAGATAGGACGGGAAGTCGCCGGGGTCGAGCTGGGGCGGCAGGCTCGTCAGCCAGGGCGGGCTGTTGGAGTTCTGCACCCAGCCGCTGGGCGGGTCGACCACGCGCGGCAGATCGTCGTAGGGGAGCGCCTCGGTCCAGAGCGTGGCCGAGGTGTCGCCGGGGATCAGCCCGGCCCAGTAGACCCAGTCGCCCTGGCGGCGCACCGGCACCAGCCCGGCGTACTGCGACAGGATGTGGCCGCCGCGGTCGGCGTAGATCACGGTGAACATGGGCAGTTGCATCTGCCGCAGCGCCTGCTCGAAGGCGGTGAAATCCTCCGCTTGGCCCATCTGCCACCACTGCTGCAGCGTGTGCTTGACCGGGAAGTGATCGAGGCCGACCACGCGCACGGCCACCGGCCGGCCCTCGTACTCGCCCAGCACCGGCCCGTGCCGCGAGCGCCGGACGATCAACTCTTCCTGGCGCAGGCTGCCGTCCGGCTCGCGCACGGCCAGGGTCTCGCGCTCGGTCTCAAAGGGGAGCACCGCGCCGTCGAAGCGGTAGCCGTCGCCGTCCGGCGTCAGCAGGTAGGCGTCCCAGCCGTCGAAAGTGTTGACCGTGTGCGTCCAGCCGTGGTGGTCGTTGAAGCCCATGGTCAGGACCGGCACGCCGACCGGGGTGATGCCGTAGAAGTCGTAGCCGGGCGCCGAGAGCTGTGCCTCGACCCAGGTGTAGAGATCGTTCCAGGGGAGGTGTGGGTTGATCAGGAGCAGGGAAGTACCGTCACGGCTGTACGACGGCGCGATGGCCCAGCCGTTAGAGCCGGGGATTCCCCTGAGGCTGGGCAACCCATCCTCGATCAGCGGGAGCGACCCCGGCGGCAGGCCGGACTGCGCCGTGCGCGTCAGGTAGGTGAAGAGCATGCGCTGCAGGTGGGCCACGATGTCGGCCGCACCAACCGGCAGCACCACCTTGACGTCGTGCGCCAGCCGCTCGGGGTGGTACTCCGCGTAGCGGTTGATGCCGCCGGCGAAGGCGTCGAGCTGGCGGCGGAAGTCGGGTGAATAGCTCCGCAGCCAGTCGTGGGCCCGCGCGGGGATGCTCATGGTACGGGTGAGCCTGTCGGACGCCAGATACTCCTCGCCCCAGTACTCGGCGGCGCGGCCGCGCGCCTGACCGTAGAGGCGCAGGATCAGATCGATGTGGTTGTGCGCCTGGGCAAAGCCGAAGGCGTGAAAGAGCACGGTGTCCTCGGCGGCGAAGATGTGGGGCACGCCCCAGGTATCCCACAGGATGTCGGCGCCGAGCAGTGGGTGGCTCACGGCTCGCTCCGGGTGCGTGCCGCGATGAGGTTGCCGTGGGCGTCGACCCGCGCGCTGTACTCCGGCGTGATCAGGATGGTGCTGTCGTATTGCTCGACGATGCAGGGCCCGGGCAGGACCATGCCGGGCTGGAGCTGGGCACGCGCGTAGACCGGGGCATCCCAGGCCGGCTCCTCCAGCCGCACCAGCCGCCGGCCGAGCGGCTCGGGCTGCCTAGCCGGATCCGCGCGCGCGACACCGCCGAGGCGCGGTTTGTGGGTCTGGCCGATCACCTGCACGCGCAGGCTGATGATCTCGGTGGCGGCGCCCGGCTCGCTGTGGCCGTAGACCTGCTCGTAGCCGCGATGGAAGGAGTCGAGCAGCGGCGCGATCTCCTCCAGGTCAGCCGGCGCCGGCACGGTGATCTCGAACGACTGGCCGCGATAGCGCATGTCGGCGCTGCGCGCGAAATCGGCCTGGAGCGGGGCGGCCTGCCCGCTCTCTTGCTCGCGCAGCCAGGCCGCGGCGTCGGCCTCCAGTTCCTGGTAGCGCGCCTCCAACTCGCCCGGCGCCAGCGCCTCCGCGCGTGCGTAGAGCGTGCGGATGAAGTCGGCGCGGAAGTCGGCCATCAGGCAGCCGAGCGCGCAGAGCACCCCCGGCGTCGGCGGGATGACGACCTCGTCGATGCCGACCTCGCGCGCCAGCAGGCAGGCGTGCGTCGGCCCGGCGCCGCCGTAGGCCAGCAGCGCGAACTGGCGGGCGTCGACGCCGCGCCGGGCCATCAGGGGGATGAAGGCGGCGTACATGTTGGCGGTGGCCACGTTGAGCACGTGGCGCGCGGCCTGCGCCGCGTCACAGCCCAGCCGCGTGCCGATCCCGGCCAGCGCGCTGTACGCCAGCTCCGGCCGCAGCGGCTGCTCGCCGCCCAGAAAGTGCGCCGGGTCGATGATGCCTAGCTCGACGTAGGCGTCGGTGACGGTCGGTTCCTGGCCGCCGCGCCCGTAGCAGGCGGGGCCGGGGCTGGCGCCGACGCTGCGCGGCCCGACCTTGAGCACGCCCTCGGCGTCGAGCCAGGCGACCGAGCCGCCCCCGGCGCCGATCGAGGCGACGTCGATGGCCGGCATCACCACCGGAAACTCGCCCACGCTGCCCTCGGTCGAGTAGCCGACCTCGCCGTCGATGACCGCCACATCCGCGCTCGTGCCGCCCATGTCGACGGCGATCACCTGCGCGCGGCCCATCTGGCGCGCGACGGCCGCCGCGCCGATCACCCCCGACGCCGGGCCGGAGAGGAGCGTCTCGACCGGCACGCGCGCCGCGCCGGCCGCGGTCATGATCCCGCCGTTGGACTTGGTCGAGTAGACCGGCGCCGCGAGCCCGGCGGCGCGCAGCTCGTCCTCCAGGGCGGTGAAGTAATCGGACATCGTCTCTCCCACATGGGCGTTCATCACCGCTACCAGGGTGCGCTCGTACTCGCGGAACTGCGGCCAGATCTCGCTCGACGTGCAGACGTAGACGCCCGGGAAGCGCTCCCGAATGCGCGCTTGAGCGGCGCGCTCGTGGGTATCGTCGCGGTAGCTGTGCAGGAAGGCGATCGCCAGCGCTTCGACGCCCCGCGCCAGCAGTTCCCCGGCCGCCTGCTCCACCTCGTCGAGGTCGAGCGGCTGGAAGACGCTCCCGTCGGCCAGCAGGCGCTCGCCGATCTCGCGCACCTGCCGCCGGCGCACCAGCGGTTCGGGTTTGTCGCTGTAGAGCTGGCTGGGGTCGGCCAGGCGCAGCCGGCGCAGCTCCAGGATGTCGCGATAGCCCCCGGTGACCAGCAGCCCCACGCGCGCGCCGCTGCGCTGGATCAAGGTGTTGACCGCCAGGGTGGTGCCGTGGACGAAGGAGACGATCTCGGATGGGCGCACGCCGTGCGCCTCGGCCAGGCGCGCGATCCCTTCGAGGATGGCGCGTGAGGGGTGCCCGGGCGTGGAGGCGATCTTGACGACCTGCACGGCGCCGCTGGTCTCGTCCATCAGCAGGAAATCAGTGAAGGTGCCGCCGATATCGACACCGAGCCGGTAGCGCGCCATCTGCCGGGCCACTCCCTCTCTGTTGCCTACTGATAGACGATGAAGTCCGGCTGCGGGACGAGCTGCTCGACCTGCTCCGGCGTCATCAGGTCGGTGTCCTGGGTGTAGAAGAGCTTCATGCCGCCGTGTGGCGCGTTGTCGAGATCGACGAACTGGTGGTAGTTGGAGCTCTTCAGCTCGGAGCCGCCGAAGCCGTCCTGGTCGATGACCAGATCGACGTTGGGCTGCGTCTGCATCTTGTCCTTGTTCAGGATCATGTCGGGGATGAACTGGTGGACCACCAGGATCTTGTTCGGCAGGCGCTCCTTTTCGACCAGTTGCTGCAGCAGCACCTCGGCCTGATTGATCTGCGAGACATCCATGTTCCCGATCACGTGGCCCGGCGGGGTGTCCGGATCGGGCACCACGAACTCGGGGTCGAGCGCCAGATGGACGCGTGGGTTCTTCAGGTAGGGGAGGACATACGGCCACTCTTTCTGGATGTTGCTGCTTCCCATCTGGAGGTCGAGGACGACCAGCAGATCGTTCTTCTCGGCGATGTCCAGGTACTCCTTGACCATGTCGTCCGACATGCGCGAGAGGTAGGTGCCGTCGGGCGTCTGGCCGGCCTGGGCCACGGCGTAGATCAACTCCAGCGCCGGGGCCACCCCGCGCGAGCCGTTGACCGCATCGTAGGCGGCGGCCTGGTCCTTGAGCTTCTTGACGATCGTGGCGGGGTCAGCGGTGCCGAGGATGCCCATTTGATCGTTGCCGGGGAAGCCGTAGTAGGCGATCACCTGGCAGTCCTGGAAGACCGAGGTCGGGCTCGCCGGGCGCAGCACCGGGCCTGGCGGCGACGCCGGCGTCGCCGCTTCCTCCGCCGAGGCCGCGGGCGTGCCGAGATCGAGCGCCGGGGTGGCGACCGGTGCGGCGGCCGGAACCGCGCGCGGCTGATAGCAGTGCGCCAGCGGCGGCGGCGGTGGGGTCGGCGTGGGTGTTGGCGAGGGAGTCGGCGATGGGGTTGGGCTGGGTGTCGGACTGGGCGTGGGGATCGGGGTCGGCGTCGGCGGGGTGGTGGAGTTGATCGCCAGCGGCACGGTCGGGCTGGGCACGACACCGGTCAGCGCGGCGGTCTCGGTTGAGTTCGGCTCGCGCGGCCCGGAGATGGTGCAGGCGGCTACCACCAGCGCCACACCCAGGACGAAGACCCCCAACTGCAATCGACCCACCCGTCAATCCCCTCTCGCGCGCTGCTCCTCCATCGCGCAGCCACCGGCCCCGCGTACGAGCAAGGCTCGTTCCGCTACGAGTTGGCAATCCTACCCCATGTTGGGCCAGAGGGGGAAAGCGCGTCGCCGCGCGACCGGCACTCGGCGCACCGCACTACGCGCACGGAACACGATGCATATTGGTGGCGAATGATACCTGAGATGGCAACGCGGCTCGTCCTACCCACGGCCGGACGTATTCCCTGTAGGGGCAGACCTCCGTGTCTGCCCTCGTGGCCTGCCGCACAGTTCGTCGCTCACCACCCGCGTTGGTCGCGTTCCCCGTTGCCGATGCTTGGAACGACCAGGGCGGACACGGAGGTCCGCCCCTACAGAAAACGTTGGAATGAAGGCGCTGTTGCGCCTCAATAGAGCGATGTCTCGGGGTCGAAGCGCTCCAGCCAGCGCTTGACCTCGCCCAGGAAGCGGGCGGCGGATAACCCATCGAGGATGCGGTGGTCGATCGAGAGCGACAGGTTCATGATCGGCCGGATGGCGATGGCGTCGTCGAGCACCACCGGGCGCTTGATGACCGCCTCAGTGCTGAGGATCGCCGCCTGCGGCTGGACGATCAGAGGAGTCGAGAGGACGGTGCCGAAGGTGCCAGGGTTGTTCACGGTAAACGTGCCGCCCTGCATGTCCTCGACCGTCAGCTTGTTCTCGCGGGCACGCGTGGCCAGGTCGTTGGCCGCCCGCGCCAGCCCGGCGATGCTGCGCTCGTCGGCGTGCTTGATCACCGGCACCAGCAGTCCGCCCTCCAGGCTGACCGCCACCCCGATGTTGATTGCCTTGCGCCGGATGATGCGGTTGTTGGCCTCGTCCCAACTGGCGTTGACCTCGGGATGCTCGCGCAGGGCGTTGACGACCGCCTTGAGCACGAAGGGGAGGTAGGTCAGGCTGAATCCCTCCTCCTCCTTGAAACGCTCCTTGGCGCGGTTGCGCGCCGCCACCACGCCCGCCATGTCGACCTCCATCCAGGTCGTCACGTGCGGCGCGGTGCGCTCGCTGCGCACCATGTGCTCGGCGATCTGCCGCCGCATCGGCGTGATCGTCTGAAAGGTGTCACCGGCGTAGACCGGGACCTCGACGAAGCTGGCGCGGCCCTCGACCTGCTTGCCCGGCGCGACCGGCGGGCCTTCCTCGACCCGCTCGGCCGGCGTTGGCCCGCTGACTGTCTGCTCGACGCCGCGCTCGGCGAAGGCGATGCCCGGCTGCTGGCGCTGCTCCTCACGGGCTCCGGCCGCCTCCTGGCGCGCCACGTACTGCTGGATGTCGGCCTTGGTCACGCGCCCGCCGACACCGCTGCCCGGCACCTCGTTGAGCGAGACGCCGTGCTCCTCGGCGATGCGGCGCACTGCCGGCGAGGAGCGCACCCGCAGCACCTCCAGCTCGGCCTCTGTGCCGGTGGGCAGGTTGCGCGGGCCGCTTGGCGCGCTGGGGGTGGGGGTGGGGGTGGGCGCGGTTGGTGCGGCGGTCGCCGCCGGAGTGGTGCCGTTGGCGCTGGGGGTGGCGCTGGGGGTGGGTGCCGGGGTAGCGGCACTGCCCGGCTCGCTGATGACGCAGATCGGCGCGCCGACCTCCAGCGTCTCCCCCTCCTGAGCGGTGATCTCGGTCAGGACGCCGGCCACCGGCGCGGGCACCTCGGCGTTGACCTTGTCGGTCGTGATCTCGACGATCGGCTCGTACTTGTCGACGTGGTCGCCCACCTGCTTGAGCCAGGCGCCGATGGTGCCCTCCATCACGCTCTCACCCAGCTTGGGCAGTTTGACGGTCGTTCCCTGTTGCGTGCTGGTCATCTTCTCGGCCTCCTTCGGCTAGAAGGCGGCGAGGCGGTCGAGCGCTTCGCCGATCGTCTCCTGGTTGGGCAGGAAGGCGTTCTCCAGCGGGCGGCTGAAGGGCATCGCCGGCACCTCCGGCCCGCCGATGCGCATCACCGGCGCGTCGAGCCAGGCGAACGCCTGCTCGGCGATCTGCGCCGCGACCTCCGCGCCGACGCCGCCGAAGCGGTTGGCCTCGTGGACGATCAGCACCTTTCCCGTCTTCATGGCAGAGTTGAGGATAGTCTCGCTGTCGAGCGGGCGCAGCGAGCGCAGGTCGATGACCTCGATGCTGGCGCCCCCCTTGGCCTCCATCGCCTTGGCCGCCGCCAGCGACTCCTGCAGCATCATGCCGTAGGAGATCACCGTGGCGTCGCTGCCTTCCCGCACCACGCGCGCCTTGCCGATGGGCACGGTGTAGTCCCCGTCAGGCACCTCGTCGCGCACCAGGCGATAGGCCTTCTTGTGCTCCAGGAACATCACCGGGTCCTCGTCGCGGATAGCGCTGCGCAGCAGCCCGGCGGCGTCGGCTGGGTTGACCGGCGCGACGACTTTCAGACCCGGCTCGCGGGTGAAGATCGCCTCGATGCTCTGTGAGTGGTAGAGCGCGCCGTGGATGCCGCCGCCGTAGGGGGTGCGGATCACCAGCGGGCAATGGAAGTCGCCCGCCGAGCGGTAGCGGATCTTGGCCGCCTCGTTCAGGATCTGGTTCATCGCCGGGTGGATGAAATCGAGGAACTGGATCTCGGCCACCGGCAGCAGGCCGTACATGGCCGCGCCGATCGCCACCCCGACGATCGAGGACTCGGCCAGCGGCGTGTTGATCACCCGGTTCTCGCCGAACTCGTCGACCAGCCCGGCGGTGACGCGGAAGACGCCGCCGCGCTGGCCGACGTCCTCCCCCATCACGATCACGCGCTCGTCGGCGCGCATCTCCTCGTGCAGGGTGTCGTGGATCGACTCGATGAGGGTCTTGGTCGCCATCACGCCGCCTCCTAACTGCCGTAGACGTTCTGCAGCAGGTCGGCGGGGTCGGGGTAGGGCGCCTGCTCGGCGAACTCGGTGGCGTCGTCGATGGCGGCGCGCACGCGCTGGTCGATGGCCGCGGCGGCGTCCTCGCTCAGCACGCCGCTCTCCAGCAGCGTGGCGCGGAAGCGCTTGTTGGGGTCGTGCTGGCGCTGCTCCTTCAGTTCCTCGGCCGGCCGGTAGCTGCGGTCGTCGTCGTCGCTGGAGTGCGCGGTGAAGCGGTAGACGCGCGCCTCGATCAGCGTCGGCCCCTCGCCGCGGCGGGCGCGCTCGACCGCCTGGTGCATCACCTCGTAGACGGCCAGCGGATCGCCGCCGTCGACCGAGACGCCGGGCATGCCGTAGCCGGCGGCGCGTTCGGCCACCGAGCCGACGGCCATCTGCTCCTTCTGGGGCACCGAGATGGCCCAGCCGTTGTTCTCGACCATAAAGATGACCGGCAGGCGCTGGACGGCGGCGAAGTTGAGCGCCTCGTGCCAGTCGCCCTGGCTGGTGCCACCCTCACCGACGCTGGTCAGCGCCACGGCGTCCTCACCGCGCAGCTTCATCGCCAGCGCCGCGCCGACCGCGTGTGGGTACTGGGTGGCAACCGGGCTGGAGCCGGTCAGGAT
>DASSHC010000438.1:0-16597 GCA_035693105.1 Thermomicrobiaceae bacterium | reverse complement strand
GCCGCCGGTCAGCTCGACCAAGGCGCTGACCGGGCACCTGCTCGGGGCGGCCGGCGCGCTCGAAATCGTCTTCGCGGTCCAGGCTCTAGGCCGGCAGACAATCCCGCCCACCTGGCATCTTCGCCAGCCCGACCCGGCGTGCGACCTCGACTACGTCGCGGACGGTCCACGCCAGGCGCGGCTACGACACGTGCTCAGCAACTCACTCGGGTTTGGTGGACATAACGTCGCACTGATACTGTCGCGGGTGGAGGGGTAGAGGCAGACCTCCGTGTCTGCCCTCGTCGCCCCCCGGCAATTGCCCTCACCTACACCGCCGCAGGTTTTCCATGTACTTGATACCGCGCCATGGGGGAGGCAGGGCAGACACGGAGGTCTGCCCCTACAGCCGTAATCTTTGGCGTCATCCTTGGAAAAGGCAATGAAACAGCGCGGCGAAACACCGCCGCGCTGTCGCGAAAATGGCGTCCTGGGGTTTAGTCGAGGTAGCCGCGGAGCTGGCGGCTGTACTGGGGGTGGCGCAACTTGCGCAGCGCCTTGGCCTCGATCTGCCTGATGCGCTCGCGGGTGATGCCGAACTCGCGCCCGACCTCCTCCAGTGTGCGGAACTGGCCGTCGTCGAGCCCGTAGCGCAGGACGATGATGCGTCGCTCGCGCTCGGTCAGCCGGTCGAGCGTGTCACCGATCTGACCGCGCAGGAGCTTGTGCGAGGCCAACTCCAGCGGCGGCGGCATCATCTCATCCTCGATGAAGTCGCCCAGGAAGGCGTCGCCTTCCTGGCCCACCGGCGCCTCCAGCGACACGGGGTGGCGCGCGGCGTCGAGCACCTGTCGCACCTTCTCGAGCGGCACGTCCATGGCGCGCGCGACTTCCTCGTGCGTCGGCTCGCGCTCGAAGATCTGCTGCAGCCGGTGGCTGGTCTTCTTGACTCGGTTGATCGTCTCACCGACATGGACCGGGAGGCGAATGGTGCGGCTCTGGTCGGAGATCGCGCGCGTGATCGCCTGGCGAATCCACCAGGTGGCGTAGGTTGAAAACTTGTAGCCGCGCTTATAGTCGAACTTGTCAGTCGCTTTCATCAGCCCGATGTTCCCTTCCTGAATGAGATCCAGGAAGGAGAGGCCGCGGCCGACGTATTTCTTGGCCACGCTGACGACGAGGCGCAGGTTCGCTTGGATCAGGTGAGCGCGTGCCTGGTCGCCGTCGTCCTTGTCCGCCAGCAGCGAGAGCCGCTCGTCTTCGGACGAATACGCGCCGCACTCCATGCGGGCGGCCGCCATCTCGCCGCGCTCCATACGCTTGGAGAGCCAGACTTCCTCCTGCATGGTCAGCAGATCGGTCTCGCCGATCTCCTGCAGGTAGAGCCTGACGGAGTCGCTGACACCGGCGGAGGGGTCTTCTTCGCGATGGTGGTCGTGGAGAGCAGGACGGGTGCTGGGATGGCGGCCGATCAGGGCCGGAGTGCCATTGGCGGGTTCGCGATCGAGAACCTCGATTCCCTGATCCATGAGGGTGAGATAGAATTCCTCAAGAGAGTCGAGGTCGTTCTCGGCGCGGGGGAATTCCGCGATAACCTCTTCGGAGAGCAGATACCCGCGCTCCTTGCCCCTGGCAATAAGGCTCGCATCCATCGTCTTCGCCACCACCCTTTTCTAGATGAGGGTCTCTCATCCCAGGTTGAGTAGATCAGACTCTTGTCCTCCGAACCGCGGCGCGGCGGAGTGTGTCTCAGTCGTCGGGCAGACCGAGGAAGAGCGAGCTAAGGCTGTTGATCTTGTCGAAGTGCGCGACGCCTATTCCCACCTTTGGCGCCAGTATAGCGGAGGTATCGCGATGTTTCAAGCAGGGGAGCGTCGCAATGCCGGACTCGGCATCGCGACACGAGCCTCCTCGTGATTCGCGCCTGATGGGTGCGCGCGTCCTGCCGTTTGCGGGCGGCGCTCCAAGAGGGGGAGCGGCGTGTGGCTGACCGGGTAACGGTGGGCTTTGACCCCGGCACCGCGCGCCTCGGCTTCGGCGTGCTGCGCGGAGAGGACCCGGTCGAAGCGATCGACTTCGGCGTGCTGGAGACGGCGTCTACGATCTCGATGCCCGAGCGTCTGCGGCTGCTCTACGAGGGGGTACGCGATATCCTCTACCGCTACGCGCCGGACGATTGCGCGGTGGAGCGCCTCTTCTTCGCGCGCAACGTGACGACCGCACTCTCGGTCGGGCAGGCGCGGGGGGTGGTGCTACTGGCGGTCGCGCAGGCGGGTCTGACCGTGATCGAGTACACCCCGGCTGAGATCAAGCAGGCGGTCTCTGGCTGGGGCAAGGCCGACAAGAGCCAAATGCAGGAGATGGTTCGCCTCTTGCTGAGCCTGGATGAAGCGCCATATCCCGATGACGCGGCCGACGCGTTGGCGGTGGCGCTCTGCCATGTGCAGACGGCACGCTTCCAGCGGGCGATCGACGGTCAGTGAAGGCAGGTGCATAACGGTCAAGCGGCTGCGTCTGGATGAACTGCTGGTCGCGCGGGGGCTGGCCGAGACGCGCAGTCAGGCCCGCGCGCTGGTGCTGGCCGGTGAGGTGCGCGTGGAGGGGCATATGGTGGACAAAGCCGGCTACTCGGTCTCGCCCGATGCGGCGGTGGAGCTGGCACAGCCCGCGCGTTTCGTCAGCCGCGGCGGCGAGAAGCTCGACCACGCGCTGACCATCTTTCAGGTGGATGTGGCCGGCTCCGTCTGTGCCGACTTCGGCGCCTCGACCGGCGGCTTCACCGACGTGCTCCTCCAGCGCGGAGCCCTCAAGGTCTATGCGATCGATGTCGGCTACGGCCAGTTGCACTACCGTTTGCGCGCCGACCCGCGCGTGGTCGTCCTGGACCGGGTCAACGTGCGCTATCTGGAGTCGCTGCCACAGCCGGTGGATGTAGTGACGATCGATGTCTCCTTCATCTCGCTGTCGCTGGTGCTGCCGGCAGCCGCGCGCGTGCTGCAACCGTCCGGCCGCTGCGCGGCGCTGGTCAAGCCGCAGTTCGAAGCGGGGCGCGAGAAGGTGGGCAAGGGCGGCGTGGTGCGCGAGCAGAAGACACACCGGGAGGTGCTGGAGCGCGCGGCCGCTTTCGCCCGCGAGGCCGGCTTCACCCTGCGTGGTGTGACCCGCTCGCCGATCACCGGCCCGGCCGGCAATGTCGAGTTTTTCATTTTGCTCGATCGGGCGCCGGAAGCGGGCCCGGAGCCGGAGCCGCTGATCCGCGCGGCGCTGATGGCGGCGGCGCGGCGTGACTGAGCCGCGCCGCCGGTCCGATGCTGCGTTCGACGAATTGCTGGCCGCGCTGCAAGCGCGATCGTGGCCAACAGCACAAGCACAGCCAGTCGATGATGTACGGCTCGATCACCAGCGGCTGGCGCGCAAGGGCGTGCCTGAGGTGATCCTGGCGCGCGGCAAGACGCGCGAGCAGACGTTGGAGGCGGTCAGGCGCCAGTTGGCCGCCACGGGCCGGGTGCTGGTCAGCCGCGCCGATGCGGAGCTGATCGAGCGGCTCCAAACGACATATCCCGATAACTCCTGCTACCGACCTGCGAACAGCAGCGTGGTGCGTGTCACTATGCCAGGCAGCGCGGAGCCGCTTCCAACCGGTGGGAGCGTGGCGATCGTGACAGCGGGGACGTCGGACTGGGCGGCGGCACAGGAGGCACGGCTGGTGGCCGAGGAGATGGGCTGTGCTGTCGAAATCATCGCCGACGTGGGGGTGGCTGGGCTACACCGGCTCTTTCCGCCGCTGCGCGCCGCGCTGGCGCGCGGCGTCGACGTGATCATCGTGGCGGCCGGGATGGATGGCGCGCTTCCATCGGTCGTCGCCGGGCTGGTACCGCTGCCGGTCATCGGCCTGCCAACCTCGGTCGGCTACGGCCTCGGCGGCAATGGTGAAGCCGCGCTCTTGAGTATGCTGCAGAGTTGCGCGCCAGGGCTGACCGTGGTGAATATCGACAACGGCGTGGGGGCGGGCGCCTCCGCTGGGATGATCGCCAACGCGGTCGCCGCCGCCCGGGAAGCGCGAGCAGGCGGCGCGGTAGAGTAGACCGGAAAGTCCGGCCAGTTCACTGTGGTCACACTGTGATAGGACGGGGGAGATGCCCGAAGAACTGCTGGTTCGGAACATCCGGCCGCTGAATTCTGGCCCAGTCGATCTGCTGGTGGCCGATGGTCGGGTCGCGGCGCTTGGGCAGGGACTGGCTCCAGCATCTCCCGCAACGATCGTGATCGACGGCGGGGACCGGCTTCTCTTCCCGAGTTTCGTCGATGCCCACACGCACATGGACAAGACGCTGATCGGCCTGGGCTGGTACCGCAATGAGGTCGGTCCGGCCCTGATCGACAAGATCGACAACGAGCGCAGCCTGCGGCGCGAGCGTGCCATCGATGCGTACGCGCAGTCGACGCGCCAGGCCCGCTTGGCGATCGCGAACGGCACGACGGCGATCCGGACATTCGTCGATATCGACACCGAGACGCGGCTCGCCGGCTTCGAGGGGGTCATGCGGACGCGCGCCGACTTCGCGGACGCGCTCGACATCCAGGTGGTTGCCTTCCCACAGAGCGGAATGCTCGTGCGTCCCGGCACGCTCGAGTTGCTGGAGACGGCGCTGCGCGACGGCGCCACGGTCGCCGGCGGGCTCGACCCTTCGGCGATCGACCGCGACCCGGCCAAGCACCTCGACGCCGTCTTCGGCCTCGCCGAGAAGTACGATGTCGACATCGACATCCACCTGCACGAGCCTGGCGACCTGGGCGCCTTCTCGGTCGAGTTGATCGCCGAGCGCACCCGCGCGCTCGGCTGGCAGGGCCGGGTCGTCATCAGCCACGCGTTCTGCCTCGGCGCCGTCGACGACGCCTATCTGGGACGGTTGATCGAACTGCTCCTGGAGAATCGCATCGCGATCATGAGCCATGGCCCAAGTGGCGGGCGGCCCGCGCCGCCGGTCAAGCGACTCGTCGAGTCCGGCGTGACTGTCTGCGCCGGCAACGATGGCATCCGTGACGCCTGGGGGCCGCTCAACATGCCGGACATGCTCTTGCGCGCGTTCCTGATCGCCTACCGCAACAACTTTCGCCGCGACGACGAGATCGAGCTGACCATCGACATCGTCACGCGCGGCGGCGCGACGGTGCTGGGCGTGCCGGGCGACGGCGTAGCGCCAGGAGCGCCGGCCGATTTCGTGGTCGTCGACGGCGAAACGCACGTCGAGGCGGTGATCGAGCGGCCGCCACGGTGGCTGGTCGTCAAAGGCGGCCGGATCGTGGCGCGCGAGGGGGAGTGCCTCGTCTGAGGCGCTCCCCGTATCTAGCGTTGCGCCGGCTGATCGAGCGTGCGGAACTCCTCGACCAGCCGCGCGGCCAGGCTGCCGGGGTCGAGCTGGCGCTCCAGCAGGGCGGGCTCTACACTCGCCGCTACCGCGCGCAACCGCTCGCGCAGCCAGCGGTCGAACTGCTCGTCGGCCAGCAGTTCGACCTCGCGCAGCAACCTCCGGCCGCGGCGCTCCCGCGCGCCGCCACTCGCTTCCAACTGGGCGCGGTGCGCGTCGATCTCCTCGACCAGTTTGCGCACGCCCTTGCCCTCGGACGCGACGGTGGAGACGATGGGCGGCATTGGGGCGCCGTGCGCGCCGAGGAGGAGCATGTTGCGCAGGTCACGCACCAATTGGCGTGCCTCCGGCCGGTCGGCCTTGTTGACCACCAGGATGTCGGCGATCTCCAGCACTCCCGCCTTGATCGTCTGAATGCTGTCACCCAGACCGGGCACCTGCACGACGACAGTGGTATCGGCCGCGTCCGCGATATCGACCTCGTCCTGGCCCACGCCGACCGTTTCGATTAAGATCACGTCGAAGCCGAAGGCGTCGAGCAGGTGAGCGGCGCCGCTGACCGCCAGCGAGAGGCCGCCGATTTGGCCGCGAGTCGCCATGCTGCGGATGATGACGCCCTCGTCGGCATAGTTCTCCATCATGCGGATGCGGTCGCCCAGGGCGGCGCCGCCGGTGAGCGTGCTCGAAGGATCGATGGCGAGCACGCCGACAGTACGGCCGCGCGCGCGCTCTTCGCGGATCAGGGCGTTGACCAGGGTGCTCTTGCCGGCGCCGGGCGGGCCGGTGACGCCGACGAGGTGGGCTCGGCCGGTCAGTGGAAAGAGCGCCTTCAGCGCCTCCTGCCCGAGCGGCGAGCGGTTCTCGACGGAGCTGACCAGGCGCGCCAGCGCCCGGCGGTCGCCGGCGCGAAAGCGCTCCAACAGCCCGCTCAAAGCTGCTCCTCGCGGATCGGCGCGTGGGCGCGGATGAAGTCGATGGCCTCGCTGAGCGGCGTACCGGGGCCGAAAACGCCCTCGACGCCGTGCTCGTGCAGGAAGGCGACATCCTGCTCAGGGATCGTCCCGCCGACGACCACCAGCACGTCGGCCATGTCCGCCGCGCGCAGCTCCTGGACGATGCGCGGGATCAGTGTGCCGTGCGCGCCGGAGAGGATACTCAAGCCCACGACATCTACATCCTCGTCGGCGGCGGCCCGGGCGATCATCTCAGGAGTCTGAAAGAGCCCGGTGTAGATGACCTCCATGCCGGCGTCGCGCAGCGCGCGCACCATCACCTTGGCGCCGCGATCGTGCCCGTCGAGCCCCGGCTTGGCGATCAGCACGCGAATCGGCCGCTGCTGCGTCCCAACCACCTCGACCTCCTGCCTAGACCACCTGCAACGGCTGATAGGCGCCGTAGACTACCTTCAACCGATTCGTTATCTCGCCCAGCGTGGCGTCGGCTTTGACCGCGTCGATCAGAGCCGGCATCAGATTGCGGCCGGCGCGCGCATCGTCCTCCAGCCGGTCCAGCGCCTCGGCCCAGCGCGCCTCGTCGCGCTCGGCGCGCAGGCGCGCCAGCCGCGCTCGCTGGCGGGCTTCTCCCTCGGGATCCATCTGCAGGAACTCGATGTCGGGTGTCTCGTGCGAGCGGAGCGCATTGACGCCCATCACGACCTTGCGCCGCTCGGCCAGCGCCTGCTCGTAGCGATAGGCGGAGTCGGCGATGCGCTTCTGGAAGTAGCCGGACTCGACCGCCGCCAGCACGCCGCCTAGCTCCTCGATCTCTTGGAAGATCGCCTCGACCCGTTGCTCCATCTCGCTGGTCATCGTCTCGACCAGGTAGCTGCCGGCGAGCGGGTCGACGCTGTTGGTTACGCCGCTCTCGAAGGCGATGATCTGCTGGGTGCGCAGCGCGGTGCGCACCGCGCTCTCCGAGGGGAGCGCCAGCGCCTCGTCGAGGGAGTTGGTGTGCAGCGACTGGGTTCCGCCGATCACCGCCGCCAGCGCCTGAATGGTGGTGCGGATGACGTTGTTCTCCGGCTCCTGTGCGGTCAGCGAGCAGCCGGCGGTCTGGGTGTGGAAGCGCATCCACCAGGAGCGCGGATTCTTGGCGCCATATTTGTCGCGCATGACGCGCGACCAGATGCGACGCGCGGCGCGGAACTTGGCGATCTCCTCGAAGAAGTCGTTGTGGCAGTTGAAAAAGAAGGAGATGCGCGGCGCGAACGCGTCGATGTCCAGCCCGCGCGCCAGCGCCGCCTCGACGTAGGCCATGCCGTCGGCCAGCGTGAAGGCCAGCTCCTCGGTCGCGGTCGCGCCCGCCTCGCGAATGTGGTAGCCGCTGACGCTGATGCTGTTCCAGCGCGGCATCTCGTTGGTGGCGAACTCAATCGTGTCGACCACCAGCTTCATCGAGGGCTCGGGCGGGAAGATATACTCGTTCTGCGCGGTGTACTCCTTGAGAATATCGTTCTGTAAGGTGCCGCCGAGCCGCTCGCGCGGGATGCCGCGCCGGTCGGCTAGGGCGATATACATGGCCCAGATGATCGCGGCAGGGCCGTTGATCGTCATCGAGGTGGTGATGGCTTCTAGCGGGATCTGGTCGAAGAGGATCTCGAAGTCGCGCAGGGAGGAAATGGCCACCCCGCACTTGCCGAACTCCCCCTCAGCGAGCGGATCGTCGGTGTCGCGGCCGTAGAGCGTGGGCAGATCGAAGGCTACCGACAGGCCGGTCTCGCCGTGCTCCAGCAGGTAGCGGAAACGAGCGTTGGTCTCTTCGGCCGAGCCGAACCCCGCGAACATGCGCATCGTCCAGAGCTGGCCACGGTACATGCTCTCGTGGATGCCGCGCGTATATGGGAATTGCCCCGGCTGTCCCAGGTCGCGGGCCGCGTCGAAGCCGACACGCTCCAGGTCGGCCGGCGTGTAGAGCGACTGAACCGGCTCGCCGGAGACGGTCGTGAAGTCGCGTCGCTCGGGGTCGGGTGGCAGGTCGTAGTCCGGGTTCTCCCGGCGTCGATTGTCGTGGCGCATGGCGGGCCGCCTTCCTGGTTGCTAGTAGTGGATGCCGCGGCGCAGGTCGCGCACCGCGTGGGTGGTTTCCTTAATGGTCTCCATGAGCGTCAGGCTGTTGGCCGATTTCTTGAGCCGCTCGCTCGCCTCAAGCCCGGTGGCGACGATGTCGAGCCAGGGCGCGGCCCTGTCGACCAGGTCCAGAATCGCGTCGTCGCTCACCAGACCCGCTTTGATCAGGGAGAGCACACCGTCCAGGATCAAGATATTGGTCACACGCTGGCGCACGTGCACGCCCGCCTCGCGCATGGCCGCCTCGGCGCGCTCGGCGGTCGTGCCCAGGTCGTTCGACTCGGTTGGCGTTTGCTCCGAACTCAGAGTGCCATATTGGGTGAGCGAGAGCCCGGTGAGGAGCGACGCGGCCACGACCTCACCGCGCTCGCGTCCGGTCTTCTGAAACTCAATGATATGCACCCGCAGGCTGTAACCGGAGGCGCGCAGGGCAATGCCCAGCGCGGCATCTGAGGTCGCGCGCTCGTCGCCGACCAGCAGCATGAGGTAGCTGCGCGCTTCTTGGCCGTTCTTCGTGGTCTCCTGACTCATCGCTCCTCCGCCGTCCTAATTCTGATCCGCCAGGAGTCGCCGGGCAATCACCAGCCGCTGGATCTCCGACGTGCCCTCATAGAGGGTGGTCGCACGCGCGTCCCGCAGGTAGCGCTCGACCTCGAACTCCTCCAGGTAACCATACCCCCCGTGGATCTGGACCGCCGCGTCGGCCACGGCGACCGCGCCTTCCGAGGCGAAGAGTTTGGCCTCGGAGGCCGCCAGAGAATGCTCCCGGCCGCTGTCGCGCAACCAGGCAGCCCGGTAGACTAGCAGGCGCCCTGCCGAGATACGCGTCGCCATGTCCGCCAGTTTGATCTGGATCGCCTCGAAGTGGCCGATCGGCTGGCCAAACTGATGGCGCCCGCCGGCGTAGCGCAAGGCCCGTTCGAAGGCGCCGCGGGCGATGCCGACGGACTGGGCGCCGATGCCGATCCGCCCGCCGTCGAGCAAGCTCATAGCGATGCCGAAGCCGTGACCCTCGTCGCCCAGCAGGTGGTCGGGAGCTACCAGCACGTCGTCGAACTCCAGCTCCACGATCTCGGAAGCGCGCAGCCCGAGCTTGGGCTCCGCGCGGACCACGCGCACACCCGGTCGGTCCGCTTCGACCGCGAAGGCCGAGATGCGTCGCGAGGTCGAGGCCGCCGGATCGGTCACGGCGAAGACGACGAAGAGGCCGGCGTGGGCGCCGGAGGTGATGAACATTTTGCGCCCGCTGATGCGATAACCATCAGGACCGGCAAGTGCGCGTGTCTGTATTGCTGCGGCGTCGGAGCCGGCCTGGGACTCTGTCAGGGCGTAGGCGCCGAGCAGCGCGCCGCTCGCCAGGCGCGGAAGAAGCCGCGCCTTAAGATCCTCACGGCCGTAGCCGGCCAGCGCTCCGCAGACCAGCGAGTTGTGGACAGAGAGGATGACCGAGAGGGAGGGCGAGACGCGCGCCACTTCCTCGTAGACGATGACCGCGCCGAGCGTGCCGACCGCCGTGCCGCCGTACTGCTCGGGCACCAGCAGGCCCAGCAAGCCGTTGCGCCCCGCGGCGACGACTTCTTCGGCCGGGAAGCTGGCCTCCTGGTCGCGCGCGCGCACGCGCGGCGCGACCTCACGGGCGGCGAATTCCTCGACCGCCGCGCGCAGCAGCCTGTGCTCTTCATCGAGCGCAAAATCCATCGTCCCGCCTAGCCGTAGCTGAAGAACCCTTGCCCGGATTTGCGGCCCAGCCGTCCGGCCGCGACCATCTTGCGCAAGAGCGGGCAAGGGCGGTATTTCGACTCACCCAGATCGTGGTGCAGCACTTCCATGATGTCCAGGCAGACATCGAGGCCGATCAAATCGGCCAGCGCCAGCGGACCCATCGGGTGGTTCATGCCGAGCTTCATCACGGTGTCGATGCTCTCGGCATTGGCGACACCTTCGAGAAGACAATAGATCGCCTCGTTGATCATCGGCATCAAGACACGATTGGAGATGAATCCGGGAAAGTCCTCGATCGTGACCGCTGTCTTGCCCAGCCGCTCGGCGAAGCTGGTGACGGTCCGCGCGGTGTCATCGGTGGTCGCCAGGCCGCGCACGACCTCGACCAATTGCATCACCGGCACCGGGTTGAAGAAGTGCATGCCGATAACCCGTTCCGGGCGGTCGGTGGCCGCGCCGAGGCGGGTGATCGAGATCGAGGAGGTGTTGGAGGCCAGGATCGCCTCGGGAGCGCAGATCCGATCGAGCGAGCGAAAGATGCCGAGCTTCGTCTCCAGGTTCTCGTTGACCGCCTCGATGGCGATGTCGACGTCCCGCGCACTCTCCAGGCTCACATCCGTGTCGATCAGCCCGCGGGCGATGTCGGCATCCTGCTGGCTGATGCGGTCGCGCTCGACGCCGCGCGCCAGGTTGCGCTCGATGGCGGCCACGGCATGGTCGAGGATCCCGCTCTCGCGGTCGATCATCGTGACCGCGATCTGGGCCTGCGCCACCACCTGCACGATGCCGCTGCCCATCGTTCCCGCACCGACGACGGCGACCCGGTTGATCTCCATAGCTCTCGCCGCACCTTCCTTCCACCGGCTCACCAGCACAGGGTGCCATCTCGCGCGCGGCGTGTCTATGTCCGTTTGTCTGCAGGTTCGTCCCTCACGTCGATTGCGCCTCGGCGATTGAATTGGTTCATCGCAACGTCGATACCCTCGCGCCGCCAGGCGCGGGCCGCGTCGGCGGCGCGGGCCAGCAGGTCGGGCAGCAAGCGTTCCTCCTCCGGCTGGAAGCGGCTAAGCACGTAGCCGATAGTGGCGCCGTGCTCCGGTCGGCCGACACCGATGCGCAGCCGGGGAAAACCTTCGGTACCGAGCTGCTGGATGATTGAGGTAATGCCGTTGTGACCGGCGCTGCTGCCTCCCGGGCGCAGGCGGAGTTGGCCGAAGGGGAGATCGAGCTCGTCGTGGATCACCAGGATGCGTTCGGGACGGACCTTGTACCAGCGCGCGGCAGGCGCGACCGCCAGCCCGCTGCGGTTCATGAAGGTCTGGGGCTCGATCAAGATGACGCGGCCGAGCGCATCGCTCGTCTCGATAATTTGGGCGTCGAAGCGCTTGCGCTCGGTGCCAGGCGGCAGCTCGCGGCGGAGGAGATCGAGCACCATGAAGCCGACGTTGTGCCGGGTGCGCGCGTACTGCCGCCCCGGGTTGCCGAGACCGACGATCATCCAGCTCGGCCGCTCGCTCACGCCAGCACCTCGCGGTAGACCGCCGCGGTCTGCTCCGCCGTGCGACGCCAGTTGAGGTGCCGCGCACGCTCGCGGCCCAGCCGCGCCAATTCGGCGCGGCGCGGAGCGTCCAGCGCGAGCCCGGCGAGCGCCTCGGCCCAGGCCGCGGGTGAGCGCTCCTCGACCAGCACACCGGCCCCGCCGAGCAGCTCGGGCAGCGCGCCGGCCGCCGCGGCGACCACCGGCAACCCGCACGCCATCGCTTCGAGCGCCGGGAGCCCGAAGCCCTCGTCGAGCGACGGGAGCGCCAGGAGCGTGGCCGAAGCGTAGAGCGCGGCGAGCGCGCGGTCGCTGACCTGGCGCAGCCAGCGCACGCGCCCGGTAGCCTCGGCCGCGGCCAGCCGGTGCTCGAGCCCGCGCGCATGCCAACCGGGCTGGCCGGCAACGACGCACGACATATCCCTAGACACTGACTGCTCCAGTGAATCAAGCAAGAGGTCGTATCCCTTGCGCGGCTCCACCGTGCCCACGGCCAGGATCAATGGGCGCTCGGCGCCGATGAAGGCCGCGATATCAGCGCCTAACTCATCCAGCACGACCGCCTGCGGCGGATCGAGCAGGGTAAAGCGCTCGGGATCGATCCCGTTAGGGATAACGGCGACGCGCGCCGGCGGCAGGTCGAACCAGTGGTCGAGCCGTGTGGCGGTGTAGGACGAGACCGTGATCACGCGATCGGCCGCGCGCAGCGAGGCACCGAGCTGACCGTAGTAGCGGCGGCTGGGCGTGTCGAGGATCTCGGGATGCTCCAGGAAGGCGAGGTCGTGCACGGTCACCACGCGCGCTGCCGCGGGAAGCACCGGGGCGATGAAGTCGGTGCTGTGGACCAGCACTGGCCGCCGAACCGCCAGCTCGACTCCGAGCGTCCATCGCTCAAAGCGAAAGTGCGGCGGCGTACGCACCCGCGCGAGCGGCAAGCCGGCTTCGGTCGGGCGGTTGGTAATCAGCCGGCAGTCGAATTCCGGCGCGACCCGCGGCAGCCACTCCCCCAGGGCAGCGGCGTAGCGCTGAATGCCGCCGTGGCGGTACGCGAGCAGCCGCCCGTCGATCAGCACCCGTGGCCTGTCAGCGTCCGGCACGCCGCGCCTCCGCCAATGATCCCGTTCCCAGCTTCCCAGCCGCAGATCGTACTCCAGTCGCGGCGCGGCCGCCCAACGACGTTAGACCGGATATTCCTCCAGCCCGGCCGGCGAGCGTAGCGCTGGGCGGTGCGCCAGAATCCACAGCGCGTAGACCACGCCCGGAATCCACCCGAGCAATGTCAGGATCAACGACAGCGCGACCTGGCGCAGCGAGCCGCGCAGCATGGCCACCGCTGGGGGGAAAAAGAAGGCCAGGAAGAGCAGAAGAACTACGGTGATGAACGAGCCTCCGGTCATCGCGGCAGAATCCATCGCCATCTCCTTTCACGATCAAGGTACAGCGCGTGACGATGAGCAGCGCGACGAAGAAATGCCTGCTCACACCCGGCTCCTGCATCTTCGTGGCCACGATGACCTCCTTCGCGCGTGTTTCCCACGACGGCGCTGGCGATCGCGTGGGCAGGGGAGCATGACACGATCAGCAGCGCTCGGCGAGTCGGTGTGGGCCAAGATCGAGCCGTTGATGTCGCGAACAGGGGGAGCGGTCGGGCCGGGAAGGCAATCAGCGCCAGGTGAATGTGAGGCGTTTTCCGTTGCCGCAATGGGGTGGCAAGAAGAGAATCGCTCCCTGCCACATCCAGTATACCGCACACCTGGGAGCTTGCCGCAAGCCCCGGGTCGTGCCGCATAATCGTCTGCCGGAGCGCCGGAACAGCGGGAATGGGAGTCACGAAATGCGGGTGTTGCCGCCGACACATGGTTCGAACTGGATTGTCGAGCCGGCGGTGGGAATCGCGTGGCAGCCGCGGACACCCGGCGCGGGGATGCGGATGTACGCGCCGCCGAATGGCGCGGCCAAGCGAGGCAGCGCTGAGGTCACGACCGGCGTCATGCTGACTGGAGTGCGGCGATGACCGAGCACGCGGTGGTGATCGCCGGAGGAGGTCCAAGCGGGCTGATGCTGGCCGGCGAGTTGGCACTGGCGGGAGTCGACGTGGCCATCGTCGAGCGACGCTTCGGCCAGGACCTCGCCGGCTCGCGCGCGGGCGGCCTGCACGCACGCACCATCGAGGTTCTCGATCAGCGCGGTATCGCCGATCGGTTCCTCGCACAGGGGCAGGTGGCCCAGGTCGCAGGGTTCGCCTGGATTCGCTTGGACATCAGCGACTTTCCCACTCGCCACCCCTACGGGCTCGCGCTGAGGCAGAAGCACATTGAGCGCATCCTGGCTGGCTGGGTGGACGAGCTGGCGGTGCCGATCTATCGTGGACGTGCAGTGACCGGCTTCGCGCAGGACGACACCGGGGTTGACGTGAAGCTATCAGACGGCTCGTCGCTGCAAACGGCCTACCTCGTCGGGTGCGACGGCGGACGCAGCCTGATCCGCAAAGCCGCCGGCATCGATTTTCCCGGGTGGGATCCCTCAACGAGCAACCTGATAGCCGAGGTCCAGATGGCGCAGGAACCGGAATGGGGCGTACGCCGCGATGCCCTCGGTATCCATGGCTTGAGCAAGTTGGAGGATGGGGCGCAGGTGGGGGTCCTCGTGACCGAACAGCGCCTCGGCCAGAGCGGCGAGCCGACCCTGCGCGACCTCAGCGAGGCGCTCATCGCCGTGTACGGGACCGATTTCGGCATCCACAGCCCCACCTGGATTTCGAGATTCACCGACATGGCCCGGCAGGCGGCTTCCTATCGCCAGGGGCGGGTGCTGCTGGCCGGCGACGCGGCGCACGTGCATTACCCGGTGGGCGGACAGGGTCTCAACATCGGGCTACAGGATGCGGTGAACCTGGGTTGGAAGCTGGCCCAGGTCGTCAAGCAGACAGCGCCGGAAAGCCTCCTCGATACCTATCATGCCGAGCGGCACCCGGTCGCGGCCCAAGTGCTGCGCGACACGATGGCGCAGGTCGCGCTGCTACGCACCGATGACCGCACCAATGCCTTGCGCGACATCATGTCCGAGCTCCTCGCCATGGAGGAGCCGCGCAAACGACTGGCCGCGAGGATGTCTGGTCTGGACGTTCGTTACGACCTCGGCGAGGGACACGCGCTGCTCGGACGCCGCATGCCCGATCTCGACCTGGTCACCGACGACGGCTCGCTGCGGCTCTTCACGCTGCTGCACGACGCCAAGCCGGTGCTCATCAACCTTGGTGAGCCCGGTGCCTTCGACGTTACGGCGTGGGCGGACCAGGTGAAGGCGATTGATGCGCGCTACGATGGAGACTGGGAGCTTCCGGCGCTCGGCTCGGTCGCGGCTCCCAGGGCTGTGTTGATACGGCCAGACGGACATGTCGCCTGGGTAGGAGACGGCACGACGGACCGGGGGCTTGCCGGCGCGCTTACCACCTGGTTCGGGCCGCCCACAGGGGCACAGCGCACCGGTTTCTCTTAAGCTTTCTACTCGGAGCTCTCGGGAGACACGCCGTGGGCATCCGGGCGGCGCTGGGCCAGCCAGATGACCGCTTGTCCAGCGGGCAGTTCGAGCAGCTGCCATGAGCCCGGCAGTAATTCATGGCTCAGCAGCGACGGCTTCGGCACTGGTATCTCGCGCTGGTCGCCGTAGGCCAGGCGCAAGAGCCAGCGGATCAGCGAACCCGGCGGCCGCGACGGGGCACCGCCGAGCAGGACGACGAAGCGGCCACCCGGCCGAAGCACCCTCGCCACCTCGTCGAGCGCGGCGCGTTCGAGAATGTAGGGTGCTGGAAAAGTCGCGACGCAAGCGCCGATGGACCGGCCACGCAGCGGCAGCGCGTACGCGTCGGCTCGCACGAGCGGGCGTGCTCCGCGCTGGTGCGCGGCGGTCAGCATCGACCGCGAGCCGTCGATGCCAAGGGAGCGGATTCCAAGGTGGCTCAACTGCGCCAGCAGGACACCGGTGCCGCAGCCGAGGTCCAGCACCGGATCCTGGTCAAGCCAGGGGATGGTCGCGGTGCGCCACTCGTCCCAGGCGGAACCGAAGAGCACTCGCACCAGCGGGTCGTAGCCACGGCCGCCGAAGCGGTAGAGCAGGTGAAAGGCGGTCTGCAGCACGCGGCGCCGGCCTGTGCGGGCGCTTTGACTTTCGCGCATCCCTGTCCGTATCATCCCCGCATGATGGGCATGGACGGTGCGCGCGTCAACGGAGCCATCGAACACGAGACCTTTGAGCTTATCCGGCAGGACGCGGCCAGCGGCGCCCGGCTTGGGTGCCTGCGCACGCGCCGAGGTAGCGTGCCGACGCCGACCTTCATGCCGGTCGGCACTCAGGCGAGCGTTAAGGCGCTCACGCCCGACGAGGTGGCAGCCACCGGCACCCGGATTGTCCTGGCCAACACCTACCATCTCATGCTGCGGCCCGGCCCGGAGATCCTGCGCGATGCGGGCGGCTTGCACGCCTTCATGCGCTGGGATGGCCCAATACTGACCGACTCCGGCGGCTTCCAGATCTTCAGCCTGGCCCATCGGCGCGAGGTGCGCGAGGAGGGCGTGGTCTTCCGCTCGCATCTCGACGGGAGCAAGCAGCAGCTCACGCCCGAGTCAGCCATCGATCTGCAATTCGCGTTTGGCTCGGACATCATCATGCCGTTGGATGAACTGGTCGGCTGGGACTCGTCCCCGTCCGTGCAGGCGGAAGCCATGCGCCGCACGCACCGCTGGCTACGGCGCGCGCTGGACCACTTCGCTATGGTGGGTGAGGAGGCGGCCGGCGGGATGCTGCTCTTCGGCATCGCCCAGGGCGGCTTTGAGGAGGAGCGGCGCCGAGAGAGCGCGGCGTACATCGCCAGCCTGCCGGTGGACGGCTGCGCGGTGGGCGGCTTGAGCGTGGGGGAGCCCAAGGAT
>DASSHC010000437.1:0-5714 GCA_035693105.1 Thermomicrobiaceae bacterium | reverse complement strand
AAGGACACCGACCCCGCCGGGTGAGATCGCCCGCGCGGGCGATCTCACCCGGCGGGGTCGGTGTCCTTCACGACGGCGGCGAGGGGCGCAGGCTGATGACGTTGGTCCACCAGTCGTAGACCGCGTTCTGATCGGAACCGTTGCCGATCGCCTCACCCGACATCAGCGGCTGGTCGAGCGTCCAGAAGAGCCGCGCGTCGCCGTCCTCATCGATAAACTGCAGCATCTCCCCTTCGGTCGGCGCGTTCTCATCACTGCCATAGTGCCAGCCCTGTTCGCTGGTGCGGTAGCTGTCGGTGATGTACTGATACAGCTGCTGCAGTGACTGCAGCGAGGTGTACTCGATGAAGTAGACCGTCCCTTGCGACGCGGTGCACTTGATGACGGCGTCGGTGCCGGGATCGTTCGGCTGCACGGTGCAGTTCTTGGCCTGGATATAAGCGAAGTGGCTCTCCAGACGCTGGATGGCGGCCGGAGTCGCGGTCGGTTCCGGCGCGGGCGCGGGTGTGGGCGTGGGCGGCGCCGGGGTTGGTGTGGGCGGCACGGGCGTTGGCGTTGGGGGCGCCGGTGTCGGTGTCGGCGGCAGCGGAGTCGGGGTCGGCGCGGCCGTCGGCGCCGGCGTGGCGATCACCGCCTGCTGGTTCGGCGTCGGGCTGGGTGTCGTGACGGCGACCGGCTGCGTCGGGGTCGGCGTGCCGGGGCCGTTGGATCCGGCGGTCAGCTTGTAGATCCCCAGGACCACCAGCACGACGAGCACCCCGCCGATGGCGTACTGCTGGGTGCGGTTCAGCGCGACCGGCTGCCGGTGCTTCCCGCCGTTGTCGCTGCCGCCGCCACTGCCGCCCCCAATACCACTGCTGTTGCCGCCGCCACCGCCGTTGCCACCGTTGCCGCCACCGCCGAGCCGTTCCTTCTTCAAGGGGACGATGGTTTTGTCGCCACCCTCATCCGTCGACCGCGAGGCCGCGAACTCGTCGAGCGCGGCCTTCCACTCGCGCGCCGTGCGGTAGCGGTGCTCGGGGTTCGGCTCGAGGCCGGTGTCGATGATCTGCGCCAGCGCGGGGGGCACGGCGGGATTGAGATCGCTGATGTTCGGGCGCTGGCCTTGCTCCTGGGCGCGCACGATCTGGCTGGCCGTCTCAAACGGATAGGGCACCCGTCCGCCCAGCATCTCATAGAGGATGGTGGCCGCGGCGTAGATGTCGCAGCGCTCGTCCGGCCCGCGGCCGGGGGTGGGATTGGCCTGCTCGGGCGCCATATAGTAGGGCGTTCCGGCCGCCATCGTCAGCTTGTTGGCCTGCTCCAGTTGGCGCGCGATGCCGAAATCGGCCAACAGCAGGCGGGTCGGCGACTCTTCGGTCGTCTTGCCGACGACGCGCGCGTGTTTGAAGAGGATGTTGCTCGGCTTCAGATCCCGGTGGACGATGCCCGCGTCGTGCGCCACCGCCAGGCCCTGCGCGATCTCCCGGCTCAGCCGCACCGCCTCATCGACCGGGTAGAACTCCTGCTTGTCGCGGCGTGCGCGGATGCGGTCCTGCAGCGTACCGGCGTCGGCGTACTCCATCTCGAAGTAGGGGCGGCCGTCGTCCAGGGTGCCGACGCCGTAGACCTCGACGATGTGCGGCTCTTTGAGCTTCCAGAGGATCTTGGCCTCGGATTCGAAGCGGCGCCGGATGTCGTCGTCCTGAGCCCAGTTATCCGCCAGGATCTTGACCGCGACATCGCGCTCTAGACCGGGGTCGAAGGCCAGCCAGACGCTGGCGTAGGTTCCGCTGCCTAACCGCCGCTTGACCTGATAATTCCTGATCTTCGGTTCGGCTGTCACCGCGTCGCCACCCAATCACGAGCACACGACCACACGGTCCCCCGAGCCGATGGACCCCCACCGGCTAGCCCGACCCAAGACAAAACGCAGTTGTATGCACAGTATAGCAAGCGTAGCCCGCGTGTTGTAGGATGTCGTTATCATCAATGCCCCAGATCGTTGCTCGATCGTTGCACGTGGTTGAGGTTGACATGGCGAAGCTTCGCATTCGTGTCGGCGAGCGGGAGTACGCCTTCGACGACTCGCAGACCGTCACCATCGGCCGGCAGGCGGACGCCGCCGTGCCGCTCTCCGACGCGCTCGTCTCGCGCCGGCACGCCGAGGTGCGCGCCGACGCCCAGGGCTGGGTCTACCGCGATGTCGGCAGCAGCAACGGCACCTACCAGGACGGTAAGCCGGTGCGGGAGGTGCGTGTCGCCGGCCCGCTCGACCTGCGGCTGGGCGACGAGGATGGCGGGATCGTGGTCCATCTCGAGCCGGAGGGCGGCGGCGAGACGCAGCCGCGCCAACCGGTCGAGCTGTTGGCCGGCGCCGGCACCAGACCCAAGCCGAAGCTCGACGACGACCACCCCATCCAGGCCTTCGGTGCGGCAAGCTTCGTCTACCGCCCCAGCGTGACCATGTCGCGCATCGGCCGCGCGCCGGAGAACGACGTGGTGATCAACGACCTTCTCGTCTCCCGCTACCACGCCGAGTTGCACCGCGAGGGCGGCCAGTCCGTCCTGGTCGATCTCGACAGCGCCAACGGCACCTACGTCAATGGCAAGCGCATCAGCCGCGCGCCGATCGGCGAGTCCGACTTCATCACCATCGGCCACTACCTCTTTCGGCTCGCCGGGGGCGCGCTGGAGGAGTACATCGACACCGGCGAGATCACCTTCGAGGCGCTCGACCTGACCGTGCGCACCGATTCCGGCGGTGTGCTGCTGGACGATGTCTCGTTCTCGCTGGAGCGCTGCGGCTTTCTGGCCGTGGTTGGCCCCAGCGGCGCCGGCAAGTCGACCCTGCTCAACGCGCTGACCGGCTTCCGTCCGGCCGACGACGGCCGCGTGCTCTACAACGACCGCGACCTCTACGACAACTACGACGACCTGCGCCAGCGCATCGGCTACGTGCCGCAGGACGACGTGCTCCACCCGCAACTCACCGTGCGGCGGGCGTTGCAGTTCGCCGCCGCGCTGCGCTTCCCCACCGACACGGCCGAGGCCGACCGCGACCGGCGCGTCGAGGAGGTGATGGGCGAGCTGGGTCTGGCGCAGCGGGCCGACCTGCCGATCAGCCGGCTCTCCGGCGGCCAGCGCAAGCGCGCCAGCATCGCGCTGGAGCTGCTGACCAAGCCCTCGCTCCTGTTCCTGGACGAGCCAACCTCGGGTCTCGACCCCGGCTACGAGAAGCAGATCATGACGCTGCTGCGGGAACTGGCCGACGGCGGGCGCACCGTGGTGGTGGTGACCCACAGCGTGCAGAGTCTCGATCTCTGCGACCGCGTCCTCTTCCTGGCGCCCGGCGGCAAGGTGGCCTACTTCGGCCCGCCGAAAGAGGCGCTGGCGTACTTCGGCGAGCAGGACTACGCCGACATCTTCGCCCGGCTCGACCGCGAGCGCGACAGCGACTGGAAGGGGCGCTTCCGCCAGCATCCCCTCTACGATGCCTACGTGCGCCAGCCGCTCCTCGGGCACGACCTCGTCGCCTCCGAGCGCGACGCCTCGCTGACCCTGCCGCCGCCGCCGCGCCAGAGCTGGTGGCACCAGTTCAAGACGCTCACCCAGCGCTACGTGGTGGTCACCGCCAGCGACCGGCGCAACCTGCTGACGCTGCTGCTCCAGGCGCCGCTCCTCGGACTGTTGATCTTCCTGATCGCGCCGCCGCACTCCTTCGACCCCTCGCCGGCGGCCGACCACCAGCAGTCGATCACCGTGGCGCTGATGATCGTGCTGGCGATCACCTTCATGGGCGCGGCCAACGCGATCCGCGAGGTGGTCAAGGAGCTGCCGATCTACCGCCGCGAGCGCGCGGTGGGCCTGTCGATCTCGGCCTACATCGCCTCGAAGGTCGCCGTGCTCTCGGTGCTGACCGCGGCGCAGGCGCTGGTGCTCCTCGCGCTGGCCGCCATGCGCCAGCACGGGCCGACAGCCTCGGCCGCCGGGCTGCCGCCGGTGCTGGAGCTCTACCTCGACGTGCTCCTGACCGGCATCGCCGCCATGACGGTCTCGCTGTTGATCTCCACCGCGGTCACCGCCTCGGACAAGGCGATGACGCTCCTGCCCCTCCTCTTGATCCCCCAGATCATCCTCTCGGGGGGCATCATCTCGCTGGAGGGCAAGCCGGGAATGAGCCAGCTCAGCGACATCGTCTCGGCCAACTGGGGCTTCTCGGCGGTAGCCTCGACGATCGACCTCAACTTCCTGGACAATCCCGCCCACCCTGACCGCGCTCCAACCGGCGAGCGGGCCGACCGGAGCTGGGCTCGCTCGCGGCAGGTCTGGCTGCGCAACATCACCGCGCTCCTCCTGCTGGGCGGCGCGGCCGTCGCTGGGGCGCTCCTCCTCTTGCAGCGGCGCGACCCTTTCGTGGTGCGCACGGGGCCGCTCGGCGCGGCGGTCGGCGACCTGCTGAAGCGCTCCGGCATGCGCTCGGGCAGCAGTACCTTCGCCCGCGAAGCCGTCCACCGCTTCGTGCAGAACGGCCTCTGGCTGGTCCTCTACGGCGTGCTGCACGTCCTGAAGTGAGCGCCGGGTCTCCTTCGGCGTCGCCCGCGCAATCCGGGCTATGATTCTCTCCAGGACGAATTCGGTTCCCTGGAGAGGGGCGCAGCACCGTGGCCGGGTTCGCTGGGTTCGCGTGGTGGCAGCGCGGGATCATCTACCACATCTATCCGCGCTCGTTGCAGGACAGCAACGGCGACGGCATCGGCGATCTGCCGGGCATTACCGCGCGCCTCGACTACCTCCAGTGGCTCGGCGTCGATGCCATCTGGCTCTCGCCCATCTTCACCTCGCCGATGGCCGACTTCGGCTACGACGTCAGCGGTTACCGGGCGATCCACCCGATGTTCGGCACCCTGGCCGACTTCGACCGCCTGGTCGCGGCCGCGCACGAGCGCGGGCTGAAGGTCATCCTCGACTACGTGCCGAATCACACCTCGGAGCAGCACCCCTGGTTTCTGGAGTCGCGCGCCGCGCGCCACAATCCCAGGCGCGACTGGTACATCTGGCGCGATCCGGCTCCCGACGGCGGCCCACCCAACAACTGGGTGAGCAACTTCGGCGGCAGCGCCTGGGAGTGGGACGAGCCGACGGGGCAATACTATTACCACGCCTACTTGCGGGAGCAGCCCGATCTCAACTGGCGCAACCCGGAGGTGCGCCGGGCGATGCTCGACGTGCTGCGCTTCTGGCTCGACCGGGGTGTCGACGGCTTCCGCGTCGACGCCCTGCGTCAGGTCATCAAGGACGCCGATCTCCGCGACAACCCGCCGAATCCGGCCCATACGCCCGACCAGGGGCCATACGCCGCGCTCTTGCCAGTCTATTCGGCCGACCGGCCCGAGGTTCACGAGATCATTCGCGAGCTGCGGGCGGTCATAGACGCCTATCCCAACCGGCTGATGATCGGCGAGCTCTACCTGCCCCTGGAGCGGCTGGTCGCCTACTACGGCGAGCACGGCAGCGGCGTCCACCTGCCGGCCAACTTCCACCTGATCCTGACCCCCTGGCGGGCAGCCGATATCGCCGCGCTGGTCGACACTTACGAGGGACTCCTGCCGGAGGGCGCCTGGCCCAACTGGGTGCTCGGCAACCACGATCGCCACCGCATCGCCAGCCGCGTCGGGCCGGAGCAGGCGCGCGTGGCCGCCATACTCCTCCTCACCCTGCGCGGCACGCCGACC
>DASSHC010000436.1:0-23740 GCA_035693105.1 Thermomicrobiaceae bacterium | reverse complement strand
ACGTGAGTTCGGCGCCTACGTCATCGGCACCGGACGCACTGCCGACCGGCAAACGGCACTCGACTTCGGCGCGATGGAGTTCGTCGACCTTGAGATCGACGCGCTGGAAGACGTCGGCGGAGTCGATCTGGTGTTCGACGTGATCGGTGGCGACATCGGGAAGCGGTCGGCAGGCCTGATTCGAGCCGGAGGAACGCTGGTGTCCGTCGTCGGGCCGCCCGAAGCGCGGCCGGCGGATGGCCTGGCGGTCGATTTCGTTGTCGTGGCCGATCGCGCCCAACTGGATGAGATCGTTCAGCGAGTGCGGGACGGACGAGTGCGGACGAACATCGGCAACGTCGCGACCCTCGACGCCGCCGTTGCCGCCTTGAATCCGACCGAGCGGATCAAGGGGAAGACGATCATCCGCGTTCGTCCGTGAGGACTTGGGGACAGCGACCGGTTCTGCCTCCTCGTGGATCAGTGGAGCATATGGCAGGAACCGGGCGCAGGGCCACACCCAGCTGTGCCCCACAAGTTGAGGGAGAACTCGCCCTCATGTAGGCACGAGAAAGCGGGGCGGCCAGAGTAGCCGCCCCGTGAAGCTACGTCCGGCGTGAGGCGTCCTAGCCGAGGACCTCCTGCAGCGCGGCGCCGAGCGCCTGGACGACCTCGTCGGCCTGGCTCTTGGTGATGATCAGCGGCGGCGACATGGCAATCACCTCGCTGCTGGCACGCACGATGATGCCGTGCTTGCGGGTGGCCGCCTGCAGCTTGCCGCCCAGCTCGGCCCCGAACTTCTCCTTGGTCTGCTTGTCCTTGACCACCTCGACCAGCATCATCAGTCCCTTGCCGCGCACGTTGCCGACATACGGCCGGTCGAGCAGCTTCTTGAGCTGCTCGAGCATGTAGCCGCCGACCTCGCGCGCGTTGTCGGCCAGGTGCTGGTTCTCGATGATCGCGATGTTCTTCAGCGCCACCGCGCAGCAGACCGGGTGGCCCGAGTAGGTAAAGCCGTGGTAGAGGAGCTGATCCGGCTCGGACATAACATCGAAGACCTCATCGGTGACGCCGACGCCGCCCAGCGGCACGTAGCCCGAGGTGATCCCCTTGGCGAAGGCCACGAGGTCGGGCGTGACGCCGTACTGCTGCATGCCGAACATGGTGCCGGTGCGCCCGAAGCCGGTGATGACCTCGTCGAAGATGAGCAGGATGTTGTGCTTGCGCAGCACCTCGGCCATGCGCGGCCAGTACTTGTCCGGCGGCACGACCACGCCGCCGGCGCCCTGCACCGGCTCGCCGATCAGCGCCGCGATGGTGTCGGCGCCCTCGCGCTGGATCGTCTGCTCCAGCTCCTCGACCAGCTTGTCGACGAACTGATCCTCGCTCAGCCCCTCACCGTTGCGGTAGTGGTAGGGGGCGGTCAGGTGCAGGAAGCCCTCCGGCCGCGGGCCGAAGCCGGTCCAGTAGGCCGGGATGCCGGTGGCCGAGAGCGCGCCCATGGCGATGCCGTGGTAGCCCATCATGCGCGAGAGAATCTTGACCTTGCTCTGCTTCCCCTTGAGGTACCAGTAGTAGCGCGCGAACTTGATGGCCGACTCGTTCGACTCGGCGCCGCCCGAGGTGAAGTTGAAGTGGTTGATGGGATCCGGGAACATCTCGGCCAGCTTGGCAGCCAGCTCGATCGTCGGCGGGGCGGCCAGGCCGTAGAAGGTGGGCACGAAGGCGATCTCGTCCGCCTGCTCCTTCATGGCCGCGCCCAGCTCCTGGTTGCCGTGGCCGATGTTGACGTTCCAGAGCCCGGCGAAGGCGTCGATGTAGCGCTTGCCGTCGACGTCCCAGATGTAGACGCCGTCGCCGTGGGTGATGATCAGCGGGCCGTACTCCTTGATCTGGTGCAGATTGGTGACCGGATGCAGCAGGTACGCCTTGTCCTTCTGCACGAGGTCCGCTTTGTTCCAGGTCTTGGTCGTCGTCATGCCGGCAATCCCTCCGCTTGGACTTGCTCGATCCGTCTGTCGCGCTCACTCTACGGCAGGACGCGCGCGTCGTCCACGGCGGCACGCGTGCCCGCTTGTCGATAAGCCGACGCTGCCGTAGGCTGCCGGCGAGACGACAGGCGACGCGAGAGGAGCCCGACGATGAGCGCGACCGGCCAGAGCGGCGAGGAGTATTTCATCGACAGCCCCGCGCTGCGGGAATTCGTGGGTAACGTGCGCGCCGCCATCGCGGCGGCGGACAGCCCCGGCCCGCTGGTGGAGCGCCTGCAGCCCCCCTTCGCCCGGCTGCTGGCCGATCAGCAGTGGCTGCCGGCGGAGTACGCCCAGCCGGACGAGACGAGCGGCATGGGTGGCGGCATCGGTCAGTACCTCCTCTACCGCTCGGAGAGCCCGGTCTTCACCATCTTCTCGCTGGTCGTGCCGTCCGGCGCCATGACCCCGGTCCACGACCACCTGGCCTGGGGGCTGATCGGCCTCTACCGCGGCGAGCAGCAAGAGGAGATGTACGCGCTGATGGCCGGCGACCCCGACGCCGGCGAGGCGAAGATCGAGCTGCTGGAGGAGCGGCGCGTCGGCCCCGGCGACTTCTACGCCATCCTGCCGCCGGACAACGACATCCACCGCGTCACCACGAGCTCGGCCGTGCCCTCGATCTCGATCCACCTGCTCGGCAACGACACCGGCTGCGTGCTGCGCCACACCTACGACCAGGCCGCCGAGACCACCAACTCCTTCCGCTCCGGCTACAGCAACGCGCCGTGCGAGGCGGCGACTGGTGATGCAGGCTAGCGGCGGGCCGGCGCGAGCGCGGCGGCGATCTCATCGGCCCAGGCGCGGATGGCGTCCCAGTCGCGGAAGTCGCCCTCGGGCGCTTTGACCGCGCGGGCCAGCAGCCGCTCGCCGGCGCCCAGCTCGCGCTTGTCCAGTTCGCCGGCGAAGATGCGGTGGCCGCGGGCGTTCGTCTCCGCGAGCAGCCGACCGAGCTGCGCCGGCTCGCCCTGCGGCTGCGGGTTCTCGTGGCCCAGCGGGCCGCTGCTGAAGAGCCAGACCGGAAGCTGGGCCAGCGCCTCCCGCTGGCTGGCGGCCAGCTCGCGCGCCGCCGGCAGCCACTTGCCCATGTAGACCGCGCTGCCGAGGATGACCGCGTCGTAGCCCCCGATATCCCGCACCTCGGCAGCCTCGCGCACCTCGGCGTCGAGCCCGCGTCGCCGCAGTTCGGCGGCGATGGCGTCCGCGATGCCGCGTGTGGCGCCGTGCTTGCTGGCCACCGCGATCAGGACGCGGATATTGTCGCTGTTCGTCGTCATCGTGTTCCTCCCGTCGTCGTATGCATCATCCTCACGCAGTGGCCTTGGCGCGGATGCCCCGCAGCATGATCACGGTCGGGACCAGCGCCACCAGCGTCAGCACCGCGAACATGGGCACGGCCGCCAGCGACTGCGCCGGGTCGGCGAGGTGGCCGAAGACCTGATCGGTCGCCACGCTGACCGACTCGAACGTCAGCATCACCAGCAGCGCGCCGGCGAGGAGATAGCCCCAGGCCCGGCGGCGCCAGATCCAGGCGGCGGCCAGCAATTGCAGCGGGAACATCACGCTCAGGTCCATCACGTGGAAGGGGTTGGTCAGCATTCCTGTCCCCGCCAGCCCAGCCGGTGCGGTGTTGTCGATCAGGGCCGGCACGATGTCGCGCATCCAGGTAGCGAAGAAGAGGGCGGTCATGGCGACCAGGAAGCCGGCGATGAAGCGCACCGGCAGTCCGGGCGCGGCGTGGGCGCGGAACAGCTCCGGATCGAGCCGGCGCACCAGTGTCAGCAGCGACCAGAACGCCAGCGAGAGCGTCGCCACGTAGAGCAGGAAGAGCTCGTTGAAGCGCACCGCGAAGGCGAACACGAACGCGTTGTAGAAGATGTAGCCCAGCGCGCCGAGCCAGACCAGCCGCGCCCGCAGTGAGCCGCGCCAGGTCAGGATGATCGAGCCGATGAGCACGGGCAGCGCCAGCACCAGGATCACCAGCTCCGTGCCGCGCGCGTTGCCGGCCGTCATCGCCGGATCGCGGAAGATGGAGGGGTCGAAGACGCCGAAGGCGGCGGCGGTCGCCGCCACCGCCACCAGCGGCACCGAGAGCCAGGTGGGCAGCGCGAAGCGCGACCCGTGGTGCGGCCGCTCGGTGCGCGCTCGCGCCGGCCGCGCCGGGCGGCCGCGTGCCGAGGGTGCGGGTTTCGAAATGGCCATGGCGTAATCTCTCTTTCTTACCGATCTTCTCGTCGCGTTGGCCGCGAGGCAGACGGTCGCCTTCGCAGGGCCTGTGCCGGACGGAACCCGGCACTCTGGAGCCTAGCCCGTTCGCCATGCCTGGCGCGTCACGCGCGGCGCGGCGCCGTTACAATGGCGCGACAGTCGGCGGCCGGCCAGGGCCGAGAGCGAGGAGCGCACGGGGTGAATGACGAGCGGGATCCAGGCGCGACGAACCGGCACGTGACGGTCGCACAGGCGGCCGGTCTGCCAATCCCAGCGGGCAATCTGGCGGCGCCGGTGCTGCGGCACGGCAGCCTGGAGGTCGAGTACTACGCGCCGCGCGGCGCGGACCGGCAAAAGCCGCACACGCGCGACGAGGTCTACGTGGTTATTAGCGGGCAGGGCACCGTTCTCAACGGCGAGGAGCGCCATCCCTTCGGCCCCGGCGACGTGATCTTCGTCCCGGCCGGCGTCGTCCACCGCTTCGAGGACTTCAGCGACGACTTCGCCACCTGGGTGCTCTTCTACGGTCCCGAGGGCGGCGAGACGCCCTGACAACCAGCGGCCACATCGCGCGTCTTAGAGAAGTCATTGTCGGGTTGCGTCAAGGAGGAGCGATGGAGCAGCCAGCGGCGATCGTGGCCGAGGTGGTGCAGGAGTTCGTCGGAAACGCGCACGGCAACCTGGAGCGGGTGCGCGAGCTATTGCAGGCGCACCCGGGGCTGGTCAACGCCGCCTGGGACTGGGGCGGCGGCGACTGGGAGACGGCGCTGGGCGCGGCGGCGCACATGGGGCGGCGCGACATTGCCGAAGAACTGCTGGCGCACGGCGCGCGGCTCGACCTCTTCGCCGCCGCCATGCTCGGCGAGGTCGAGATCGTGCGCGCCATGCTGCGCGCCTTCCCGGAGCTGCGCCGGGCCAGCGGCCCGCACGGCATCCCGCTGCTGGCCCACGCCCAGGCGGGCGGCGAGCCGGCCGCCGCGGTGGTGCGCCTGCTGCAGGACGACGAGCCCTAGCGCCTCTTAGCGCCTGGCCATCACCACCTCGGTCATCGCCTCGACGGTGCGGTCGATGTCGGCGCGGCTGATGTCGAGGTGTGTCACCGCGCGGAAGCGGTAGTTGCTGCCGTTGATGCGCACGCCGCGCTCGCGCAGCCCGGCGGCGATCTCCTCGGCGGTCATGCCGGTCTCGCGCACGTCGAAGAAGACGATGTTGGTCTCGACCGCGTCGGGGTCGACCTGGATGCCTGGGATCTCCGCCAACCCCTCGGCCAGCCGCCGCGCGTTGGCGTGGTCCTCGGCCAGCCGTTCGACGTTGTGCTCCAGCGCGTAGATCCCCGCCGCCGCGATGATCCCCGCCTGGCGCATCGCGCCCCCGAACATGTGCTTGTAACGCCGCGCCCGCCGCATCGTCTCGGCGTCACCGGCCAGCACGCCCCCCACCGGCGCACCCAAGCCTTTCGAAAGGTCGATCCAGACCGTGTCCATGTTTTCACCCCAGGTGGCCGCCGGGATACCCGAGGCGACCACCGCGTTGAGCAAGCGGGCGCCGTCGAGGTGAGTCTTGAGACCGAGCCCATGCGCCGTCTGGGCCACGGCGTTGAGGGTCTCCAGCGGCCAGACCTTGCCGCCGCCGCGGTTGTGGGTGTTCTCCAGGCAGACGAGGGTGGTCGGCGGCACGTGGTTGTTGGCGGGGGTGGCGAGTTCGGCCACCTGCTCCGGCTGGAAGACGCCGCGCTGGCCTTCGACGGTGGCGGTCATGACGCCGGACATCAGGGCCGGGCCGGCGCCCTCCGAGGTGAAGGGGTGGGCGTAGCGCTCGAGGATGATGCGGTCGCCGGGCTGGGTATGGACCTTGATGCCGATGGCGTTGCACATGGTGCCGCTGGGGAGAAAGAGGGCGGCTTCTTTGCCCAACAGCTCGGCCACCATGTCTTGTAACTGGTTGACCGAGGGATCCTCGCCCAGCTGCTCGTCGCCGACCGGGGCCCCGGCCATGAACTGGCGCATCTCGGCCGTGGGGCGTGAGGCGGTGTCGCTATTCAGGTCGATCATCGGTGCTCCTTCCGTGCGCCGCGATTATGATCCCTGCGCGGCGGCTTGGCGAGGGGGGTGCCCTCGTCTCGCCCACCCGCCGGGGAGCGCTCTGCTCAACTCTCCGCGATCTCGACCGTGCAGCCTGCTCCGAAATGTGTTACCCCTGTCTCCGAACAGGTGTGACTCATCGCTCCGGTCTGAACGCATGCGGAGACGGCTTCGCGCGGGCGAGGGGCAGAGGACACGCTCAGGCCGTGCATGAGAGGCAGAATATCATGGTTCACCGCGCCTATCGCCGACTGCTGGCGCTGCTGCTGCTGACGGCGCTCCTGGCGGGCTGTGTCCCGGACAGCGGGGACAGCCCGACGCTGACCGCGACGCCCGGAGCGTCTATGCCGGCCTTCGACCACATCTACCTGCTCGTCTTCGAGAACCACGAAGAGGGACACGTGATCGGCAGCGCCGAGGCGCCCTACATCAACAGCCTGGCCGGTCAGTATGGGTTGGCGCTCAACTACTACGCGCTGGCGCACCCCTCGCAGCCGAACTACCTGGCGCTCTTCTCCGGCTCGACCCAGGGGGTCAGCGACGACGGCCATCACGACCTGCCCGGGAGCAATCTGGCCGACCAACTCGAAGCGCACGGGCGCAGCTGGCGCGTCTACGAGGAGAACGTGCCGCTCGGCTGCTACAAGGACGACAGCGCCACGGGAGGCGAGGATGGGACGGGCACCTACGCCCGCAAGCACAACCCGGCCATCTCCTTCACCGACATCAGCAACGACCCGTCGCGCTGCGACAACATCAGCGACTTCAGCCACTTCGATCCCGCCGCGGCCGACTTCGAGCTGATCGTCCCCAACCTCTGCCACGACATGCACGACTGCTCGCTGGCCACCGGCGATAGCTGGCTGCACGACTGGCTCCCCAGCCATCTGCTCAACAGCGCCACCTGGCGTTCGTCGAACAGCCTGCTCGTGATCACCTGGGACGAGGGCACCACCAAGGCCGGCCACGGGGGCAAAGTGGCCACGATCGTCATCTCGCCGCGTACCCCGCCCGGCTACCGATCCCATGTGCGCCACGACCACTACTCGGTGCTGCGCACCGTCGAAGAGAGCTGGGGTCTCGGCTGCCTCAACCTGAGCTGCGGCGCCAACGACCTGTCCGAGTTCTTCCGCTAGAGCCGTCCGTTTCACGTGAAACTGGGGCGCTGGCGCTCGGCCTCGGATAGGAGGCCGTCGAGGATCGCGAGCAGGTGTTGCAGCCGGTCCTGATCGACCTCGGGCGCCAGCGCGCGGTTGAACGCCTGCCCAAGTTCACCGAGGAACGTGGCCGCGAAGAGCGCGGTGTAGAGCGTCATGGCGGCAGACTGCGCCGGGCTGAGGTCGAGCAACTCGAGCCAGTACGCGACATAGCTCGGGTCGTAGCCGCGCGAGAGGAGCGCCATGCGGGTCAGCGCGGGCGTCAGCAGCGGATCGCCAAAGCACACCCAATCGACATCGACGATGCCGCAGAGCCGGCCGCGATCGACGATCACGTTCTTGGTGGTCAGGTCGTCGAGGAAGCAGCGCGGCTCGATGGTCGCGAAGTAGGGTCGCCCGGCGTCGAACGCCACCGTGAGTCGGTCGATCAGCGCCTCGTCCACCACACCGGCCACCCTGATCCAGCGGCGGGAGCGCGCCAGCCGCGCGTCGAGCAGGTCGCTCCAGGTCGGGTAGAGCGCGGGGTCGGCGTAGGAGCGGGCGAAGCCGTAGCCGGGGCCGAGGGGCAGGCTCGCCGCGAGCCGCTGGATGGCGACGATCTCGCCCGCCAACCGCCGTAGCTCGCGCTCGGTCAGCGCCGGGTAGACGGCGTCCAGGTCGGTCCCCGGCAGACGCTCCAGCACCAGCGCCGGGAAATCCGCCAATTCACCCGCGAGATCGACGTGCAGCAGCGCCGGCAGCGGCACGCCGCGCGGCGCCAGCCGGCTGTGCCAGTAGACGGCCCCGGCGAAGTCGTTGCGTTGCGCGGGCGTCGTCAGCCGCACGACGTACAGCCGCCCATCCTCGATGCACGCGTCGTAGACGTAGTGCGCCAGGCCGGTGGGGAAGCGGGCGATCCAGACAACCGGGAGACCGGTGATGCGTTCCAGGACAACTCTGGCTTCCGCCTCGCCTGGGCGGCGGGTGTGCTCAGTTCCCTCGTTCATAGGGGGGTTATACACCGGATCCGCCGGCGCGAGACGCGCGCTGGCGCGGCGACGATTGAGGGCGCGGAAGCGTACCGCTCGATATACTAGTACCCCGTCAGGGACGCGATGTCTGGGGGACGAAGAGCGTGGCGCGCAGACCGGGCCTGGGGCTCAGCCGAGACAACCAGCGCATCTTCGTGGCGATGGCCTGCAACGAGGGCGCCTTCGGCATCTACCAGACTCTCTGGCCGCTCTACATCGCCGCGCTCGGCGCCACCCCGCCCCAGATCGGGCTGGTGATGGGCGCCATGGGTCTCTCGCGGCTGATGGCGCTCCTGCCCAGCGGGCTGATCGCCGACCGGGTGGCGCCCCGGCGTCTGATCGTCGGCGGCCGCTCGCTCAGCGTGATCGGCATGTTCCTGCTGGCGCTGGCGCAGAACTGGTGGCAATTGATCCCGGCCGCGATGATCCTCACCCTGGGGAACGTCGCCTTCCCCTCGATCTCCAGTGCCATCGCCGAGAGCGCGCAGGGCGACCGCGAGCGCACCCGGGCCTTCACCATGATCTACACCGTCGGCCCCTCGCTCACCCTGCTGGCGACCCCGGCGCTCGGCGGCCTGATCGCCGACCAGATCGGGCTGCGCTCGGTGTTTGCCGCCGCCGCGGCGCTCACCGGCTGCGCGGTGCTGGCCTTCGCCACCATCAGCGACCGGCCGGTGCCGGTGCACGAGGGGCCGCCCGCCACCTTCGGTGAGGTGCTGGCGATCCGCCCCATCGCCCTGATCGCGGCGCTGGAGTTCGCCACGCTCTTCATCCTGTCGCTGGGTGTCACCCTGATCCCCAACTTCCTGCAGGATGTCCACGGCATCGATACCGGCGTCATCGGCCTGCTGGGCTCCTTCGCCGCGGTCGGCAGCATCATCCTCGGCATCATGATCAGCCGGCTCAAGCCGTTTCAGCGCCCGCTGGCGGCGGTGGCCCTCTCCGCGGCGGCGGTCGCGCTCGGGCTGGCGCTCCTCTCGGCCGGCAACCATCTGGCGATCTTCGCGCTGGCCTACGCGCTGCGCGGCGGCTTCTCGGTCGCCTGGTCGCTCTTCTCGGCCGCGCTCGGCGAGGTCGCGCCGCGCCGCCTGCACGCGCGCACCTTCGCCCTGGGGGAGCTGAGCGCCGGGCTGGGCTATTCCTCGGCGCCCTTCCTGGCCGGCTGGCTGTACGATATGGCGCCGGTCGCGCCGCTGCTTTTGGCGCTGGGGCTGGCCGCGCCGCTCCTGGCGGGTATCCTGATGGTCGAGCGGGCGCTGCGCCGGCCGGGGCTGGCCGTGGCGGAGACGATCTGAGGGGGAGGATCGTGCCGATTTTTGGACGGGATCAGCGGCGACTGAACGGGGCCGCTCCGACGACCGCCGACGTGCGGGAGGTGCGCGAGCGCGCCTGGGCCGAGCGCTTCCCCGGTCCGTCCAGCCTGGAAGACTACCGGCGCGGCTTCCTGCGCTTCTCGCCCCTCTTCTGGGACATCGTACAGTCGACCCAGCGCGACCTGCTGCGCCTCTTGACCGGGCGGGTGCCGGCCGAGCTGGGCGTGCCGGCGATCTTCGGCCTGACCGTCCTCTTCGGCCGCCATCCCAAGGCCGACGACGCGACGCGCGCCGCGCTGGGCATGATCGTCAACGAGCTGTCGCCGGGCCAGGCGCGCACGCTGCTGGTCAGCCTGGCCGACGCCTGGCAGAACGCCGAGCGGCGGCCCTACGACCAGCGCGGGCCGCAGGTCGCGGCCGAGTTCGCGCACGCCTTGCACCGCCTGGAGCTGACCCACGCCGAGGATGACGGCGTCATCTCCAGCCTGAGCACGCTCATCGGCTGCGACGAGCGCGAGGACTAGCCGCGCACGCGGGAGGCCGCGCCCAGAAAGAGCCCCAGCACGCCGCCACAATCTTCGCCGGCGCGGGCGAAGAGGGCTTGCGCTTCGCTGACCTCCAGGTTGCCCGGCTCGTCCTGCCGCGCGCGCTCGGCGGCGCTGTAGCCGAGCATCGCCAGCCCCAGCGGCGCGGCGATCTGCCAGATCAGATCCTTGATCTGGGCGTAGCTGACCGCGTCCGAGCCGGCCACGCTCCACTCGTCGATGATGTGCGTCACCGAGGGGAGGCGCTCCCGCAGCACCTCCGCCAGGATCTCGACTTGCTCCAGGTCGTCCATCAGCGATCCTCCCGTCCACGCGACCCGCGTGTCCTCATTGTCGACGTTCCGCGCGAGTCGTGCCAAACTGCCGTATACTCGCATCACCAGAGCGGAGAGGGAGGACGGGGCCATGCTGACGCTGCTCCACATTCTGATCGTGGTGAGCTTCATCGTCTGGGTCGCCGAGCTCTACTGGATCTACCAGCAGGCGCGGCTCGGCGGAGAGGATGCCCTTAGCGCGGTCTCGGGCGCGGCCATCTTCTGGGTGCTGGCGCTGCCCATCGCCCAGCGCGCGCCCGACCTGACCGACCGCCTGGCCGCTTTCTGGGACCGACTGGCACACCTCGACTTCGGCGGTGAGCACGAGGAGCCGGTGCCGCGGCTGATGGTGCAGGGCCGCGCCGTGCCGCTGACCGAGGAGCGCGTGCGCATCGGGCGCTACCCCAACAACGACATCATCATCGACCACCCGACCGTCTCCGCCTATCACGCCGAAGTCAGCCTGCGCCCCGACGGCCGGCACGAGTTAGTCGACCGCGAGAGCCGCAACGGCACCCGCATCAACGGCAACCCGGTCCGCTCGGCCATCCTGCGCGACGGCGACCAGATCACGCTCGGCGCGATCACGCTCCACTATCTGGTGCGGGCGCCCAGCGAGCGCACCATCCAGAGCGGGCTGTCGTTGCCGAAACGGCGGCTGGGCTAGCGGGCGCGCTCCCCCTTCGGTTCAATTCGTGCGTGATCGTGGTGCGGACGCGCCGGGCAGCGCCGCGGCGCGGCAACGGCCGGTGAGACGTGAGGACGATTTGAATCAGAGCAGCACATTGCGGCTGCGGGACATGCCCCACTGGAGCGGGGCGCAATGGTGGACCGGAGCGTGGCGCTTCGCCATGCTGATCGCCGGCCTCTTCATCTTCGCCACCGGGCTGACGCTCGGTCTCCAGTGCAACCTCGGCGCCAACTCCTGGACCGTCTTCAGCGACGGCATCGCGCGCCACAGCGTGCTGACGATTGGGCAGGCGTCGCAGATCACCGGGCTGGTGATGATCGCGATCGGCTGGTTCGTCGGGGTGCGCCCGGGCCTCGGCACGGTGCTCAACATGGTGCTGGTCGGCTGGTTCCTCGATCTGGAGCTGCAGCACGGCTGGATCCCGCAGGCCGGCTCCTATCCGGCGCGGCTGGCGATGATGCTGGCGACGGTGGCCGTGCTCGGCTTGGCCACCGGGCTCTACATCAAGGCCGGCTTCGGCGCCGGGCCGCGCGACAGCTTCATGCTGGCGGTGACGCGGCTGACGGGCTGGCCGGTGGGGCTGAACCGCTGGCTGATGGAGTCGGGCGCGGTCGTGGCCGGTATCCTCCTGGGCGGCGACTTCGGCGTGGGCACGATTCTGATGGCGTTGATGATCGGGCCGGCGGTGGGATTCGGGTTCCGCCTCTTCGGCCTGCCGACCAAGAAGCAGGTGGAGAAGGGAAAGGAGCGCACAGGGTGAGTGTCGATGCGGGGGCCGGGTCGGGTGTCGTGGCCGAGCTGCGGGCGCTACGCGAGCGCATGCTGCCGATGCTGCGGACGATCGCGCGCGAGTACGCCACGCGCAGCGACCCCGGCTACCCGGTGGTGCTGGACAACCTGGCGGCGGGCTACTTCGGACTGATGCTCGATCCGCAGTATGGCCTCTACTTCATGACCGACGGCGAGCGCGTGATCGCGCAGCTCAGCATCGTCGGCTGGCGCGGTGACGTTCGCTCCAGCGCGCAAAAGGAGAAGTTCAGCAGTCTCCCCTTCGACGGTGTGCGCCCGGTCAGCAGCGCCCTGAGCGACAACCAGTTGCGCAACCTGCTGGCCGAGCTGCTGTCGCACTGGAACACCCAGCCGCTGATCATTCGGGTGACGGATAGCTAGGGGCGGGCGCCGAACGTATCGTCCGCTGTAGGGGCAGACCCCGTGTCTGCCCTCGCTGCCGTGGAACGCGCGTTCACCGAAGACGCCGACGCTCGCCTACGATCCCCGTACAAAGGAGCAAGTGCGACAGGGCAGACACGGGGGTCTGCCCCTACAGGGAAAACGGCGTTCCACGTGAAACGCCGTCGCCTCAGGACTCGACGATCCAGGCGTCGATGGCGCGCTGGTAGTCGAGCAGCTCATCCTGATTGAAGAAGAGGGCGATCTCGCGCGCCGCCGACGTTGCGCTGTCCGAGGCGTGGATAATGTTCTGGCCGATGGTCAGCCCGAAGTCGGCGCGGATCGAACCGGGAGTGGCCGTGGCGGGGTTAGTGGCCTTGGCCGGATCGGTTCCGCCGGCGGTGGCGCGCGTCACCGCGATGGCGTCCGGTCCCTCGATCACGCCGGCGACGACCGGCCCCGAGGTGATGAACCCCACCAGCCCCGGGTAGAACGGCTTCTCCTTGTGCTCCCCGTAGTGCCGCTCGGCCAGCTCGCGCGGGATCAGCATCAGCTTTAGCCCCACGAACTTCAAGCCGCGCCGCTCCAGCCGCTGCAAGACCTCCCCGATCAGACCGCGCTGGACCGCATCCGGCTTGACGATGATCAGCGTGCGCTCGCCCGCCACAGGCCCTCCCTGTCAGTGTCAACAAACAAACGACCGCCGGCCCAGTGGCCGGCGGTCGCACGACGTCTCGCGGAATCGACGCGTTGCCGGGCTACCCCTCGCCCGCCAGCAGGCTATCAAGGATACCGACTTTTTCAAGCATCACGCCGGCCAGCCCCTCGCCCACCGTGTCCGTCTCCGCCAGCGCCAGCAGCATCAGCTCCTGCCCCAGCGCGACGTAGAGATCGCCACCCTTGAGCGCGATCGTCATGACGGGGTCGGCGTCACCCGCCGCGACCGCCGAGCCGGCCGCCGCCACGGCCTCGGCGTCTTCGTGGGCCAGCCCCACGCTGGCCACCAGCAGCCCGTCGCGCGTGCTGGCGAGCGCCGCCAGCACCGGCTGATAATCGAGCAGCTCCAGCAGTTGCGCCTCCATTACGACCGCTCCTTCGCGCGCAGTTGCAGCTCCAGCGCCGTCTGGTAATGCGCCGCCGAACTGGCCAGTTGACCGGCCCGGCGGTAGATCGCCCCGATCAGGCGCTCGGCGCCGGCAGCCGCCATATCGCGCTCGGCGGCCAGTTGCTCCAGCCCGCCGATGACCTCCTCGCCCGCTTGCTCGTGGTGGTAGAGCCAGCGGTACTGCTCCAGCGCCCGGCGTCCCTCACCCGCCGCCACCAGCACCGAGGCCAGCTGGCGCCGCGCCGTGCCGTCGTCGGGATTGGCGACGACCGCCTCTTCCAACTCGGCCAGCGTGGGACCGGGCGGCTCGCTCCCGGGCAACTGCTTCAAACCGCCGATCTGCCCCTGACCGACCAGTTGCGACTTGGCCGCCCGCGCTCGCTCGAAGAGCGCCTCATCCAGCCCCAGCCGCTCGATCGAGGCCCGCAGCGCGTCGCCGTCGCGCTCGCTCACCTCGGCAAGCTCAGTGACTTCCGTGCTGACCGGTGTGGGTATGGATGTGGGCGCGTATTGGGGCGTCGCGGCGGCCGCCTGGAGCGCCTCGGACTCCAGTTCCTCGGTAATACCGCGCAGATCCTCCTCGTCGATGAAGCCCGAGTTCGAGGATGACGGGCTGGGCGCTGGCGGCGCTCCGAAGACGAACGGCTCGATCCCGGAGGCTTCCAACTCCTTGAACTCCATCGTGAAGCCACGCGGCAGCTCGCCCGGCACCGCCTGCTCCAGATCTTCGTCGCCCGGCCAGTCGAAGAGGAAGTCGGCCGCGTCGGCCGGCGGCGTTGTCTCCGCCGGCGGCTGCTCGATCGCAGCGGTCGGCTCGACCGCCGGCTCGGGTGCTGCCGGCAACTCGAAGGCCTGCAGCCAGGCGGGCGTTTCGGCGCCGGGGATCGCCTCGACGCTAAACGGCTCCAGACCGATATCGTCGATGCGCCGCAGCTCCTCGGTGTAGCCCGCGGTCATACCGGAGGGGATGGCCTGCTCGATCTCCTGGTCGATCTCCTCCCAGCCGGCCGTCAAGTCGGCCGCCAAATCCAGCTCGGGGGCCGGTGCCGCCGCCTCCGCCGCCGGCTCGGCTGCCATCGCTGTCGTCTCGGGCTCGGACTCCAACTCGATCACCGCTTCCGGCTCTGCTGGAGCCACTGGCTCGGCCACTGGCTCGACCACCGCTTCCGGCTCCGGTACAGCCACCGGCTCGGCCGTGGCCCAGCCCGGCGCCGCCGGCTTGACGGGCGGCGCGCTCGGTTGGGGCGCCTCGGCCGTGGCGAACGGCTGCAGGCCCAGCTCATCCAGCGAATTGAGCATCTGGGTATAGCCGGTCGGGCGCTCCTCAGGCGGCCGGGCCGCCAGGATGTCCTCATCGGTCGCCAGGGTGAAGAGCTGGCTGACCCCGGCGACAGGCTCCGACGGCGGTGCCGCGGCCTGGGGCGCTTGGCTCTCAGCCGTCACCTCCTCCGCCTCTGAGCCGTAGGCGAAGGGCGCCACGCCGTTCTCGTCGATACTGCTGAAGACCTCGTCGAAGGGCTCGAAGGCCGTCGCCGAAGGCCGCGCCGCCTCGACCTCCTCCTGGGACATCAAGCCCAGCTCGAACGTGCCCGCCTGGGGCGCTGGAGCGGGCGCGGGGGTGGGCGCCGCCGCGGCGGGCTGCTCGGCCGGCTCGGTCCGCCGCGGACGCGACACCGTGGTGGTGAAGTCGGGCGCCGGCGCGATGTGCACGCGCTCGGACACCGGCTCCTCGCTCAGCAGCGGCGTCTCCTGCTGCCAGGGGCGCGCCTCGGACTCGTCCGCCACGCTGATCAGATCGGCCGCCAGCACGCCGTCGAGATCGACGCGGTGCGCCCGCTCGATCAGCCCGGCGGACTGCTCCTGGTTGCCGCGCCGGCGCTCGATATCCGCCAGGATCAGCAGCGCCCGCACCGCCTGCGGTTCGGCGTCCAACACGCGCTTGAGGGCAACGGCCGCCTGCTCGTCGTTGCCGCGGCGCCAGAGCGCCTCGGCCAGCCGCAGGCGCACATCGCCGCGCCCCGGGTGCTCTTCGAGCACCGCGGCGCACTCGGCGGCAGCCCGCGACCAGCGCCCGGCCTCGGCGTGCAGCGTTCCCAGGGCGGCGCGCGTCAGGTGCAGCCGCCCGCCGGGGCCGTAGAGCCGCTCCGACAGCCGCGCCAGCCGCTCGCGCAGAGCGTCGTCGCGCGGCGCGTTCTCCCAGCCGGCCTGGAGATAGGCCAGCGCCGACTCCAACTCGCCGCGCTGCTCGGCGATCTTGCTTAGACCGCTGTAGGCCGCGGCGCTCTGCGGCTCTCGCCGCAGCGTCTCCTGGAACGCGCGCTCGGCGGCAGACAATTCCCCCTGCTCCAACTGGGCCGTCGCCAGCAGGAGATGGGCGCGAGCGAACTCGGGAAACTGCCCCAGCACGCGCTGGCAAGCCTCCACCGCGAGCGGATAATTCCCTTTGTCGAGCGCGTCGGCGGCCTGCTGCACCACTTCACTTACGGGACGGCCAGGCATCGCTCCCTCGTTTCTCTGGCCCTGCCCCGGCCCCCAGCCGGGTCGAGCGCACACCGATCGTCGGACGTGACGTATGGTCCAAGTATAGAAAGCGGGGGGAAGGACACTCAACTCCGTCTCTAGCCGATTCCTCCCATCTTCGCGCACGGCACGCGGTGGGCGCGCGATGTGCGGGTCGAGCCCTCAAGAGAGAGGACGACCATGAGCGAGGAACAGCCGATCGCGCCAGTGGACGATCCGCTGGGGATCCTGCGCACGGCTCACTGGGTGGTGACCGGCGCGCGGGCGGTGGCGATTGATCCGGCCGGCGTGGAGCGCGTGGCTGGCCAGATCGCCACGCGGGAGATCGCGCCGCCCGCCTGGGACCGCACGCTGCACTGGATCGGCCAGCCCGACGCCACCGCCAACTACGTCCTGGCGCTGGACGCGCTCAATTTCAGCTTCTGGGGCGAGCCGCGCTGGGTCGTCAGCTACCAGGGAGAGCGCTACAACGGCTACTGGGCGCTGGCCGCGTCGCTGACCCGCGCGCTCAACCAGGGCGTGCCGCTCGACGACGCGGCCTTCCTGGCCGAGATCGACGCCGCGCGCCTGGGAGAGATACTGGCCGGCGAGCACCCGATCCCACTGCTGGAGGAGCGCGCGGCCAACCTGCGTGAGGTCGGCCGGGTGCTGCTGGCGCGCTACGGCGGCCTCTTCTCGCGCGCCATCGCGGCCTCCGGTCCGAGCGCCGTCGGGTTGGTCGAGCTGGTGGTGCGCGACTTCCCCTCCTTCCGCGACGTGGCCAACTATCACGGCGTCGAGGTGCGCTTCTACAAGCGCGCGCAGATCCTGGTCAGCGATCTCTACGGCGCCTTCGCCGGCACCGGGCTCGGCGCCTTCCCCGACATCGGCCGGCTGACCGCCTTCGCCGACTACAAGGTGCCCCAGGTGCTGGAGCACCTCGGCGTGCTGGTCTACACCCCGGCGCTGGCCGAGCGCATCGCGCGGCTGGAGGAGTTGCCCGCCGGCGGCGCCGGCGAGGTCGAGATCCGCGCGGCCACCATCTGCAGCATCGAGCGGCTGCGCCGGGCGCTCGCCAACCGGGGTCGGCGGCTGGCGGCTTTCGAGATCGACTGGGCGCTCTGGTCGCTCGGGCAGCAGCTCCCCGGCAGCGCACGCCCCTACCACCGCACGCGCACGATCTTCTATTAGCGTAGAGCGCTGCGTATTGTCCTTAACCGGCGCGGTTCCGTTTCCGGCTGTAGGGGCAGACCTCGGACGGAGCCGTGGCTGCCCCTACCGGTGACGACTAGCAACCACTTCAGGCAGCAGCCCTCCCCTCTGTCATCCTGGGCGGCAGCGAAGAGCCTGCCCTGAGCTTGTCGAAGGGATGACAGGGGTGGGGAAGGAACTTCTACGGCGGTACGAGTAGCCCGGTGCAACGGACGGATGGGACTGCTCCGCACCCGCCAGCGTGCTCGTCCGTTGTGGACCACGCTCTTCTTAATGCTGAATAGATTCCGTCGTAGGTAGTAGGGGCTGTGGATGGTGTGGAAAAACCGGGAAAGCCGCACCGGCACGCGCATCTCGGGCACGGACAACCTGTGGATGAGATCTCCACATCTCCACCTTCACCCTCAACCTGGCACCGTGACGCTCCAGGCACACACCTGTTCTTCCCCAGGCCATGCACCATCGCCCGGCGTTTATCCAATGTACGTACACATCTTTGCACCAGGCTATCCACATCTCCACGCGGTTATCCACAGTGGAGCGTCGCTTATCCACAATGGCGCTGCCCGGCAGCGACGGCACGGATGGCGCGTGCCGCATGGGCAAAGGTCAACAGCTACGGGATTAGTCCGACACGAAAGGTAGAGGGAACGACGATGATCGAGCCACGACGCTACACCACCGAGGAGTTGCTGGCCTGGTGTCGTTTCGCCGCGCTGACACTGCTGGGCAGCGCGCTGGCGTACACCCGCGAGCGCGAGGGCACGCTCGACTCGCTGATCGATTTCATCAGCCAGCGGCTGAGCGACGTCTACGGCGGCACACTGGGGGTCGAGCCGGCCATGCTGGGGCTGCTGCTGAATGTGCAGGCGCTGGGCGGCGAGCTACGCTCCACGATGATGAATCCGGCCGAGGGCGAGGCCGTGGTCTCGAACCTGCCTGGGGAGCAGGTAGCCGCGGCCGTGGCGGAGCTGTTCGATGTGGCCGTGACCGCCGAGGACATGCTGGCGCTCTGCGGCATCAGCCAGGCGGATCTGAACCGGCTCTACGACATCTTCGGCCAGGCCGCGGCCGGCGCGGGCCTGGTCTACGCGCGCGAGCCGCTCGACGGCGACCAGCGGCTGACGCTGGGTGCGTAGCTGGAGATCCTCATCGCCCGGCGAGGTGCCCTCACCCCCGGCCCCTCTCCGGACGGAGCCAATGCTGGGAGAGGGGAGAACGTCGGGGGAAGCCAGCAGCCCTCCCGTAACCAGCTCCCCTTCTCCCAGTATTGGGAGAAGACTCCGTGCGGGCGGGGGGATGAGGGCCCGTCCGCCCGCATTTGACACCGGGTCGCGGCTGCGGTACGCTGCCTGGTGGAAATAGGACTCATTCTCAACTAGCCTCACGGAAGGATTCAGCGGAGGGCTCGGGGATGCAGGAGCGAACCATACCGATGACCAGCGAGGGCGATGATGGGCCGGGCGAGGTCGGCTGCGCCGATCTGCTGGTCAACACCCTCACCCGGTACAAGGGGATCGACGCCGTCGCCTTCGATCCGGAGCAGCACGCCTTCCGCATCCGCTACGACCCCGATCTAGTCTCGCTGGCCACCGTCCAGCGCATCGCCGATCAGGTCGGCGTGCGCCTCGGCGAGCGCTACCAGCGCTGCGTCTACCGTATGGACGGCGTCACCTGCCGCAACTGCGGCCGGGCGATCGAGCGCCACCTGAAGCGCGACCCCCGGATCATCTGGGCCAGCGCCAACCCGCCGAGCGGCAGCCTGGCGCTGGAGTACGCCGACAGCCGCGCGCAGCTCCCCACCCTCTCGCGACCGGTCATGGTCCCTGGCGCCACGGTGCGCCCGCGGGTGGCCGCGACGCCCGCCGAGCCGGAGGGGGAGCGGGGGCGAGAGGGCGACGAGGAGGAGAGCGAGACCTGGTGGGACGAGCACGGCCTGCTGGTGATGGCCGGGCTGACCGCCAGCTTCCTGCTCGCCGGCTGGCTGCTCGGCGTCCTCGGCCTGATCTCGCACCGCGTGCAGCTTGGCCTCTACGTGCTGACCTACCTGGCCGGCGGCTTCTACGCCACGCGCCAGGCGATCCGCTCGCTCCTCCAAGGCCACGTCGATATCGACCTCTTGATGGTGGTGGCCGCCCTCGGGGCCGCGACCATCGGCGGCTGGGCCGAGGGCGGGCTGCTCCTCTTCCTCTTCTCGCTCGGCAACGGCCTGGAGCATGAGGCGCTGGGCCGTACTCACCGCGCGGTCAAGGCGCTGATGGAGCTGAGCCCGGAGGACGCGCTGGTGGTGCGCGACGGGCAGGAGCTGCGCCTGCCGGTCAGCCAGCTCGTGGTCGGCGACGAGGTGATCGTGCGCCCCAGCGAGCGCATCCCGGTCGACGCCCGCGTCATCAGCGGCGAGTCGTCGGTCGACCAGTCGCCGATCACCGGCGAGTCGATGCCGGTCGGCAAGCACCCCGGCGACCAGGTCTACACCGGCACGATCAACGGCCACGGGGTGCTGCGGCTGGAGGTCGAGCGGCTGGCGCACGAGAGCACGCTGGCCAAGATCATCCGGGTGGTCGAGGAGGCGCGCAACCAGAAGTCGCGCACCCAGCGCTTCACCGACCGCTTCGAGGGCGCCTACGCCATCGGCGTGATGGCGGTCTCGGCGCTGGTCTTCATCATTCCCTGGCTCTTCTTCGGTGAGCCGTTCCACGCGATGTTCTACCGCGCCATGACGCTGCTGGTGGTCGCCTCCCCCTGCGCTCTGGTGATCTCGACGCCCGCCTCCACCCTCTCGGCGCTGGCCAACGCCGCGCGCCACGGCATCCTCTTCAAGGGCGCGGTGCACCTGGAGAATACCGGCGCGATCCAGGCGGTGGCCTTCGACAAGACCGGCACCCTGACGCTCGGCCAGCCGCGCGTCACCGACGTCCTTCCCTCGGACGGCGTGACCGAGACGGAGCTGCTGGCGCTGGCCGCGGCGGTCGAGCTGCGCTCCGAGCATCTGCTGGGGCAGGCGGTGGTGAAGTACGCCGAGTCGCGCGGCGTCGCCATCGACGAGGATGAGGTCAGCGACCTCGTCTCGGTCCCGGGTCGCGGCATCCGCGCCGAGGTCGCCGGCCGGACCGTGCGCATCGGCAACGATGCCCTGTTCGCGATCGACGAGATCACGCTGCCGGCGCAGTTGCGCGCGGCGGCCGACCGGCTGCGCGAGGCCGGCAAGACGACGATGTACGTGCTGGCCGATGAGCGCCCGCTGGGCGTGATCGGCGTGGCCGACGTGATCCGTCCGGTGGCGCCAGAGGTGATCGCCGAGCTGCACCGTCTGGGCGTCGAGAAGACGATCCTGCTGACCGGCGACAACGAGCGCGCGGCGCGCGCCATCGCGCGGCAAGTCGGTATCGACGAGTGGCGCGCCGGGCTGCTCCCCGAGGAGAAGCTCGACACAATCCGGGAGTTGCAGGCCGAGGGGCTGTCGGTGGCGATGGTCGGCGACGGCGTGAACGACGCGCCGGCGCTGGCGACGGCCACGGTCGGCATCGCGATGGGCGCGGCCGGCACCGACGTGGCGCTGGAGACGGCGGACGTGGTGCTGATGAGCGACGACTTGACCAAGCTCCCCTTCGCCATCGAGTTGAGCCGCCGCACGCGCCGCATCATCGCCCAGAACATGACCTTCGCGCTGGGCGTGATCGTGCTCTTCTCGCTGGGCGCGGTGGCGGGGCTGGTGCCGCTGCCGATCGGCGTGGTGGCGCACGAGGGCGGCACGATCCTGGTCGTCACCAACGGCCTGCGCCTGCTCGGCTTCGCCCGCCCGCCGCTGACCCGCGCCGGCGCGCCGCTAGCCGCCGCGGGAGATTAGCGGCGGGCGTGGCCCATCGAAGACGCTGCGTGCGGGTGAGGACGGATCCCTCGACTGCGCTCGGGATGACGGTCCAAAGTAGGTGGTGCACGACGACGATGGGCCTCGCCCCGTTTGCTCAGCCGACCCCCGCGCGCTCTGCGTTGCCGGTCATGGCCAGCGCGGGCGGCTGAGGTGGCAGGGAGACGACGTAGGCGGTCTCGACGCTGGCGATCTCTTCGATCGCGCGCAGGGCGGCCGCGGGGATGGCGTCGTCGACGTTCAGCACCATGATCGCCTCGGCGCCGCGCGCGTGCCGCCCCACCTGCATCCCCGCGATGTTGACCTCGTAGGCGCCGAGGATCGTGCCGATCTGCCCGACGATGCCGGGCCGGTCGCGGTGGTGGGTGATCAGCAGGTCGCCGGCCAGCGGGCGCTCCAGTGAGAAGCGATCGACCTCCAGGATGCCGGCCTCGTGACCGGAGCGGTCCCAGCGCACCGTGACGCGATGTGGATCGTCACCGTCGACGGCGAAGGTGAACTCGGGCATCCGCTCCGGGCGCACCTCGGCGTGGGCGGTGGTGAGCGCCAGGTGGAGCTCCTCGGCCACCAGCCGGGCGTTGACCGTGGTCACGCGCCGCTCGGCCCAGCCGCCCAGCGCCTCGCTCAGCGCCGCCGCCGTGACGTGCTCCACCACGTCGGCGGGCACGCAGCCGTGCACTGTCACCTCGACGAGGCTCGGCCGCCGCGGGCGCAGCACCGCCAGCAGCTTGCCGGCAGCGCCGGCCACGCGCGTCAGGCGCTGAAGGTCGGGCGCGTCGAGCGAGGCGGGCGGCAGGTTGACCGCGTTGGGCACCGCCTCGCCGCGCAGCGCCGCCAGCGTGGTGGTGCTGATCATCCGGCCGACGGCGGCCAGCGCCTCGCGGCTGGAGCCGCCCAGGTGCGGCGTCAAGACGACATTGGGCAGGCCGAAAAGCGGGCTCTCGCGCGCCGGCTCCTGCGGGTAGACATCGACGCCGGCCGCGGCGACCTGCCCGCTGGTCAGCGCCGCCGCCAGGGCCGCCGCATCGACCACCTCGCCGCGGGCGCAGTTGAGCACGATCGCGCCGGGGCGCAGCCGCGCGATGGCCGCCGCGTCGAGCATCTGGATCGTCTCCGGCGTGGCCGGGACGTGAAAGCTGACGATGTCGGCCTGCTCCAGCAGCGTCTGATAGCAGACCGGCTCGACCTCGAGCTGGCTGAAGCGCTCTCGCGTCACGTAGGGGTCGTAGCCGATCAGGCGCAGCTCGAAGCCGCGCAGGCGCTGCGCCACCACCGAGCCGACGTGGCCGAGGCCCACGATGCCGAGCGTCTTGCCGCGCAGGTCGAAGGGCTTGAAGCGCTTGCGCTCCCAGCGCCCGGCGTGGGTGGCGGCGTTGGCGGCCGGGATACAGCGCGCGAGCGCCAGCAGCAGCGCGATGGTGTGCTCGCCGGCCGAGATGGCGTTGGCGCCGGGTGCGTTGAGCACCAGCACGCCGGCCGCGGTGGCGCTGGAGACATCGATGTTGTCGACCCCCACACCGGCCCGCGCCACCACCCGCAGCCGTGGCCCGGCGGCCAGCACGTCGCCGGTCACCTGCGTCTCGCTGCGCACGATCAGGGCGTCGGCCTCGCGCAGCGCGGCGTGCAGCGCCGGCAGATCGGTGCCGTCCACGTCGACGATCTCCGCCTCGCGCGCCAGCACGGCGCGCGCCTCGGCGTCGATCACGTCGCTGACCACGATGCGCGGCCGCCGGCCCGCGTGATCCTGATTCTGAATCTGAGCCTGATATTGACTACTCACCTGCTCTGCTCCTGTTAGCGCCTGCTCGTCGCCGTCACGGCGCGCCCGCCGGCAGCATGCCTCTGCGATCGCGCCTCACACGGAAGGCCCCTTGTGCGACGATGGTCGTAATCGTAGCAGGGGTGCCGAGGGGAGCAAAGGTGGGGGTATGGCCGTGGTCGCGGGCGCGACGGGAGGCACGCACCGCGGGCGAAGCGGTGGATTATAGTTCCCAATCGGCGTGTCGGACAGGTGATGCATCGATGACCAACGCACCGAAGACGATCCACATTCAGCCGGGGAGCGAACTCGACCACGTCCTCAAGGAAGCCGGCGAGGTGGACATCGAGCTAGAGGCGAATGGCGTGCGCTACCGCGTCAGCCGGATCGCTGTTGAACACCTGGAGAGCCGGGTGATGCTGGCCGACGAGCGCGACATCTGGGCGGGCTACGCACCGGAGCGGGTCCGCGCGGCGTTACGACAGAGCGCGGGTGGCCTACGCGGGGTCGACCGCGACCAGCTCCTTGCGGATCTGTCGGAGCAACGCGAGCAAGACCGTCGCGCCCACCCGGCCTAACCGATGGCCTAGCTCCTCGACACTGATATCCTAGAGCAGCGTGCAGAGAGATTGACCGCAGCCGCAGCATCGGAGAGATCCTTCGCTGCGGCTCAGGATGACCGGGGTGACGTCGCTGTTTGTCTTGTCATGCTGAGGCCGCGGCCGAAGGATCTCCCGGCTCCGGTCAATGCTTCTGCGACCTGCCCTAGAACCGCCCGAGCGGCCCGGCCAGGTGCTCG
>DASSHC010000435.1:0-4327 GCA_035693105.1 Thermomicrobiaceae bacterium | reverse complement strand
CCGCCGTTGTCGACGACCAGGACGTCGCCTGCCGCCGCCTCATTCAGCGCCTCGAAAAAGACATCGACGCTTCCGGCGTGGCGCACCGGTCGGGCCCGGCCGGCGAGCCTGCTCCCCGGAATGAGCGGACGAATCATGCCGGGCACGAGCCGCAAGTCTGCCCCGGCACGGAGACAGGCATCAGCCATGGCGGCGGTCGACAGCGCGGCAAACGCGGCGCGCACCGCTTCGTTGTTCATCGGGCCCCTTTCTCGATCGTGGATGAATGACCCATGGCCAACCACAAGAAAGCCGGCTCATCTCGACTCCCTGCCCGGAGAGTACGGGGCCGATGGCGATCTGTTGAGAGCCAATTCGGCAATGGCTATTGCCAATCCGGAATGGAAGCGGGCACAATCGTCGCCATGGTCATACCCGAGGTGCGGTTGGATGCTACGGGAGCGAGGCCGCTGTATCGCCAGCTCGAGGAAGCGCTGGCCGCGGCCATCGCGTCGGGCGCGCTCGGCGTTGGCGACCGGTTGCCCTCGGAGCGGGCGCTGGCCGACCGCCTCGGCGTGAGCCGGACGACGGCGGTCAATGCCTATCGGGAGCTTGAGGCGCGAGGGCTGGTGCGCGGGCGGGTCGGGCAGGGAACCTTTGTCTGCGCGGCTGGCGGCGCCCACGATGATGCGCCGTTTGCCTGGCAAGGGAAAGTGACCGCTGGCGCCCAGCGCACACTGGATCCGACCCTGCGCACAATGGTGCGAGATCAGACATCCGAGACCATCTCATTCGCGGGTGGCATGCCCGCGCTCGATCGGTTCCCCATCGATCGCTTTCGGGCCGCGCTCGATCGTGTCCTGTCCCATCAGCCCGATGCGGCGCTTGGCCTGGGCCCGACAGATGGGCAGCCACGGCTTCGGGCGGCGCTCGCGGTTCGCCACGGCGCGCGGCCGGAGCAGGTGCTCGTGCTCGCTGGCTCGCAGCAAGGTCTCGACCTGATCGCTCGCTGTCTGCTCGAACCCGGCGATGCGATCGTCATGGATCGGCCCGGCTATCTGGGCGCGATTCAGACATTTCGCGCCGCCGGCGCGCGGGTGATCGGCTGGGATGCGCGGCGCGCCGATCCGGAGGAGCTCGAAGAGCTCCTGCAGCGCTACCGGCCCAAGCTGCTCTACACGAACCCGACGTTTCACAACCCCACCGGGCGCACATTGCCGCTCGACGCGCGGCGGGACATCCTCACGCTCGCGGCGCGATACCGTCTCGCCGTCGTCGAAGACGAGCCGTACCGCGAGCTCGCCTTTCACCGGCCGCCGCCGAAGACCCTGCGCGAGCTCGACGACCAGGGGTTGGTCATCCAGCTCGGCACGTTCTCCAAGACTCTTGCCGCCGGGCTGCGCCTGGGGTGGCTCATCGCCCCGGAGGCAATCGTCGATCAATTGGCCCTGGTCCGGCAGCGCTGCGATCTCTTCGGCGCTGGCGCATTCCAGCTCGTCGTCGCCGAGATGCTGACCCGCGGCGACTTCGATGCGCATCTGCGCACGCTGCGCGCCGAACACCAGCGGCGCCACGATGCCATGATCGCCGCATTACGCCGCGAGATTCCGGCAGGCGCCCTCACCTGGCCGCCCGTGGAGGGCGGTCTCTATCTCTGGCTCCACACGCACCACGACGTTGATACCAGCCTCCTCGCGCAGCGGGCGCTCGATGCGGGGGTGGCGATCCTGTCTGGCGAGCACTTCTACCCAGAGGCCGCGGGACGGCACGAGGCGCGGCTCTGCTTCGCGCGCAGCTCGCCGGAGCAGATCGCGGGAGGCATCGCCCGGCTTGCTCAGGTCTTGCGCGTGGATGACGGGGTCGCCCTCCGGATCGGAGCGTCCCATCCACTCTTGTGATTGGCGTCGCACGGCGCCGTCCGGCACCGTGACGAGAAGGGGTTTTCACAGCACTAACGGGTGAGGAAAACGATCCCTTCGAGCCAGGCGCCACGGGGCTGAGGGGCTGCGTACGTGACTGGCCCTCGCTCCTCTCATACGGATTCCGGGTGTAGACTAGGGGAATGAGACGCTTGCACATCCCCCCGCACCTGGCCCTGGACGAGCTCGAGCGACGGTATCGGCGGGCGACGGACGCGGTGGCGCGCAGCCAGTGGCAGATGGTGTGGCGGCTGAGCGGCGGCACACCCACGGCGGAGGTGGCCCGCGTCACGGGGTACTCGGTGAACTGGGTGCGCGAGGTCGCCCGCCGCTACCGCGAGGACGGCCCAGACGGCATCGGTGACCGGCGCCACGGCAACCCCGGGGCGGTGCCGCTGCTGGAGGCGAGCCAGCAGGAACAGTTGCGCGCGGTGCTGGGTGGGCCGGCCCCCGACGGCGACGTCTGGACGTGCCGGACGGTGGCGGCCTGGATGAGCGAGCAGGTGGGACGGCCGATCAGTGCGCAACGTGGCTGGGAGTGGATGCGCCGGTTGGGCTTCACGCCGCAGCGGCCCCGCCCCCGCGAGACCCGCGCCGACCCCGAAACCCAGGCGGCGTTCAAAAAAGGGGGCTCGCGACGGCTCTCGCCGCGGTGAGGGCCGCGTACCCAACGGCGCGCATCGCGCTCTGGGCCGAGGACGAGCACCGGCTCGGCTTGTTGCCGGTGGTGCGGCGGGTCTGGGCCCCGAAGGGGCAGCGCCCGCTCGCCCGCGTGGAACGCCACTACGAATGGCTCTACGTCTACGGCTTCATCTGCCCGGCCACCGGCCAAAGTTGGTGGTGTTTGCTGCCACGGGTCAACGCCGACGCCTTCACCGTGGCGCTCGCCGCCTTCGCCCGCGACGAGGGCATCGACGCCGACCACCGCGCGGTGCTGGTGCTCGATCAGGCCGGCTGGCACATCGCCCACGACCTGGTGCTGCCGGAGGGGATCGACCTGGTGCTGCTGCCGGCCTACGCGCCGGAACTGCAGCCGGCCGAGCGGCTCTGGCCTCTGCTCGACGAACCGATCGCCAATCGCGCCTTCGCCAACCTGGACGAACTCGAGACCGTCCTGGTCGATCGCTGCCGCGCCCTCGAAGCCGACCCGGCTCGCCTCAAAGCCCACACGCACTTCCACTGGTGGCCCGCCGAGCCGCCACCAGTATTCACTCAGTGATCACCCGGATTCCGTATTAGCGGTCTCGCCGGCCCAACCCCGAAAATCCCATCACCCGGCGACGATCCAACCCCATCCAGGAACGCTTGGCAAACGTCCCTACGCCGATCAGCGTCCACCACAGTCCAGCGGCGGCGATCGCGCCGACCAGGGCGAAGACCAGCCAGGGCAGCGCCGGCAAGCCGAACTGGCCGCCGAGGTCGTACAGCACGCCGCCCGCGTAGTTGCCGAGCCCGCCGCCGAAGGCGACCGAGAGCGCTGCCACGCCGAAATACGACCCCAGCGCCACCGGGTTGGCCAACCTGGAGGCCACGATCTGATCCGTCGGGCGGGCCAGCACGACGCCCAGCGAGTAGACGACGACGGCAGCAATCAGCGCGAAGGTATCCCGCGAAAAGCCAATCATCCCCAGCCCTACCGCCGTCAGCAGCACCCCGACAATCAGCGCCCGCGGCGCGCCGATCCTGCGTTCCACGAAGCGGGGCACCGGATAGCCCAGTACGACGGCGATCGCCGAATTGACGGCGTAGACCCAGGCCACCGCGCTCGGGTTGCCGACGATCGCCGTCGCCACCAGCGGCAGTGTGATCGAGAACTGGGCCGACATGAACCAGTGCCCGCCCATGAAGCCGGTGTAGTGCAGGAAGGGCCGGTCGTGGAAGGCGAGTCCGAGACCGCGCAGAGCGCCGCCCTTCTCCGCCACCTGTACCGCCGGCAGCCAGACGAGGACCATGACGAGGATCGCCAGGTAACACGCGGCGGCGAGGACCGCCACCAGCCGGAAATCGATCCCGAGCAGGAGCGCCCCGAGTTGGGTGCCCGCGGTGATGCCGAGCCCCGCCGCCACCCCGGTCTTGGCGAAGTACGCCGGACGCTCGCGCTCATCGGCCAGCGCCGCCACCGCCGCCGAGCGCGGCGAATCGAACATGGCGCCGCCGATCGCCGAGAAGATGGCCGCTCCCATCAGGAATGAATAGGTTCCCGCGAAGCCCATCGCCGCGAACCCGGCTGCTCGCACCAGCATGCCGACGGCGATCAGCGGTTTGGCGCCGAAGCGATCGGCCAGCACGCCGCTGACCGGCGTCAATCCCTGCTGGAAAAACTGCCGCGCCGCCAGCACCAGCCCGATCGCCCCGGCGGTCCAGCCGAGCCCCTCCACGAAGTGGACGGAGAGCATCGGGATGACCATGAAGAAGCCGCCCCAGGCGAA
>DASSHC010000434.1:0-4728 GCA_035693105.1 Thermomicrobiaceae bacterium | reverse complement strand
AAGAGCGCCTGGCGCTCGGACTCACTATCCCAGTGCGGGGTGAAGTTGCCGTCCAGGAAGCCGAGCCCGTCGGTGAGCTGCGCGTGCCCGCCGTAGGAGTCGGTCACGCCATCCTCGAACCAGCAGAGCGCCCCGGCGCTGCTGCCGCAGAGCACCACACCCGCCGTCAGCGCCTCGCGCAGAATGCGGTCGACGCCGTGGATGCGCCAGATCGCTAGCATGTTGGCAGTGTTGCCGCCGCCGACGTAGATGACGTCCTGCTGGTGCAGGAAGCTTTCCAGATCGGAGACACGCCGATTGAACAGTGTCAGGTGCGACGGCTGGTAGGTGTCGCTGGGGAAGGCGTTGTAGAAGCGAACGATGTTGCTGTCGGCGTCGCCGCTGGCGGTCGGTACGAAGCAGACGCGCGGCCGCTCCCTCGGACTCGCGATCAGACTGACGACGAAGTCTTCGAGCAGGTGATTCTTCGGGTCCATCGCCCCGCCGCCCATCGCCACGATCTGCCCCGCCGTCACCGCCATGGCACCCTCCCGCTTGCGCTTGCTCATCGGACCATCAGCCACGATCATCGCCCCTCGACGCGGTTGGAGCAAGTATTCATGGTACCGTACGAATCCGGCGGCATCCCGCCCCGCGAGCGCATTTCGCTGGCGGTCCCCATCAATCGCTTGACCCGGCGTTGCGCTTCCCCTAACATGAACCTATCGCTCAGATGGATTCGCCAGCTATCACGGCCGTCGATTGCCGGCGAGCAGGCGGCAAGGCGCCGAGCCGGAATCGTGCGAAGTACTGGCGGTCGTCGGCGCGCCTCAGGAGTCCCGGGAACAGCGTGAGCAGGCGATCGACGATCGCCGGGAAAGGGAGGCATCAATGGCCTGGTCCCTTGCAGGAACCTACTTCGAGATCTGCAACTGCGATGCGATCTGCCCCTGCACCTGGTCGGGTTTCGCCGAGCCGGCCACGCACGACCGCTGCCGGGTCGTGCTCAACTACCACATCGACCGGGGCGCCGTCGACGGCGTCGATGTCGCCGGGCTGACGTTCGCCTTGGTCGCCGACACGCCACCCGCGATGCTCGACGGGAACTGGCGCGTCGGCGTGCTGCTGGACGACCGTGCCACCGCCGCGCAGGCCGAGGGAATTGGCTCGGTCCTCAGCGGACAGCGCGGCGGCCCGCCCGCCATGCTCCACCCACTGATCGGGGAGATACTCGGGGTGCAGCCGCTGCCGGTAACCTACACCGAGGAGGGCCGGCGCCACCGGGTGCGCTGGGGCGACGTCGTGGCGATGGAGCTGGAGGATGTCTACGCCGGACCGCAGCAGGAGCCGGTCCGCCTGGAGAACCTCTTCCACCCCTCGAACTCGACCCTGACGGTCGGCAAGGGAGTCGATGCCCGGGTGACGGCCTTCGGCATCGACTTCGGCCAGCCCGGCACCAGCGGCGCCTCCTCGCCCTACACCTGGAGCGGCGAGTGAGCAGCCGTTCGTTGACGGCGCGGCGGTCACTCGCGCCCGCGACGGCGCTACTGGCCGTCGCGGGTCTCGCCTGGCTCGGCACGATCATCTGGGCACGCGGCATGGGCATCATGCCCGGCACGATGGGGCTGAACCTCGCCGTCTTCGTGGTCATGTGGACGCTCATGATGGCAGCGATGATGCTGCCCTCGGCCGTACCAATGGTGTTGCTCTATGCGCGCACCCTGCCGGCCGGCGCCGGGTCACGCCTGGCGCTCTTCGGCCTGAGCTATCTCTTGATCTGGGCGCTGGCCGGCGTGCCGGCCTTCGCGCTCGCCTGGCTGGCCGGCCGCGTCGCGCCAGCGCATCCCACGCTGTCGGTCGCGGCGGCGGCGCTGATCTTCGCCGGCTGCGGCGTCTACCAGCTCAGCGGGCTGCAGCGCCGCTGCCTGACCCACTGTCGCTCGCCCCTTGCGCAGCTCCTTCACTACGGCAACTATCGCGGGCGGCTGCGTGACCTCCGCGCCGGAGCGCACCACGGCGCCTATTGCCTCGGCTGCTGCGCGGCGTTGATGGTGCTGCTGATCGCCTTCGGAGTGATGAACCTGACGGCGATGGTCGTACTCGCCGTGGTTATCGCGATCGAGAAGCAGTGGTCGCACGGCGCCGGCTTCGCCCGGCTGGTCGGCATCGCTTCGCTCGCGCTGGCTGTCTTGGTCATCATCTACCCCGGCCTGGCCCCGGGACTGCACGCCGGAATGGACATGGGAATGGGGATGTAGGCGAGCGGGCCCTCACGCACGGAGACCCCAGCCCTATCCGATGGCTAAAGATGAGAGGTTCGGCGATAAGGAGAGACGAATCCTTCGACTGCGCTTAGGATGACAGGGGGAGTACGGGGCCTATGAAGACGGCTTTTCTCGTCCGATCGGCTACATCCTTAACCCGGTCATCCTGATCTTGTCGAAGGCCCCGTCGTCACCCGGTGCCAGAGATGCTCGATGGGCAGTCCTGTCCCCTAGCGCACTCCGGTCTTGAACGGAGCAATCCGAAGAGGGGCCAGGCATGGTACTCGGCTGGCCCGGAGAGTGAGAGGACTATGAGCAGGCGCGTTGCTCTTGCGTGGCTGGTGGTTGTCACGCTGCTCGTAGCAGCGTGTAGCCGTCATTCCGCCACGTCCCCACCCCCAACCGAGTCGGCGCCGCTCTCGACCACGTTCTCTAGCCCGGCGAGTCTCGTCACATCGGCACCCGTGACCGCCACGACTGTCCCCTCAGCGGTCACCTCACCGGCCGCGACGCCGGCCAGTCCGGTAGCCGATGTTTGGGCACAGCTCCGGCGACCTCTTCACCTGCCCACCCTTGAACCGGGTGGCCCCTGCCCCACCAGCGACGCGCACCAGGTCTCGCCCGACTTCAGTCTGGCTCTCGGCCCGGGTCCCGTATACGCGGTCAACGGCGAACTGAAGGACGGAACGTTGCGCGACTGGAAGGTCAAAGAGGATGGCGGCTGGTACTACATCAAGGTACTCTGGGTCGCCAGTCCGGACTATCAGGGTCCGGTTCTCATTCGCGGCCACCAAATCGGTGGCCCCAACGAAATGCGCTTCGAGTCGGGCGACGATCCCCCGAACGAACTGACGTTTGGTGCGGGTGGCGGAGGCAGCACGCCGTCCCACTTCCGCAACTGGCCCTCATACACGCGGCTGCGCGCCCCCGGTTGCTATGCCTACCAGGTCGACGGGACCGACTTCAGCGACGTGATCGTATTCAAGGCAGCGTCCTAACGACCTCGCGCCGACTATTGCCAGCGTATACGCGCTTGGCCCACGAGGCACGTTCACCGGATCCCCTTTGCCCTACCCCTCCTGTCCGAGCTCCTCGTCCTCCTCGACGGTCTGCCCCATGCGGGCAGCGATGCGCTGGCGGCGGGTCTTGCGGCGGCGCTGCTGGGCGGCCTCGCGCGCTTCGGCATCCAGCGCCTCCTGGTCCCAGGTCAGCTCCAGGTCGGCGATGTGGACGAAGTCGCCCGGCTGAATGCCCAGTTCCTCCAGCTCGCGGCTGATGCCCGAGGCCTCCAGCACGCGCTGGAAGCGGGCGGCCGCCTCCTCGTTGGCGAAGTCGGTCATTTTGGTCAGGCGCTCGATCTTCGGGCCGGTCACCTCGTAGTGGTGCTCCGAGCGACGGATCGCCTCCCAGCGCTCCTCGTCCACCTCCTCCAGCGTATACACCCGGCGCTTCTGGGGCGCCTCCTCCACCGGCGGCGGCAGCTCCTGCAGCAGCTCCATGGTGCGGTGCAAGAGCGGCGGCACGCCCTCGCCGGTGGCGGCCGAGATCGGGAAGACGGCGTAGCCCTCTCCCGTCAGCGCCGCGGTCAGGCGCGGCAGGTTGGCCTGCGTCTCGGGCAGATCGATCTTGTTGATCGCCACCAACTGCGGCTTGCCCGCCAGCTCCGGCGCGTAGGCTTCCAGCTCGGCGTTGATCGCGGCGAAATCCTCCAGCGGATGGCGCTCCTCCAGCCCACCTGAGCCGTCGAGGACGTGGATCAGCACCCGTGTGCGCTCGACGTGGCGCAGGAACTCGTGGCCCAGGCCGATCCCTTCGGCGGCGCCCTCGATCAGTCCGGGGATATCGGCCATTACGAAAGTCGGACCGGCGGGACCGCCCACCTGCACCACGCCGAGGCTCGGCTCCAGCGTGGTGAAGGGGTAGTCGGCGATCTTGGGGCGCGCGGCGCTGGAGGCAGCCAGCAGGGTCGATTTGCCGGCGTTGGGGAAGCCGACCAGCCCGACATCGGCGATGACCTTCAGCTCCAGGTAGAGCCAACGCTCCTGACCCGGCTCGCCCTTCTCGGCCAGGCGCGGCGCCTGATGCACCGAGGTGGCGAAGTGCTGGTTGCCCAGACCGCCCTTGCCGCCGCGCGCTACCAGGAAGGTTTCGCCCGGCTCGACGAGGTCGGCGATCGGCACGCCGGCCTCGTCGTCGATGACGACCGTGCCGGGCGGCACGTCGATGTAGAGATCGTCGCCGGATTGCCCGGTGCGCTTGGCGCCCATGCCGTGGCTGCCGTTGCCGGCGTGGAAGCGCTGCTGGTACTTGAAGGCGATCAGCGTGTTCAGGTGCGGGTCGACCCGCAGGTAGACGCTGCCACCCCGGCCTCCGTCGCCGCCGTCCGGCCCGCCGTGCGGCACGTACTTCTCCCGCCGAAAGCTGACGGCGCCGTTGCCGCCATTCCCAGCGGTGACCAGGATTCTCGCGTGGTCGTAGAACATGA
>DASSHC010000433.1:0-3566 GCA_035693105.1 Thermomicrobiaceae bacterium | reverse complement strand
GCACCCCTCCCTGATGATCGCGCGGCGGGATGCGTGTATCCTGAGCGCGTGAGCGATGTTGGCAGGGCGGCAGGAGGGAGCAAGCGCCATGAAGAAGCTGGTGTTGATCAGCGCGCTCCTGGCGGGGCTGGTCGCCGCCGGGCGCGTCATCTTCCACGCGATGCGGGCCGGCGGCGCCATCAGCACGGTCGATCAGAACCAGGAGCGGCTGACCCAGCCGCCGTCCTCGGTCCACGACGAACTGTCGATGACCAACAAGGCGGCACGCGGCTACCGCGGGCAGTTCAACAGTCTCATCCAGCAGCTGCAAGAGGTCGCCCGCGCGCTGCGCGCCTGAGCTGGGATGCAGGGAAAGGATCGGACGATGAGTCAGGCGAGCGCGAACCTGGAGCAGCGCGCGCGGGCGGCGGTTTCGCCCGCCGAGCTGCGGAAGCATCTGGAGCGCTTCAGCACGCTCTTTCGCGATACCGGCAGCGAGGACGAGTGGAAGGCGGCGCGCTACGTCGTCGAGACGCTCACGGGCTACGGCGTCGAGGCCGAGATTCTCGACTTCAACGCGCTGATCTCGTGGCCGCTGGCCGGGCGGCTGACGGTGCTGGGCGCCGACGGGCAGGAGCGTGAGATACCCACGCGCACGCGGGCCTTCGGCGCGCAGACGCCGCCCGGCGGCACCGAGGCCGAACTGGTCTTCGTCCCCTTCCAGGAGCCCGAGCGCGGCGCGATGATCTTCTCGCACCGCGCCGTGGCCGGCGATTACTCGGGACTGGACGTGCGCGGCAAGGTGGTGCTCAGCGCCGACGGCGGGCCGGACGGCATCCTGCGCGCCCAGGAGCGCGGCGCGCTGGCGCACATTCATATCTGGCCCTCCGACGAAGACGTGATCCACGAGATGATCGGCACCCCGGTCTGGGGCACCCCGACCCCGCAGACGGCCGGGCGCATCCCCAGGATCCCGGCGCTCGGCGTCGGCCACGCCGCCGGGCGCGAGCTGACCGAGCTGGCCAGGCTGGGGAAGGTGCGGGTATCGCTCGAGTCGAACGTGCGCACCGAGTGGATGCACGTGCCGCTGGCGACCGGCTTCATCCCCGGCAAGAGCGCTGACTTCCTGCTGGTCGGGGCGCACATCGACTCCTGGTACGAGGGGATCACCGACAACGCCACCGGCGACGCCGCGCTGCTGGAGATGGCGCGCGTGCTCAGCCCCCTGCGCGAGAACCTGCGCGCCGGGGTGCGCTTCTGCTGGTGGCCGGGCCACTCGACCGGCCGCTACGCCGGCAGCACCTGGTTCGTCGACAACCACTTCATGCAGTTGCGCCGGCACGGCCTCGGCTACCTGAACATCGACTCGCCCGGCGTGCGCGAGACCGAGATCTTCGACTGCCGCTACAACATGGCCGAGATCGAGCACATCACCGCCGGCGTGGTGCGCGAGCAGACCGGCCAGGAGCCGAACATCCGCCGCCCGCTGCGCGCCGGCGACCAGTCGTTCCTCGGCGCCGGCCTCCCCTCGCTGGGCGCCTTTCGCATGCTGCCGGTCGAGCACCCCGATCGCAAGGCGGTCGGCGGCTCGGGCGGCGCCTGGTGGTGGCATTCGCCGCAGGACACGCTCGACAAGGCCGACGCCGCCATCCTCGGGCAGGATGTCGAGGTCTACCTGGCGATGACCCTGCGCATGGTGACGCCCGCGGTGATCCCCTACCGCATCAGCGCCAGCGCGCGGGACTTCGTCGAGCAACTGAGCGGCTACCAGGAGGCGGCCGGCGGTCAGCTCGACCTGAGCGCCGCGATCGCCGACGCCCGGCACCTGCAGGAGCTGGCCGAGCGGCTGGAGGCGACGCCGGCCAGGGACGCGGCGGTGCGCAACGCCGGGCTGAAAGAGTTGACCTGCATCCTCAACCCGGTCCTCTTCACCCTCAACGGCCCCTATGAGATGGACCCGGCGCTGCAGCTGCCGGTCCTGCCGGGGCTGGCCCCGGCCGCCGAGCTGGCGCGGCTCGACCCGAAGTCGGACGCCTACGGCTTCCTGAAGACCGCGCTGGTGCGCCAGCGCAACCGGGTGCGCGACGCGCTCTGGCAGGCGTCCATGCTGACCGAGCGGCTGCTGGCGGAGATGTCCTAGGTCGGTTTACTCCGTCGTCGGTCCCCTGTAGGGGCAGACCCCTGTGCTTGCCCGGTTGCCCCACCGCCTCTGCAACGGGGACGGGGGGAACGTGGGCGACGCTCATAAAGTCTGGTGGTAGACCACGAGGGCAGGCCCCCGTGCCTGCCCCTACAGGACGGACCGGCAGCGCTGGCATCCAGCCTGCATTTGCCCCGCCCAAACGCCCGGCACCTCCCCTGGTGCCGGGCGCGAGTGGGGGAGCGTGATGGTCCGCCTTGAGATCTCACTGCGCAGCATCCTGACGGTCGTGGCGATCGCGGCCAGCATCGTGTTGCTGGTCAAGCTCTGGCCGGTGCTCTTGATCATCGCCACCAGCCTGATGCTGGCGTCCGCGGTCTTCCCCTTCGTCAAGTGGCTGGTCAACCACGGCATCTCGCGCACCGCGGCGGCGGTCGTCTTCGCCGTGCTCCTGCTGGCCGCCTTCTTTCTGATCGGCATCGCCGTCGTGCCGGCGGTGATCAGCCAATCGCGCACCCTGATCGACCGGCTGCCGGATGTGCGCAACTACGTGGCGGAGTTCCTGATGCGCCACCAGCAGTACGATCTCGCGGCTCACGTGCAGCAGCTGCAGATCGGCGATATCGTGCATGCGAACCAGGTCGCCAGCACCACGCAGCGCGCGATCGGGATCATTACCCAGGTCGTCACCGTCATCTTCCTGATGATCTACATCGTGGTCGACGCGCATCGCATCGAGCGCTTCATGTATTGGGTGATGCCCGACCGCTACGACGTGCACGTGCACAACCTGCTGCCGCTGCTGCAGGAGAGTGTCGGCGGCTACATTCGCGGCCAGTTCATCACCTCCTCGATGATCGCGGTCTTCACCACCGCCCTCTGCTTCCTGCTCGGCGTGCCCAACGGCCTGGCGCTGGGGGTGCTGGCCGGCATCACCGACTTCATCCCCGTGGTCGGCCTCCTCCTCTCGGTCATCCCGGTCACGCTGGCCGCGCTCAGCGTCTCGGCTACGACCGCCATCATCGTCGGCGCGTTGATGATCGCCTACCAGGAGTTCGAGAATCACGTGCTGGTGCCGCGCATCTACGGCGCCACGCTGCGCCTGCCGACGGTGGCGGTCTTCGTGGCGCTGCTGATCGGCGCCAAGCTGGCCGGCTTCATCGGGGCCATCCTCTCGCTCCCGATCGCGGCCGCCGTGCGCGTGGTGCTGGAGTACAGCTACGACGTGCGCACCGGGCACCCGCTCGATCTCTCGGATGTCGGCGAGCCCTTCGCCCCCGACGATGAGCCCGAGCCCGAACCGGAGCCGGTACCCGAGCCGGTGGACCGCACGCGCTGAGCGCGGCGGCCGGCGTCTTTCTTCCCGTGTTGTTGCGGCGGTTGGTGGGTATCATGCTGCCTTGTCGCCGCTCGGCGCGCGGGAATCAAATTCCCGCGCTGAGTCCAC
>DASSHC010000432.1:0-5496 GCA_035693105.1 Thermomicrobiaceae bacterium | reverse complement strand
TCGGCGTCATCCTCGACTGGGTGCCCTCGCACTTCCGGGTCGATGTCCACGGGCTGGCGAGCTTCGACGGCACCCACCTCTTCGAGCACGCCAACCCGATGCAGGGTTACCACCCCGACTGGAACAGCCTGATCTTCAACTATGGCCGCCACGAGGTGCAGGCCTTCCTGCTTAGCAGCATCATCTTCTGGCTCGACCGCTACCACGCCGACGGCATTCGGGTCGACGCGGTCGCCTCGATGCTCTACCTCGACTATTCGCGCCAGCCAGGCGAGTGGATCCCAAACAAATACGGCGGACGCGAAAACCTGGAGGCGATCGCCTTCCTGCGCAGCATGAACGAGGTCGTCTACCGCGAGTTCCCCGACGTGCAGACCATCGCCGAGGAGTCGACCGCCTGGCCGATGGTCTCGCGCCCGGTCTACGTCGGCGGGCTCGGCTTCGGCATGAAGTGGGACATGGGCTGGATGCACGACACGTTGAGCTACTTCAGCAAGGATCCGATCCACCGCAGTTACCACCATAACCTGCTCACCTTCCGAATGATCTACGCCTTCAACGAGAATTTCGTGCTGCCGCTCTCCCACGACGAGGTCGTCCACGGTAAAGGCTCATTGATCGGCAAGTTGCCAGGCGACGACTGGCAGAAGTTCGCCAACCTGCGCCTCCTCTTCGCCTACATGTGGGCGCAGCCCGGCAAGAAGCTCCTCTTCATGGGTGACGAGTTCGGCCAGCGGCGCGAGTGGAACCACGACGGGCAGCTCCAGTGGGACCTGCTCCAATACCCGTCGCACCAGGGAGTCGAGCGCTGGCTGGCCGACCTCAACCGCGTCTATCACCAGGAACCGGCGCTCCACCGCTACGACTTCGACTGGGCCGGCTTTCAGTGGCTCGACGCCAACGACGCGCCCAACAGCGTGCTCAGCTTTTTCCGGCTGAGTGACAGGCCGGAGGATCAGCTCCTCTGCGTCTACAACCTGACGCCGGTGCCGCGCTACAACTACCGCATCGGCGTACCGCTGCTGGGCCGCTGGCAGGAGCTGCTCAATAGCGACGCCGAGGTCTACGGCGGCAGCGGCGTGGGCAACTACGGCGGTGTCGATACCACCCCCATCCCCTCCCACGGCCAGCCGCGCTCGCTCCTGCTCGCCCTGCCGCCGCTGGGCGCGCTCTTCTTCAAGCATGTCCCCGCCGAGCCGCCCTGGGAGGCCGCGACCGAGCCGCAATCGCAGGAGTAAGGACGGATGCCGGACTCGCACGTGCCGCGCGCGACCTACCGGGTGCAGTTGACGCCCGAGTTTGGCTTCGCCGCGGCACGCCGCATCGTGCCCTACCTCCACGCTCTCGGCATCACCGACCTCTACTGCTCGCCGATCCTCACCGCGCGCTCCGGCAGCCAGCACGGCTACGACGTGACCAACCCGCACGAGATCAATCCGGAGCTGGGCGGGCGCGCGGAGTTCGAGGCGCTGGCGGCCGCGCTGCGCGAGCGCGGCATGGGATTGCTGCTCGACATCGTGCCCAACCACATGGCCGCCAGCGTCGAGAATCCCTGGTGGGCCGACGTGCTGGAGAGCGGCATCGCCTCGCCCTACGCCGGCTACTTCGATATCGAGTGGGACTCGGCGCTGGCCAACGGTGTGCTCGAGAACCGTGTCCTCCTCCCCATTCTGGGCGCTCCCTACGGACAGACGCTGGAGAACGGCGAACTGCGCCTGGCGTTGGCCGACGACCGCATCGTCCTGCGCTACTTCGAGACGGCGTTGCCGCTCAGCCTGGCCTCCTATCGCCTCATTCTGCGCTGGCACCTCCATGCTCTCGACGTCGCGCTGTCCGGCGGGCCAGCGTTGTCCCATCAATACAGCTCGCTGCTGGAGCAGTTGGACCGGCTGTCGGCCGACCAGGATACGGAACCTGCCGCGCGTATTCATCTGCGCCGCTCGCTGCTGGCCGAGCTGCGCCGGCTGCTGGGCGTCCCCGTGATTCGCGAGCACCTTGAGCGCGCGCTGACGGCGATCAACGGCAGACCGGGTCAACCGCGCAGCTTCGACCTCCTCGACCGCATCATCGGCGAGCAGGCCTACCGGCTCGCCTTCTGGGAGCTGGCGCGCGAGCGGATCAACTACCGCCGCTTCTTCGACGTCAATGATCTGGTGGCGATCCGCGTCGAGGAGCAGGCGGTCTTCGCAGATACCCATCGGCTCATCCTGGAGCTGGCGTCCGCCAGGCTGGTAACCGGATTACGCATCGACCACATCGACGGCCTGCGCGATCCACTCGGCTACCTCGTGCGGCTGAGAGAGGCGCTGGTAGAGGCTGACGCGGACGACTGTTATCTGGTGGTCGAGAAGATCCTAGCGCCGGGAGAAGATCTGCCACCTGACTGGCCGATTGCCGGCACGACCGGCTACGACTTCCTCAACCAGCTCGGCGGCCTCTTCGTCGACCGCGCCGGCGACCCCGCGCTCGACGCGATCTATCGCCGCTGGAGCGGGCTGTCGCTCGATTTCCCCGAGCTGGCCTACCAGCAAAAGCGCCGGGTGCTCGACGAGCTGTTCGCCGGGAGCGTCAACGCGCTCAGTCTCTGGCTCGATCAGATCGCCGAGAGCGATCGTCACGGGCGCGACCTGCCGCTCGCCTCGCTGCGGCAGGCGCTGGTCGAGCTGACCGCTTCCCTGCCCATCTACCGCACCTATATCCGCGACTTCAACGTCGCCCCTGCCGACCGGCGCTGGATCGAGCGGGCGCTCGCGGATGCCGCCCGCGCCCGGCCTGATCTCAGCCACGCGCTGTCGTTCCTGCGCCGGCTCCTGCTGCAAGAATTGCCAGTAAGCCCGCGAGAGAAGGAGCGGACCGAGCGGCTTAGCTTCGTACTGAGCTGGCAACAGTTCACCTCGCCGGTGATGGCCAAGGGATACGAGGATACCGCCCTCTACATCTACAACCGCCTCGTCGCTCAAAACGAGGTCGGCGGGCACCCCGAGGCGCCGGGCGTCACGCCCGCCGAGTTCCACGACTACGTGCTGGCGCGCCAGGAGCGGTGGCCTGGCAGCATGAACGCCAGCTCGACGCACGACACCAAGCGCGGTGAGGATGTGCGTGCCCGCCTGGTCGTGCTATCGCAGATCGCCGGCGAGTGGGAGAGCCGGCTCGACCGCTGGGCGGCGCTCAACGCCGACAAACGCACCGTCATCGACGACCAGCCCGTTCCAGGCGGCAACACGGAGTTGCTGATCTATCAGACGCTCCTCGGCGCCTGGCCGCTCGAAGATGCGGAACTGCCCGGCTTTCCGGGCCGCGTCAAGGACTACTTGGTGAAGGCTTCGCGCGAGGCCAAGACGCACACCGGCTGGACGGCGCCGAACCTGGCCTACGAGGCGGCGCTGGCCGCCTTCGTCGACCGCCTGCTGGATGCAGCCGAGTCGCGCGACTTCCTGGCCGACTTCCGCCCCTTTCAGGCGCGGCTCGCTTTCTGGGGCGCCTTGACTTCCCTGAGCCAGCTGCTGATCAAGCTGACCGCCCCCGGCGTACCCGACAGCTACCAGGGGAACGAGCTGTGGGCGCTGAATCTGGTCGACCCCGACAACCGCCGCCCGGTCGACTACGCCCGGCGGGAGCAGATGCTGGCATCCCTGACAGCGGAAGCGCCGCCGGATCCGGCCGCGCTGCTGCGCGACTGGCGCGACGGCCGCGTTAAGCTCTGGCTGACCTGGCGCCTGCTGGCACTGCGCGCCGCCTGCCCGGCCCTGTTCCGCGACGGCGACTACCTGCCGATCGCGGTCGAGGGCGAGCACGCCCAACACCTGCTGGCTTTCCTGCGCCGTCACGACGCCGCCTGGGCGCTGTTGGTCGCGCCGCGCCTGATGGCGGAGCTGGCGCCGCCCGAGGAATTCCCAATCGGCGGGGTCTGGGGCGACACCGTGCTGAGGCTTTCCGAGAACGCCCCGGTGGCCTGGGATTCGTTCCTGACCGGCGAACGACTGGTCGGTGACGGTACGCGTGCGGTGCCGGTGGCGCGCCTGCTGGCGCGGGCGCCTTTCGGCGTCTGGCTCTCGGGCGTTGTAGCCGCGGGTGTCGCTGGCATAAGATAGGGGCCTGCCGTCGGGCCTGTAGCTCAGGGGCAGAGCAAGGGGCTCATAACCTCAAGGTCGTAGGTTCGAATCCTACCAGGCCCACCGCCACCCGCCCGTTGCCAAAACGCTGGGGGGCGGCGTATACTGGGTGTACGTACAAGAAGTCCGGACAGGAGATCAATGACCGACGCCACGACGCTCGCGCGCGAGATCGCCAGTATCGCATCCGACGCGCACGCGACGAACATTCAGGTGCTCGACATCCACAACCTCTCACCAATCGCGGATTTCTTCGTGCTCGCCTCCGCCGACAACACGCGGCTGCTGCGCACGATCGACCAGCGCATCCGCGAAACGCTGCGCGGCGAGGGGTTGCGGCCGATCCGGGTCGAGGGGCTGCCGGAGCACGGGTGGATTGTGATCGACTACGGTGACGTGATCGTACACCTGCTCACTGACGAGCAGCGCGAGTACTACCGGCTCGAAGATCTCTGGTCCGAGGCTCACCGGTTGCTGGTCATTCAGTAGGGTCGAATCGGGTCGCAGAGTTCAGCGTCAGGCAGGAAACGCCATGGGGATCAGCAAGAACGCGTTTGTCCTTCCCTTCACCGCCGGAACCGCGCTCGGGGTCTTCGGCGGCCTCGTGCTGGGTGCGGTGCTGGGCCATCGCGTGGCCACGCTGATGGTGCATGCCTGGTCCGTGCTCATCGGCGACGACGACGACGAGCCGCGCTTCGAGCTGCTGCTGCAATAGCATCCTCAGCATCCTCGTCGCGCGAGGTCGGCTAACTTTCCGGCTCCGGGTCGGATTCCTCCAGCCGGCTCATGACCTCGTCCGGGTCGGCGCCGCGCTCCATGTCCGCCAGCGCGCTGTCGAGTTCCGGATCGAGCGGCTCACCCATTTGGGCGCTCATGTGACGCGCCCAGCGCGCGAGATCCCGCGGATCGGCGTCCTCGTCCAACCCGAAGTCGTCTCCGAGGCCCCCGCCGAACTCGTCGCCGCCGGGAAAGCCGCCGAAATCGCCGTCAAAGTCATCGTCGCCCGCGCCCTCCGCCTGGGCGGCGCCACCGCGGCGCACAACCACTCGCGAAAAGCGTCGCTCCAGCTTCGTCCCGCCGCACTCCGGGCAGGCCGGATCGCCCACCGCCGCGTACGAACGGAAGAAGACACTGACGCGCTTGCGACAGTCCCGGCACAGATACTCGTAGATGGGCACGATACGCTCCTCGATCAACTACGATCTTTCGGTTGTAGGTTCGCACTCAGCGATCGCGGGAATACTGGCGAACTGAACGATGAACTCGATGGCCCGTCGCGAGGTTCGCGCTGGGCTAAAGCCGCCGCGCGAGCAGACGAAGATTGTTGAAACAGGCTGAAGTTTAGTACTGAATGCGCCGTTCTTTTTCCTTACACGCCACTGAC
>DASSHC010000431.1:0-11056 GCA_035693105.1 Thermomicrobiaceae bacterium | reverse complement strand
CAACCCGCGGCTCTGCTTCGACCGCCGCCGCGCCTTCGGCATGCGGCCCGACGTGCCGGTCGGCGGCGCGGTGCGCGTCGAGCCGGGAGCGACCGTCGAGCTGACCGTGGTGCCCTTCACCGGCCGCCGTACTATCTACGGCTTCAATGGCCTGGTCGATGGCCCGCTGGACGAGGCCGACCTCGACGCCCTCCTCGCCCGCCTCATCGCCCGCGGCTTCTGCCACCGTCCCGACACCGGTACTCCCCCCCTCCCAGCATTGGCTCCGTCCGGAGAGGGGGTTGGGGGGTGAGGGCCGGTATGGACCGCCAGCGCTACGCCGCGCTCTACGGCGCCACGGCCGGCGATCGCATCCGGCTGGCTGACACGAACCTCTTCGCCCGGGTCGAGCGCGACGACAACCTGCCCGGCAGCGAGGTGCTGACCGGCTTCGGCCGCCCGGTGCGCGACGGCATGTTCGCCGCGCGCCAGCCGGGGCCGAGCAAGCTCGACCTCGTGATCAGCAACGTGGTGGTGCTCGATCCGGTCCTCGGCGTCGTCAAAACCAACATCGGCGTCAAGGACGGGCGCATCGCCGGCATCGGCCGCGCCGGCAACCCCGACGTGACCGACGGCATCGAGCTGGTCATCAGCAACAGCACCGGGATCATCAACGGCGACGGGCTGATCGCCACCCCGGGCGGCGTCGACTCCCACGTCCATCTCTCCTCCACCAGCCTGATCCCCACCGCCCTGACCAGCGGGCTGACAACGCTGGTGGCGCAGGGCTCGGGCGGCGTCTGGGACCTGGGTGTCAATCCGGAGGCCAACCTGCGCCATCTCTTCGAAGCCTTCGAGGCCATCCCGCTGAATTTGGCCGTGCTCGGCCGCGGCTCCTCCAGCCGCGCCCACCTGGAGGAGCACGTGGCCGCGGGCTGCGCCGGGCTGAAGATCCACGAGGACGTGGGCGCCTTTCCGGCGGTGATCGACGCCTGCCTCAGCGTGGCCGACGCGACCGGGGTGCAGGTGGCGATCCACACCGATGGGCTAAACGAAGCCGGCGCGTTGGCGGAGACGGTCGCGGCCATCGCCGGGCGGTCGATCCACGCCTACCACGTCGAAGGCTCGGGCGGCGGCCACGCGCCCAACCTGCTGGAGATCGCCAGCCAACCCAACGTGATCGGCTCCTCGACCAACCCCACCATCCCCTACAGCGTCAACAGCGTGGCCGAGCAGCTCGACATGATCGTCGCGGTCCACCGGCTCAGTCCCTACTTCGAGACCGACCTGGCGGCGGCGCGCGACCGCGTGCGCGCCAGCACCATCGCCGCCGAGGACATCCTGCACGATTTAGGCGCGATCAGCATCATGTCGTCGGATTCGCAGGGGATGGGCCGCATCGGCGAGGTGATCAGCCGCACCTGGCAACTGGCGCACCGCATGAAGGAGGTGCGCGGCGGCGGGTTTGATCCGGCCAGCGGCGCGGGTGACGACAACGCGCGCATTCTCCAGTACCTGGCCAAGTACACCCTCAACCCGGCGCTGGCCCACGGCCTCGCCGGCCAGGTGGGCAGCCTGGAGCCGGGCAAGCTGGCCGACATCGTCCTCTGGCAGCCGGCCTTCTTCGGCGTCAAACTCCAGGCGGTGATCAAGGGGGGCTTCGTCGCCTGGGCGCCGGTCGGCGACGGCAACGGCTCGACCCGCAGCAGCGAGCCGCTGATCTACCGGCCGATGTTCGGCGGTCTCGGCCGCGCCCCGGCCGAGCTGGCGGTCAACTTCGTCTCGCGCCCAGCGTTCGAGTCCGGCAGCGTGCCCCGCTTCGGCCTGCGGCGTCGGGCGCTGGCGATCGGCGACACGCGGAAGACCTTCAAAGCGGCCATGCGCTACAACAGCGCCTCGCCGGAGGTGCGGGTCGATCCGCGCACGCTGGCGGTCGCCATCGACGGCCGCCCGGTGGACACCCCGCCGGCGGCCACGCTCCCCCTCACCCAGCGCTACTTCGTCGCCTGAACGAGCGCGCTGGTGAGATTCGCGGCTGAAGCAGGGAGCTGGGTCATAGGCCAGGACGGATCCCTCCACTTCGGTCGGGATGACAGGGTTGATGACAGGGTTAAGGAGGGGCGGACGACGAGGCATGTCTTGTCGTGCGCCCCATCTTAAACCCTGTCATCCCGAGCGCAGTCGAGGGATCCGTGCCCCACGAGGCACCCAACGAGCTCGATGGGCAGTGCTTGTCCCTCGTGCGTTGCAGAGGCAGGCCGGTTCGTTGCGCCGCGGCGAACGGGCCACCCCATCCCGCTTACATGTAGACCCGGATCAGGATGTCGCTGGGGTTGAAGCCGGTGGCCGCGCTTTGCTCCTGCGGGCAGGCGGCGACGCCCACGATCATCGGCATCAGCGCCCGCAGCAGCACGTAGTCGTTGCGCTCGGAGAGCGGCTCGCGCACCTCCAGCTCGCCGCGCGCCCGCAGCCCGACATTCATGAAAAAGTTGACTGGATCGGGGATGCGATCGACCGGCATCTCGTGCCCCGCCGCCCGCAGCTCCAGATCGAGCGCCTCACGGCAACCGGGGTGCTCGGCCAGCCCGTAGTCGTTCTCGTAGCGGCGCCGGTCGCAGGAGGGCATCAGCAGATCGTGGCGGCCGACCGTATCCTCCACCACCACGAACATCGCAGTGCGCCGGTTGCTGTAGAGGTTCATCCCCTTGACCAGCATGATCGAGTTGTTGATAGCGCGCGTGTGCGCGGTCGAGAGGACCTCGTCGCGGTCGTCGGCGTTGAAGGCGACCAGCTCGGCGACCTGCTTGCCCTCCATGTCGGTGATCTGGAGGTACTGGCCCTCAAGAATGGTGAAGACATCGGCCTTGCCCGGCCGGATCTGAGCCGCGCGACGGGCGATCCGCCCGCTCAAGATGTCGTTGCCGAGGACCATCGTTCGACGCTCAGCTTTCTAGGTGTTGGGCCCACACCCCCGGCCAGGGGGTGCCCTCACCCCCAGCCCCTCTCCCCAGCGGGGGCGAGGGGAGAAGAATTAGGTGGGGCGGTAGCGGGCGAAGGCGAGGCAGGCGTTCTGGCCGCCCAGCCCGAAGGAGTTCGACAGCGCCACCTCGATCGCCGCCGGCCGCGCCTCGTTGGGCACGTAGTCGAGATCGCACGCCGGGTCCGGCGTCTCGTAATTGATCGTCGGGTGCAGCATCTGGTCGCGCAGGCTGAGCACGGTCGCCATGGCCTCCACGGCGCCGGCCGCGCCGATTAAGTGGCCGATCATCGACTTGGCCGAGCTGATCGGGACCTGGTAAGCCCGCTCGCCCAGCGCCCGCTTGATCGCGACCGTCTCGGCTTTGTCGCCCAGCGGCGTGCTCGCCGCGTGCGCGTTGACGTAGTCCACCTGCTCGGGGCAAAGCCCGGCGTCGGCCATGGCCCCCAGCATCGCCTGGGCCGCCCCCCGTCCTTCCGGCTCCGGCGCGATTGGGTGGTAGCCGTCGTTGCTGCTACTGTAGCCGAGCAACTCAGCGTAGATCGTCGCTCCGCGCGCCAGCGCGTGCTCCAGCGACTCCAACAGCAACACCGCCGCGCCCTCACCGATGGCGAAGCCGCTGCGCGCGGCGTCGAAGGGGCGGCTGGCGCGTTCGGGCGCGTCGTTGAGGGTCGAGAGGGCCTTCTGCACCGCGAAGCTGGCGATGAAGAGCGGGAAGACCGCGTGCTCGGTGCCGCCGGCCAGCGCCACGTCGGCCTGGCCCTGGCGGATGAACTGCGCCGCTTCGCCGATCGCCTGCGCGCCGGTGGAGCAGGCGGTCGAGATGGTCAGGCTGGGGCCGAGGAAGTGGAAGGTCTGCGCCACGTGGTACGAGGGCATATTGTGCGGGAAGGTCGTCATGAAGAAGGGCGAGGTGCGCATCAGCCCGCGCCGCTGCGCGACCTCCTGCGCCTCCAGGATCGTCGCCATCCCGCCGGAGCCGGTGCCGACCACCACCGCCGCGCGGTCGGGGTCCACGGCCTCCGATGTCAGCCTGGCATCGCGCAGCGCCATCCCGGCGGCCTCCACCGCGAACTGCGAGAAGAGCGCCATCTGCCGCGCGCTCTTGGGGTCGATACCCCAGTCGCTCAGGCGGAAGCCCCGCACCTCACCGGCGATCCGCACCGGCAGCTCGTCCGGATCGAAGCGCTCGATGCGCCGGATGCCCGACTCGCCGGCCAGCAACCCCTGCCAGGTCGCCTCGGCGGTCAGCCCGAGCGGCGAAACCGCGCCCACGCCGGTCACCACCACGCGCCGCCGGGCCGCCTGGCCGTCGCGCGCACGGCCGCATCTGGGACAAAAATTGGCGTCGTCGGGGAGCACTATCCCACAACCGGCGCAGTTCACCCGCAACCTCCAGCATCTGGCCGCCTACAGCAACGGGCGTGCCCGGCGGCACGCCGGCTAGATCGTACCAGATTCCGGCGGGGGTCAGATAGCGAGCAGCCGGGGCGACTGGCCCCGGCTGCTCGCTGCGCGTACCGGTTGTCGACTAGATCGCGCTGCGGCCGGTGAAGAGGCGGAAGAGAAGCACGATCAGCGCGATGACCAGCAGGATGTGGATCAGCGCGCCAAGGTGAAAGATGGTAAAGCCCAACAACCAGAGAACCAACAGAATGACGATAATCGCCCAGAGCATGATGACTTCCTCTCGTGAATCGACGGATCCCGCACATCCCTCCGCCGGGTCCGGTCTGTCTAATACAAGGACCGTGCCACGCCAGGGGAGCTGCCGCCTAGAGCGCGCGCCGCCCGGCGAACAACTGGACGAGCAGGACGACCAGCGCCACCACCAACAGGAGGTGAATGATCGCGCCCAGCCCGGCAACCAGGAAACCAAACAGCCATAGCAAGAGCAGGATCACGACAATCGCCCAGAGCATCGCGCCTCCCTACCGACGTCGCGCCTCTCGCCACCCCCTCGGGTAGCCTGACATGCATAGGTCAAGACGCGTGCCACGTTGGAACGTGTGAGACTATCTATATGGGAACCCGAACGTTGTTGGTCATGCACAGTCCCGCTGTAGGGGCAGACCGCGAACTTACCCGTGTCTGCCCTCGTGGACCACGGCGTAGCCCGTCGTTCGCCGCCCACGTTGCCCCATGTCCCAGTTGCCGATGCGTACAACGGCGAGGGCGGCCACGGACGGCCGCCCCGACATGCGTTGGTGACGAATTGCGGTTGAGGGACCACTATCCCATCGGGCGCAGGGCGATCTTGGCGCGGCGCGGCTTGTTCACGGCGTCGACCGCCAGGCGCGCCGCCGCGGCACGGGCCGCGTCGCGAAACGACTCGGCCGCGGGCGACTCCGGCTCGGCCACCACGATCGGATAGCCCTGGTCACCGCCGGCTCGCACCGCCGGTTCCAGCGGGATGCGCGCCAGCAGCGGCACCTCGTGACGCGTCGCGGTGCGCTCGCCGCCGCCAGCGCCGAAGATCTCGGTCGGCTCGCCGCAGTGGGGGCAGACGAAGTAGCTCATATTCTCGACGATGCCGAGAATGCTCGTCTTCACCTCGCGGAACATCGCCAGGCCCTTGACCGCGTCGGCCAGCGCCACGTCCTGCGGCGTGGTCACGATCACCGCACCCGAGAGGGGGATGCGCTGCACCAGCGTCAATTGCACGTCGCCGGTGCCGGGGGGCAGGTCGATCACCAGGTAGTCCAGCTCGCCCCAGCTCACGTCGTTGAGGAACTGGGTGATCATCTGCGAAACCAGCGGACCGCGCCAGATCAGCGCCTTGTTGGGGTCCATCAGGAAGCCAACCGACATGATCTTCACCCCGAAGGCCTCCAGCGGGATGATCTTCTCGTCGCGCAGTTGCGGGCGCTGGTGGACGCCCATCATGATCGGGATGCTCGGGCCGTAGACGTCGGCGTCGAGCAGGCCGACCTGGGCGCCGTCCTGCGCCAGGGCGATGGCCAGGTTGACCGCCACGGTGGATTTGCCGACGCCGCCCTTGCCGCTGGCGACCGCGATGACGTTCTTGACGCCCTTGAGCGGGGAAGCGCTCGACATCCCCATGCCGCTGGCGCGCACGCGCGAGCTGAACTTGAGGCCGACATCCTCGACCCCCGGAAGCGCGGCGACCGCCTGGCGCACGTCCTGCTCGATCTTGCCGCGTAGCGGACAGGCCGGCGTCGTCAGCTCGACGTGGACCTGGATCTGGCCGCCATCGATCGCGACCTCCTTGATCATGCCCAGCTCGACCAGGCCGCGCCCGATCTCGGGATCCTTGACGGGACGCAGGGCCTCGATGACCTGCTCCTTCGTCACACGCTCTGCCATCGCGGATGCTCTCCTCTAGCGGTCTCCCGCCGCCGACCGGCGACTTTCTCAACCAAACTATAGCATAACGCCTCGGTTGAGCGGTCCGCTGAGAAGCTGAGAAGTGAGGCTAGGGCCCGCTCCACGTTGCCGTGCGGGGGTGAGCGAGCCCTAAGGTGTGGGGAGGGGCGCGGGTCAAGTGGCTTCCCGTGCCGAGAGGTGTCAGGGGTCCGACGAGGCGGTGGGAATCGTCGCGCCGGGGTGAGTCTCCGCGGCGGGGAGGGCGCCACTGCCGGACCCTGCCGCCTCACCGTATTCGGTTCGTGAGACTATCGTAATCCCCACCGCCCACCCCCCACATCGACCGAAAGGACTGCCTCCAGTGCAGCCTGCGGACAGGCGGATCACTGGACGAAAGGACAGGTTGGCTATCGGCTGGGACCACTGGCGCCGCGCTATCTCCCCGCCAGCGTCTTCAGGTCGGGCGGGGTCCAGACGCCGAGCTGGCCGGATTGCTCGCAGTAGTCGGCGATCTCCTGCAGCGTGGCCCACCAGACGCCGTCGAACTGGTTGATGTACTGGATCAAGCGCTCCAGCATCAGCACGCGCGAGGGCCGGCCGCTGACGAAGGGGTGCATCGTCAGCACGTAGCAGCCGTTATAGCGGTGGTAGCCGGCAAACTCGCTGGCAAAGACCTCGAATACCTTCTCAGGGCTGGAGATGCCGCCCGAGCCCATCGAGTAGTGGGCGTAGTCGTCGAGGATCCACTGGATCGGCAGCTCGACCAGGTTCCCCTCTGGAGTGGCCACAGAGTAGGGGATGTCGTTCCCCATCAGGCTGCTGTCGTAGACGAAACCGTAGCGCTTCAGCAGTGCCGGCGAGGTCGGCTTCAGCTCCCAGGCGGGCGAGCGGTAGCCGACCGGGCGTTTGCCGGTCAGCCGCTCCAGCGCCTCAAGGCCGCGCACCAGCACGGCCTCCTCCTGCTCGTCCGAGAGCGTGTCGGGGCGCTCGTGGAGGTAGCCGTGGTGGCCGATCTCGTGGCTATTCGCGGTCAGCAGTTCGATCATCTCGGGGTGCAGCTCGGCGGTGAAACCGGGGATGAAGAAGGTCGCCTTGAGGTCGAACTGCCCCAGCAGCTCGACCAGACGCGGCACGCCGACCTCCGGCCCATAGACGCCGGTCGAGATCAGCGTCAGCCGCTCGTGCCCCCGCTCCCGGTCCGTCACCAGCGGAACCGTCTCGCCGTCCGCGTCAAACGTCAGCGCCGCCGCGCACTGCTTGCCGTCCGGCCAGGTGAACCGTGCCTGTGCCATGCCGTGCTCCTCTCCGCGCCGCGCCCGGCGATCCAGGTGCCGCGTCTTGTCGCGCAGATACCGCGAGACGGGCGAACGGTCAAGAGCGAGCGGCGCACCGGCCCTGCTATCATTGGTCCCGTATGCGCGACCGGGTTCAGCGAGGAGCCGCCGTGTGACCGAGTTGCTCTATCTTGCCGATAGCTACCTGCGTGAGTTCGACGCCCTGGTGACTGGGGTTACCCCCGAGGGCGGCGTGATTTTGGACCAATCCGCCTTCTATCCCGGCGGTGGCGGGCAGCCCCACGACACCGGCACGCTCGCGGCGGGCGACCGGATCTGGCAGGTGAGCACGGTGGCCAAGGCGGGCGCGGACGTGGTGCTCACGCTGGAGGGTGGCGAGCCGCCGGCGCCGGGCACGCCGGTCCACGGCGTGGTCGATTGGGAGCGCCGCTACCAGCTCATGCGCACCCACACCGCGATGCACGTCCTCTGCGGCACGATCTTCCGTGAGTACGGCGCGCTGGTGACCGGCGGCAACATGGGGCTCGACAAGGCGCGCATGGATTTCGAGCTGGAGGACCTCTCGCCGGAGCGCGTGGCGCACATCGAGGAGCTGGCCAACGCGGCCATCGACCGGGGCCTGCCGGTCTCCTGGCGCTCGCTGCCGCGCGCCGAGGCCTTCGCCATCCCCGATCTGATTCGCACCAAGATCAACCTGCTACCGGAGGCGATCCGGGAGGTGCGCGTGGTCGAGATCGCGGAGCTCGACCTGCAGGCCGACGGCGGGACGCACGTGCGCAACACGCGCGACGTGGGCGGCATCAAGGTCGTCGGCACGCGCAGCAAGGGGCGGATCAACAAGCGTCTGGAGATTGTCTTGACCGAGGAACCGCTGGGCGGGCAGGGATCGCGTGACTGAGCGCCAGATCGACTGGGCGCCACTGCTGGCGCCGCGAGCCGCGGCGATTCACGCCTCGGTCTACCCCAAGTTCGGCGCGCTGCCCGAGCACCCCGACGTGATCAATTTCAAGGGAGGCGCGCCCGCCGCTGAGTGCTTGCCGATCGCGCACCTGCGCCATTCCATTTGCCGCGCGTGGCAGGTCGAGCCGGGCGTGCTCTACTACGAGGAGTCCGAGGGCTTCCTCGGGCTGCGCGAGCTGATCGCGGCGCGCATGGCTCGCCGGGGCGCGCCGGTGTCGCCCGGCGAGGTGCTGGTGACCAATGGCTCGCAGCAGGGGCTGGAGCTGATCGCCAAGCTGTTGCTGGAGCCAGGCGACCGGGTGGTCGTCGAGGGCCCCACCTACTTCGGCGCGCTGCAGATCTTCGACATCTACCAGGCGACCTACGACGTGGTGCCGATGGACCAGGACGGCATCGACCCGGTGGCGCTGGAGGCCGCGCTCAAGCGCGAGCCGCGCCCCAAGCTGATCTACCTGATTCCCACCTTCCAGAACCCGGCCGGGGTCTCGCTCAGCCCGGAGCGGCGCCGCGCCGTGATCGATCTCTCGCACCGCTACAACGTGCCGATCGTCGAGGACGACCCCTACGGCGAGCTGTGGTTCGAGCGCGACCTGGGGCCGCTGCGGGCGCTCGACCCCGACGTGCTCTACCTCGGCACCTTCTCCAAAACGCTGGCGCCGGCGCTGCGCATGGGCTGGCTGGCGGCCCCGCCGGAACTGATGCAGCGCTTCATCGACGCCAAGGAGAGCGTCGATATCCAGAGCGACCGCGTCTTGCAGCGGGCGGTGGCTGAGGCGGCCGGGGGCGGCTGGCTCGACCAGCACCTGGAGCAGGTGCGCCCGATCTACCGCTCGCGGCGCGACCACCTGCTGGCGCGGCTGGCCGAGGAGATGCCGCCCGGCACGCGCTGGACTCTCCCCGGCGGCGGCTTCTTCGTCTGGGTCACGCTGCCCGGGGGGATGAGCGCCGACGCGCTCTTGCACCGCGCGGCGGCCGAGGGCGTGCAGTACTACGCCGGCTCCTCCTTCTACCCCGATACCTGCCAGCGCCCCACCTTCCGCCTCGGCTTCTCGACCCTGCCCGAGGAGCGCATCAGCGAGGGGTTGGCGCGGCTGGGCAGGGTCGCCCGCGACATCGGCTAGGGGGCCTCATGCCGGACCCGGCTGACGCGTCCTGGGAGATCGACGGACGCCGCATCGAGGTCAGTGGCCTCGACAAGCGCTACTGGCCCGAGACCGGCATCACCAAGGGCGACGTGCTCGCCTACTACCGCACCGTCGCGCCCGCCATGCTTCCCTATCTCCAGGGCCGCCCGCTGACGCTGGTAGCCTTTGGCGCTAAGGGCCAGGGCCGCTACCTGCGCGCCAGGCCGTCCAAGGCGCCCGCGTGGCTCCCCTCGGTCGAGTACCGCCTGGAGACGAAGGACGTGGTGCGCCAGGAACCGGTGGTCGACAACGCCGCCGGCCTCCTCTGGTATGTCAACTACCAGGTCATCGAGTTCCACCTGTGGCTCTCTCGTCCGCCCGCTCTCGACCGGCCCGATTGGGCGGTGTTCGATCTCGACCCCGGCGCCGAGACGAGCTTCGAGCCGGTGCTGGAGACCGCGCTGCGAGTGCGCGCGGCGCTGGCCGCCGCTGGCCTGCGCGCCTGGCCCAAGACCAGCGGCGGCCGCGGCCTGCACCTCTTCCTGCCGCTGCTGCCGGAGCAGCCCTTCGAAGCCGTGCGTGCCTGGGTGCGCGAGGTGGGCGAGCAGCTCGCTCGTGCCGAGCCGACGCTGATCGCGGCGGCCGGCGGCGCCACCCACCAGGGCCGTCTGGTGACGGTCGACTTCGCCCAGAACAGCATCGCGCGCAGCATGGCGGCGCCCTACACCCTGCGCGCCACGCCCCAGGCACGGGTCTCGACTCCGCTCACGTGGGCCGAGGTCGAAGCCGGGCGCGTGCGCCCCGAGGACTTCACCATCCAGACCATCCCCGCCCGCCTCGCCGAGCACGGCGAACCCTGGTCCGGCATCACTGATCACCCGCAACGGCTGCCCATCGATCAGACATCGCCGTAGGTCGCGACGGATCCTTCGACTGCGCTCAGGATGACAGAGTGAGCAAGAGGCGGACGACGGCGATCAGCCTCGTCCGCTAGGCCCCTCCCTCTCCCGGTCATCCTGAGCGCAGTCGAGGGATCCGTGCCTCACGCGGCACCCTACCTGCTCGGCAGGCAACCCCTCCGTTATGACGACCCATATGAGGACGAACCCATGGCCCTCGGTTCAATGCTGTAGCCGGTCGAGCAGGGGACGTGGGCGTAGAACGATTCCTATGCACCAGCGTTCAGCCAGCCACGGTCGATCAGCAACTCGCGGCCCAGGTGCCCGAGGAGGAACTCGTAGGGAGTGCCCTGGTTCTCGGGGTGCCACTCCAGGCGAGCGCGCTCGCAGTACTGCACCGTATGCTCCTGGCCGTCGGTCTGACTGACCTCCTGGAAATCCTCTGAGATCGGGTAACCAAATACTGCCAGGCCGCCGTGCTGCTGCCAGTAGGCG
>DASSHC010000430.1:0-5742 GCA_035693105.1 Thermomicrobiaceae bacterium | reverse complement strand
GGTGCACCCCCTCGGTGGCGGCGTCACCCGGCAGGCTGGCCGGGCGCTCTTGCTGGCACGCGCGCTGGCGGCGCTGGCCGCCGAGCACCGGCGCGGAGCCTTCGATCTGCTGCACGCGTTCTGGGCCGATGAGCCCGGCGCGCTGGCGGTGACAGCCGGGGCGTTGCTGGGCGTTCCGGCGCTGGTCTCGCTGGCCGGCGGCGAGCTGGCCGGCTTCCCCGAGATCGGCTACGGCGGGCGATTGCACCGTACGAGCCGGAGGCTGACGCGCATCGCGCTGCATCGCGCGGCCGCGGTAACGGCGGGTTCGGCCTACCTGCGGGAGCTGGCCGCTCCGCTGGCGGGCCGGGTGGAGCTGCTGCCGCTGGGGGTGGATACGGGGCTGTTTGGGGCGGAGGAGGGAAAACGAGGAGGGCAGGCACGGGGGCCTGCCCCTACCGGCAATGTGTGTGAATGGGCGCCGCGTTCCCCCGGTAGGGGCGGCCCCCCGTGGCCGCCCTCCCACGGGCGCGACGCAACGGACGAGGACGAGGCAATTCACGTCCTGCAGGTGGCGTCGCTGGTGGCGGTGAAGCAGCCGGGGCTGCTGCTGGCGGCGTTCGCGCGGGCGCTGGAAGCGTGCCCGGCGCTGCGGCTGCATCTGGTGGGCGAGGGGCCGCTGGAGGGCACGCTGCGGGCACAGGCCGAACAGCTCGGCATCGCCGGGCAGATTTGCTGGCACGGCGCGGTGCCGCACGAGCAGTTGCCGGCCTACTACCGCGCGGCCGACTTCTGCGTGCTCGCCTCGCGGCACGAGGCGCAGGGGATGGTGGTGCTGGAGGCCGCGGCCGCCGGCCGCGTCACGGTCGGCACGCGGGTGGGCATCGTGCCGGAGCTGGCGCCGGACTACAGCGTGGCGGTCGACGACGTGGCCGGGCTGGCGGCGGCGATGGCCGCGCTGGCGGGCGATGCCGGGCTGCGGGCGGTGCTGGGGCGGCGCGCACACGACAAGGTGAACCAGCGCTACACGCTGCGGCAGACGGCGGGCCAGACGCTGGCGCTCTACCGCGAGCTGGCGGCCGGGGCGCGGCGCGGGCGGTAGTGAGCCGCCAGCACGCCCACCGTCAGCAGCAGCCCGGCCACGCGCGACAGCAGCTTCGCCGCCACCAGCCCGAAGGCGCCGAATGGTGGCACCAGCCAGACGGCCGCGGCCAGCAGCGTGACGGCGCGCAGCCCATCGGCCGCCGCTAGCAGCCGCGGCCGGCGTGCGGCGAAGGGGAGGAGCAGCAGCGGCGCGGCGAAGACGTCGAAGACGGCGACGACCAGGAGCGCCAGGAAGAGCGCGACCGCGTCGCGGTAGGCCGCGCCGAAGACGAAGATGATCAGCGGGCGGGCGAAGGGCGCCAGGATCAGGGCCAGCGCCGCGACCAGCGCGCCGGGGATCAGGCCGCGCCGCAGGTAGCCACGCACGCGCGCGCGCGTGCTGAGCGACGAGGCCGCCGGCAACAGGGCCGCGTGCAGGCTCTGGTTGATCACGTCGACCTTGCCGGCCAGGTTGCCGGCCAGCGCGTAGCTGCCGAGCGCGGCCGGAGCCAGCCAGTGCGCCGCCAGCAGCAGGTCCAACTGCGCCGTCAGCATCGCCAGGCTGTTCGCCAGCCAGATCCAAAGGCCGAAACCGAGGAGCGCGCGAGCCTCCGCGCGCAGCGCGGGCAGCGCGAGCCGGGGTGGTCGCAGGCCCAGGCGCAGAGCGCGCGGCAGCAGGCGGCGCCCGACCGCGAAGCATGCCAGCGAGGTGCCGATGCCGAGCACCACCAGCGCGCTGGTGAGGGTCAGCAGATCGAACGCGCGCAGCAGCAGCGCCAGCAGTGCGGTCAGGAGCGCGTTGGTCAGCATCACCAGCGCCAGGCGGCCGAAGTTGCCGCTGGCCTGGAGGAGCGCGCTGACCGCACCGCTCAGCGCCGTCGCCACCACGCCGGCCAGCGCCAGCAGTAGCAGCACGCGGTCGAGCGGCAGCAGCGAGCGCGGGACCAGGAGCACGGCCAGCGAGAGCAGGAGGACGAGGCCAGCGGCGCTGCCCGCGCGCAGCCAGAAGAAGGCGCCGGCCGCACGCCGCGCACGCGCGAGCTGGTGCGGGTACCAGGGGGCGATGCGCGTCACCGCCGCCTCGCTCAGCCCCAGATCGGCGACCGCACCCGCGATGGCCGCGATCGAAGCCAGCAGCGCATAGCTGCCGAGCGTGGCTGGCCCAAGCGCCCGGGCGACGACGACGCTGGCGACCATGCCGACGGCCAGACGCGCGAAGCTCGCACCGGTCAGCAGCGCCCAACCATGCGTGATCGGGTCGAGGAGGCCGCTGGCCTTCGCATACCTTGAGCGCCAGGGGTGGACGGATCCCTCGACCGCGATGGGGATGACCGGGGAAGTCTTGGGGCCCGCCGGAAGAGGCACGTCGTTTTCGTCAGCCACTCCCTATTCCCTGTCATCCTGAGCGCGGTCGAGGGATCCGTCTTCACCAGGCATCTCTCGTGGTCGAAGGGAGTACGCGCCGTCGGCGCGGCCGGATGAGTCAGGCGGGGATGTGGGGCAGGGAGACGACGACGGTCGTACCGAGGCCCGGCGTGCTCTCGAGGGCGACGTTGCCGCCATGCTGTTCGATCAGCGCGCGCGTGATGAAGAGCCCCAGACCAGTGCCGGTGATCTCGCGCACGACCTCGCCGCGCACGAACGGCTCGAAGACAGTCGGCAGATCCTCCGGCGCGATGCCGATCCCCTGATCGGCGACCGCGATCTCGACGCGGTCGCCAAGGCGGCGCACGGTGAGCCGCACGGTGGTTTCGGGGGCCGAGAACTTCACCGCGTTGGAGAGCAGGTTGGTCAAGACCTGGTCGAGCCGCAGGGGGTCCCAGCGTCCGACGATCGCCTCGGGCGCCTCCAGCTCAAAGGTGTGCTGGGCGCCGGCGCGAAAGCGCTCCAGCACCTCGACCGCCAGCCCGGGGAGGTCCAGCGGCTCCCGCCGCAGTTCGACGCGCCCCAGCTGAATGCGCGACACGTCGAGCAGATCGGCGATGAGCGCCTCGAAGCGTCCGATCTGGCCGCCCAGTTGGGCCATCAAGCCGTCGATGCGCGCCATATCTGGCGCGGGGCGCTGCAGCGCGCGCTGCACGAGGCCGATATAGCCTTTGATCGTGGTCAGCGGGGTGCGCAACTCGTGGGCGGCGATCGAGAGGAACTGGGTGCGGAGCTCCAGCAGCCGCGTGGCCTCCTGGTAGAGCCGCCGCTGCTCGGCGGCCAGCCCTTCCATGCGCTCGCGTGCCCGCACTTGCTCGGTGACCTCCAGCGCGTAGATGACGATGCGGTCGACCGGCCCGCGGGCGTCGCGGATCGGCTGATAGACGAAGTTGAAGATGCTCTCCTCCAGTTGCCCGTCCTCGTCGCGGTCGAGCAGCACCCGAACCTCGTTGCCGGTCCCACCCAGCCCCAGCCGGTAGATGCGATCGAGCAGCTCATCGATGCCCTGACCGGCCAGCTCGGGCACTGCCTCGCGAACCGGCTTGCCGATCAGGACGCGATTGGGAAAGAGCTGGAGGTAGCGCGGGTTGGCGAACTCGTAGACGTGCTCGGGGCCGGCGAAGACGCAGATGAGATCGGGCGCTTCCTGAAACACGTCGAGCAGCCGGCCGCGCTCGGCCTCGACGGCCGCCAGCGCCTGATCGCGTGCGCCGATCGCCGCCTGGGCCTCCTGGTAGAGCCGGGCGTGGTCGACGGCGACCGCGGCGCGGCTGGCCAGCTCCTCGGCCAGTTGGAGATCGGTCTGATCGAAGTCGCGCTGGCCGCGCGAAAGTGAGAGTGTCATCACGCCGATGGTGGCACCCTGGACGATCAGCGGCACCGCCATAGCCGAGGTGGGCGAGAGCTGGGCCACCAGGCGCAGGTGCTCGGCATCGCGCGTCGTGCTGGCGAGCTCGCCGGGAGCGAAGCCGGGGTAGAGGATCGACAGACCGCCGCGGAGCGCGCGCGAGCCGGGTGAGGGGCCGTCGGGGGTCAGCGGGTAGCGGCGGCGCAGCTGCCAGAGCAGCGCTTCCTTGTCGGGTTCGATGTGGGCGGCGGCCAGGCAACGCGATTCACCCTGCTCCAGGATGTCGACGGTACACCAGTCGGCCAGGAACGGCACGGCCAGGCCGGCGATCTGCTGGATGGTGGCAGCGTAGTCAAGCGAGGCGGTCAGGAGCCGGCTGGCGTCGACCAGGAAGCGCAGGGCGGCCTCCGACCGGCCCTCATCCACTGAGGGCCGGTCGGCGCCGCCAGTCGGTTTGAGCAACGGCTCGCTCATGGTCGTGTGTCCCACGGGCCCTCACCCCCGGCGCCGGGGGCCCTCATCCCCCCGCCCCTTCTCCCAATCCTGGGAGAAGGGGAGCTAGGTACGGGCGAAACCTCCTGCTCCCTCGCCCCCGCAGGGGAGAGGGCGGGGGGTGAGGGCTTCCCGCCCGCGTCAGACGCGGGTCGTCAGCCTGCCCTTGACCGGCGCGATGCCGGGGATCTCCCACTCCTCCCACATCTCGTCGATCATCTTTTGAATGTAGTCGATATCCTCGTCGATCAGGTGGGCGAAGCGGCCCTGGCGCATCAGGTACTCCTTGACCGGGATGCGCCCCTTGGCGGTCGAGCGGGCGTCGTAGGTGTAGCTGACCTGGCCGTCGATGATCTCGTAGAGCGGGAAGATGCCGGAGCGGATGCCCAGCTCGCCGACATCGCCGGAGTAGCGCGGGTGGTAGTCCCAGCCCTTCGGGCAGGGGTCGAAGGTGTGCAGGAAGGCCGGGCCGCTCACGGAGAGCGCCTTGCGCACCTTGTTCAGAAAGTCGGTCGGCGGGTAGCTGGCGCAGGCGGTGCCGATGTAGCGCACCGTCGGATGCCCGACCGCGATCATCCCGGCCACGTTCTTCTTCCAGCGCCGCTGCATGATGCGGTGCTTGGTGCCGGGCGGGGTGAAGGTGGTCTGCGCGCCGTAGGTGGTCATGCCGGTCGCCTGGATGTCGGTGTTGGCGGCCGACTCGTTGTCATACAGGATGACCAGCAGGTCGAGGTCAGTCTGCATCGCGCCGGAGATGCCGGAGAGGCCCATATCGCCGCCGCCGATATCGCCGCAGAAGGAGATAACGTTGATCTTCTCCTGCTGAATCTTCCCCTTGCGCATGAGCGCGCGCAGCCCGGCGGCGGTGCCGACCGCCGAGGAGCCGCCCGCGCCGAGCTGGGTGTGCATCCAGGGGATGATCCAGGGCGTGGTCATGTACGAGGTGTTGGCGACGTACATGCAGCCGGTCGAGCCGGTCGCGACCGTGCGCGGCCCGGCGGCCTTGACGAAGCCGCGCATGACGGTGGCCGACTCGCAGCCCTGACAGGTGCGGTGGCCGGAGGTGTAGAACTCCTCCAGGGGAATATTGTGCACGCCCCGGACCCGCTCGTAGCGCAGATTGATCGGTTTGGTTGGGGTGGTCGTCATCGCATCACCATTCCTTCACAACGGGCGTCGTGCGTCGCGCGTCGTCGCTGACGCGGCGCATCACTCCCGGACGCCAATCCACTGCACGAAGCCGTCGCGCGAGTCGTCGGTTACGGCCTTGGCGGTCTCGGCGAACATCTGCTGGCACTGCGCGATCGAGATGTCGCGCCCGCCGAGGCCGGTCAGGAAGTTGACCACCGCTGGCCGCTGGCGCAGCGGGTAGAGGCAGGAGCGGATCTCGTGCAGGAGAATCCCGCCGTCGTCGG
>DASSHC010000429.1:0-10667 GCA_035693105.1 Thermomicrobiaceae bacterium | reverse complement strand
GGCGGCGCGCGCCGCCGAGCGCCTGGCCGTGCTCTGGATCGACGCCCACGCCGACCTCAACTGGCCCGAAGTCAGCCCCTCCGGCCGCATCCACGGCATGATCCTGGGCGCCAGCCTCGGGCGCGGCCCGCGCGCACTGACCCAACTGGCCGGCCCCGCGCCCAAGGTGCGCCCCGAAGACGCCTACCTGTTCGGCCTCTGCCTGCTCGATCCCGGCGAGCGCGCCTGGATCGCCGAGGGCGAGATCCAGGCCGTGACCGTCGACGACATCGACGCGCTGAGGCTGGACGCGGCGCTGGAGCGGATCGCCTGCAACATCGCGCGCTCGGGCGCCGACGCCCTGCACGTCAGTCTCGATGTCGACGTGCTCAACGAGCAGGTGATGCCGGGCACCGGCAGCCGGCACTGGGGCGGGCTGACGGCACGCGAGCTGGCGCGCGTCATCCGGCGGCTGCGGGCGGCCGAGCTGCCGGTCCGCTCGCTCGACGTGGTCGAGCTGGACCCCACGCTCGATCCTACGGGCGCCAGCACGCGCCTGGCCGCCGCGCTGCTGGCCCGCGCCCTGGGCGAGACGGTACGCTGAGGGGCCGCCGCCGCACCTGTCTGTAGGGGCGGCCCACCGTGGCGAACGGAGCCGCCCACGTTGCCCTACGGACCGGCAACGGGCACATGGGGCAACGTGGGCAACAGACGAAGAGGTGCGGGCCATCCACGAGGGCAGACACAGGGGTCTGCCCCTACATATTCGTACGACGACGCCTCTGCCAGGTGAGAGCGAGCGGGAGCACGGATGAACCACGCGCGGCTCATCGCCGGCCGAGAAGAGGTGACGAGCATCCCTCGGCGACACACGCGCTGGCGCGCGGACTCGGGCAGGGCGATCCTCGCCGCGCTGGCCCTGGTGCTGCTAGGGCTGGTGCTGCACCGGCAGGTGCTGGACTACGCCGGTCCGGCCGATGAACGCCGCTTCCTCGACTACATCATTCGCTACCTGGGCGCCTACTCCGACATCCCCTCGCTCTACTTCCGCGACCACCTCTGGCACCACCCGCTCCCCTACATCGGCTACGCGCTCGAGTATCCGGTGGGCACCGGGCTGCTGATCTGGCTGCTCAGCTTCGTCCACGGCAGCATGGTCGCCTACTTCCTGACGAGCGCGCTGCTGCTCGGTGCCGCCGCGCTGCTGACCGTCTGGCTGATCGGCCGCTTCCCGCGCGGCAACCCCTGGCTGCTGGCCCTCTCGCCCACGCTGGCGCTCTATGTCCTGCTCAACTGGGACATGTTCGGCGTGCTCTTGATGGTCGCCGCGCTCCTGCTCCTCGAGCGCCGGCGCGACGGCTGGGGCGGGCTGCTGCTGGCGGTGGCGGTCTGGACCAAGTTCTTCCCCATCGTGATGCTGCCGGTGGTCGTCTACGAGCGGCTGCTGCGCGGCCGGCGCTGGGATGCCGCGGCGCTGATGGTCACCTTCGGTCTGGCGACGATCGCGATCAACGGGCCCTTCGCGCTGACGCGCGGGCCGGCCGGGCTGGCCTTGCGCCCGGCCTGGCTCTACTTCTTCCGCTTCAACGCCAACCGCCCGATCACCCCCTACAGCGCCAACTTCTGGAACCTCTTCGGTGTCTACGGCATCAACATCTCCACCGCCGCGATCAACTTCGCCAGCGGCCTGCTGCTGATCATCGGCCTCGGCACGGTGCTGCTGGTCATGACCCAGGCCGCGGCGCGCGGCGCCCACCCCCGGCACGATCTGATGCTGCCCGCGGTGGTCGCGCTCATCACCTGGTTCCTCTTCATCAACAAGATCTACAGCCCGCAGTACTCGCTCTGGCTGGCCGCCCTGCTGGCCCTGGCGGGCGCGCCGCCGCTGCTGGCGGCGGCCTTCGCCGGGGTCGATCTCCTCTTCTACGCCACCACCTGGACCGGCCTCTACCTCGATATCCGTGGCTTCCCGGCGGGCGCTACCTGGGTCTATACCCAGCCCGCCTGGGACGCCATGGTGCTGCGCGAGTTGGTGATGCTGCTGATCATCGCCTGGGCGCTGCGCCGGCTCCTCCGCCCCGCCGAAACATTGTCCGTACACCCAGACTAGCGCCCACATCGGTATGGATTGTGCGGCGCTATGTATCGAACCCGCACAGGTCGTGTCGGGGGTGGAGCGGGCCCAAATTCGGGGCACCGCGACCACGATTCGCGACGTCATCACGGGAGGGCCGATGCAGAATCCGACCAACAACGCCCAGTTCGGCAATTATGGCAGCAACCAGGGCTTCGGCAGCTACGGCCGGCAGGGCCGGCGATCAAGCCGGGGCCAGAGCCATCAGGGGGGCAGCATGAGCATGAACCAGGGTCGGGGCCAGAGCAATCAGTTCGGGAACTACGGCCAGGGCTTCGGCCAGTACGGCCAGTTCGGAACGTACGGAGCCTATGGCTTCGGCGGGCCGATGACCGAGGACTACGAGCTGACCGAGGCCTGGATCATCCCCGGCGCCGGCTTCGGCACCTACGGGCAACCGGGCCAGCAGTCCCAGCAGTCCCAGCAGGGCCAGCGATCCGGCACGCAGGGCAGGAGTGCGCAGCAGCAGATGATGCAGCCCGGCCCGCACACCGGCAAGGGCCCGAAGCGCTCCGACCAGCACATCGACGACGAGGTCCGCAGCCACCTGACCCAGCACGGCCACCTCGACGCCTCGAACATCGACGTCAACGTCAGCAACGGCGTGGTCACGCTTACCGGCACGGTGGATTCGCGCCAGGCGAAGCGCACGGCGGAGCAGGTGACCGACTCGGTCCCGGGCGTCAAGGACGTCACCAACCAGCTCAAGATCCAGCAGCAACAGCAGCAGCAGGGTCAGCAGTCCCAGCAGAGCCAGCAAACTACGTCGACGCACTAGCCGGCGGCGCTGAGCCCCAGGGACACGACGGGCGCCCGGCTTCGGCCGGGCGTCCTCATTGGAACTCGGGAGCTCCAAGGGTGTTCGAGGCCGCTCAGTCCGGGTGACATCCCGCCGACCTTCCTTGCGTGCCACCCCACGACGGATCCCTCCACTTCGGTCGGGATGACAGGGGGAGTACGGGGCGGACGGGGACGATCCGCCTCGTCCGGTAGGCCCCTCAATACCCCGGTCATCCCGAGCGCAGTCGAGGGATCCGTCCTCACGTACGCACGGTCTTGTCGCTGGCCGCATCGTCACCCACCAACCACGGTTGGCACGGCCCGTGCCTCCCCCGGATTCAGAACGAACCGCGGGCTATCGTGCCCGTGCGAGAATCGCGTCACGGCACGAGCGAGGGGGGTGCGGCATGGCGACCAGGGCGGCGGGGGGCACGGCGGTGGAGGCGAGAAGAACCGGCGGTCTCTCGCTGACCGGATTCTTCAAGGAGCTGGTGCATCAGTTCCAGCACGACCAGGTCACCGGGCTGGCGCAGCGGGTCGCCTACAACCTGATCTTCGCCATCCCGCCGCTGCTGGTGCTGATCGTGGCGCTAGCCGGGCTGCTGAACAACGTCTTCAGCGTCCCGGTCGTCGAGAATCTGCGCAGCGCGATCACCGACCACGCTCCCGGTTCGATGCAGCAGGTGCTTACCCAGCTCGTCGACCACGCCGTGTCCCAGGCCGGCACCGGCGCGATCTCCGTGGGCCTGGCGCTCTCGGTGATCCTGGCGCTCTACGGCGCGGGCGGCGGCATCGGCGCCCTGATCGCGGCCTTCAACCGCACCTACGAGATCGAGGACGGCCGCTCGATCGTGCGGCGCTACGGGCTGCAGATCGGCCTGACGCTGCTGGTGGGGCTCGGCATGGTGCTCGCCTTCGTGGCCCTCGTCTTCGGACGGCGTATCGGCGACTGGATCGCCGGACTGGTCGGCCTGGGCCATCTCTTCAGCACCCTCTGGAATATCTTCCTCTGGCCGGCGGCCGTGCTGCTGGTGGTCCTGCTGCTGGCGCTCCTCTACTACACCGCGCCGAACGTGCGCCAGTCGTTTCGCTGGGTCTGGCCGGGCGCGATCGCGGCCGCGATCCTCTGGCTGGCCGCCATCTTCGGCTTTCGCCTCTACCTGGCGGTGGGCAGCCCCGGCAGCGCCTACGGCGCGCTCGGCAGCGTGATCGTCTTCCTGTTCTTCCTCTACATCACCGGCATCATCTTCATCGTCGGCGTCGAGATCAACGCCGTCTTGCAAGAGCACTACGACCCGACACTGATTCGCTTCCTGGCCGAGCGCCAGCACCAGCCACCGCCGGTGCACGACGAGGTGTACCAGCGTGCCAGGGCGATGGGCCTGCTCGGCCCGGAACACCACCCAGTGGCAGCTCTCCCGGGCCGCGCAGCCACCGCTGCCGGCCCCGAGCCACAGAATCCGAGCAAGCCGAAACGGCGCACCTCATCCTGGCTGACCAAGCTGGCCGCGCTAGGGCTGGTCGCCGCCGCGCTGGCCGGCGAGATGATCTTCGGCAAGCGGCGGCGCAAACCCAAGAATCCCTAGCCGCTCAGTCGACGAGGCTCAGCAGGATGCCGCCCTCCTGCACCGCCGACGCGGTGGTGCGGTAGAGCACGGTGGCGTCGAAGGGCGCCGTGATCGTCCGCTGCGGGTTGCCGAGGAGATCCACGATCTGGCCCACCTCCTGGCCGGAGCGCACCTCGTCGCCGGCCTTGAGCGGCGACATCCAGAAGCCGCTGACCGGCGCCAGCAGCGTCTCCGACTTGGTCGCTACCCGCGTCGGCGGGGCCTGCGGCTGGCCGGGCAGGTTGCCCACCGCCTGCAGCACCCGGCGCGAACCCTCGACCAGCAGGTCAACATCGGGCGGGGTGAGGAAGCCGTTGCCGCCCGCCTCGGCCAGCAGCCCCGGCACGCCGTGCTGCGCCGCGGCCACGTAGGTCATGCCGCCGCGCGCGGCTCCCGCCGGGGTGCGGCGGACCATGGTGAAGGGGAGGCCAAAGGCCTCGGCCATCGTGCGGGCGGCGGCCGCCACCTCAGGCGCGGCGTCCCCCAGGTAGCCCGCGAAGGGGAGGAGTTGCTCGACCAGGTCGCCGCCATGGAGGTCGAGAAAGGCGTCCTGTCCCAGCATGCAGCTATTGAAGATGAAGTAGGCGAGCTGCTCGCTGAAGGTGCCGGTGGCCGAGCCGGGGAAGACCCGGTTGAGGTTCTTGCCATCCTGGGGCGTGAGGAAAGCGCGCCGCTCCCAAAAGGTGGGGAGGTTGACGACCGGCACCACCAGCACCGAGCCGCGCAGCTCGGCCGGCTCCAGCTCGCGCGCCAGCCGCATGGCGGCGCGGATCGAGACGTACTCGCAGCCGTGGATGCCGGCCACGATGGTGGTGTGCGGGCCGTCCTGCGCGCCGTTGATCGTCATGTAGGGCCAGGCCCAGCCCTGCAGCAGCGGCAGCTCTGAGCGCAGTTCGCCCGCGTGCCGCTCGCCGCGCCCCGCCATCACCGGCCGTGTCTCCGCCATCACTCGCCTCCACTCTCTCGCGCTCATGGCGTATCGTTTCGCCAGCCGCGGCTAGCATAGCCGAGGTTCGGCGCGAGCGCAGCGGAGGGGGACTCAAACCCGGCTCGTCGGTATGCTTGCGCCGGGAGGCATGGCCGGGGTGGGAACGCGATGAGCGAGACGCGAGCGGCGGAGCGATCGGGACAGGAGGGCGGCGAGCGCCGGGCGCACGAGCTGGCGGTGCTCTACGCCGTGGCCGAGGCGCTGAACAGCTCCAGCGACGTGCAGCAGGCGCTGGAGCGCACGCTGGCGCTGGTGGCCGACCTGCTCGGGCTGCGCACCGGCTGGATCTGGCTGCTCGACGGCGAGACGGGGCAGTTCTACCTGGCCGCCGCGCAGAACCTGCCGCCCTACCTCCAGGCGCCGCTGCGCATGAGCGGCCGCTGGTGCTACTGCACCTCCTCATTTCGCGAGGGCCGGCTGCACCCCAGCAACATCGACATGCTGGAGTGCAGCCGGCTACGCGCGGCGGTGGAGGCGCGCACCCCCGAGCTGACGCTCGGCCTGCGCTACCACGCCAGCATCCCGCTCTACTTCCAGGAGCGCGGGTTAGGCATCATGAACATCGCCGGCCCCTCCTGGCGCGAGCTGACCGCCGACGAGCTGCGCCTCCTCTCGACCATCGCCTATCAGGTCGGCATCGCCGTCGAGCGCGCCCGCCTGGCGGAGGCGAGCGCCCGGCTGGCCCGCGCCGAGGAGCGTACCCGCATCGCCCGCGAGATCCACGACACGCTGGCCCAGGGGCTGACCGCGATCGGGCTCGACATCGAGGGGGCGCTGCGTCACCTGACCAGCAACCCCGACGAGGCGAGAATCCGTCTGGAGCGCGCGCTGGGGACGGCGCGCGACAGCCTGGAGGAGGCGCGCCGTTCGGTGCTCGATTTGCGCAGCACGCCGCTGGCCGGGCGCCCGCTGGCCCAGGCGCTGCGGGCTCTGGCACGCGCCTTCACCTCGGAGACCGGGGTGCGCGTGCACGTCCAGGCCGCCGGGCTACCGGAGCTGCCGCTGCGCACCGAGGCCGAGCTCTACCGCATCGTGCAGGAGGCGCTAACCAACGTGCGCAAGCACGCGGACGCCACCCAGGTGACGGTCGTGCTGCGGGCCGGCAATGGCCACCTCTCGCTGCTGGTGCGCGACGACGGCGCCGGCTTCGCGCCGGAGCCCGCGGGGAGCGGCCACGGCATCCTCGGCATGCGCGAGCGGGCGCGGCTGCTCGGCGGCCGGCTGCGGCTGCGCTCGCGGCCGGGGCGCGGCACGACCGTCAGCCTGCGGCTGAATCTGGAGCTGGAGGTCGAGACGTGATCCGCATCATGGTGGTGGACGACCACCCGATCGTGCGCCAGGGGCTGGTGGCGGCGCTGGGCGACGAGGCCGACTTCGCCGTGGTCGGCGCGGCGGGCTCGGCCCAGGAGGCGCTGGCGCTGGCCGAGCGGGAGCGGCCGGACCTGGTGCTGCTCGACCTGGAGCTGCCGGGCCTGAGCGGGCTGGAGGCGATCCCGCTGCTGCTGGAGCGCAGCCCCGGCTGCCGCGTGCTGGTCTTCACCGCCTACGACACCGACGAGCGCGTGCTGGGCGCGGTGCGGGCCGGCGCCGGGGGCTACCTGCTCAAGGGCGCGACCGCCGCCGAGATCGCGCGCGGGGTGCGCTCGGTGGCGGCCGGCGGCTCGGCGCTGGAGCCGCACGTGGCCGCGCGGCTGATGGCCGAGGTGCGCGCGCCGCACCAGGCCGAGCACCCGCTGACGCCGCGCGAGCGCCAGGTCCTGGCGCTGATCGCCCGAGGCCTGGCCAGCAAGGAGATCGCCCGCGAGCTGGCGATCAAGGAGCCGACGGTCAAGTTCCACACCGCCGCGCTGCTGCGCAAGCTCGGCGCCGACAACCGCGCCCAGGCCGTCGCCCTGGCCGCCCAGCGCGGCCTGCTCGATGGTCTCGACGAGGGGTGAGCGGACAGGGAGCGGGCAGAGCCCTACCTCCACCTCTCTAGCATTCGCACCATGGCGTGCCGTGTAGGGGCGGCCCCCGTGGCCGCCCTCTTCGCCCTCCGCATCGGCGGCGGGAAACGGGGCAACGCCCGGCGGCCAACGAGGAGGCGAGTGGCCGTCTACGAGGGCAGGCACAGAGGTCTGCCCCTACCGGTGTCAGCGCCGCGCCAATCTCGTCTCAACACGTCCCTCCCATCACGCCCCCTATCCCTTCGGCTAGCCCCCAGCCTATGCCAAATCCGAGCCTCCTCCCCTGTGCGCTCGCCCGAAGCGGCGCGGGGGGCGCGGCCGCGATACTGGCGGCGAGAAAGGGAGGCAAGGCATGACGCAAGAGCGACAGGTGGTGCTGATTACCGGAGCCTCGCGCGGGCTGGGGCTCGAGATCGCGCGGCTCTTTGCCGGGCGCGGCGCCGGGCTGATCCTGACCGCGCGGGGCGAGGCGGCGCTGGCCGCGGCGGCGCGCGAGCTGGGGGCGCTGACCGAGGTGCTGGCGCTGCCCGGCGATGTGGCCGACCCCCAGCACGCCGCGCGGCTGGTGGACGAGGGGCTTGCCCGCTTCGGGCGGATCGACGTGCTGCTCAACAGCGCGTCCACGGTCGGCCCCAGCCCGATGCCGGAGCTGGCCGGCTACCCGCTCGACACGCTGGCCGAGGTCTTCGCCGTCAACGTCATCGCCCCGCTCCACCTGATCCAGCGCGTGCTGCCCCAGATGCGGGCGCGCGGCGACGGCGTGATCGTCAACGTCAGCTCCGACGCGGCGGTCGAGGCCTACCCCGGCTGGGGCGGCTACGGCGCCAGCAAGGCCGCGCTGGAGCACCTCTCGCGCGTGCTGGCGGCCGAGCTGGAGGGGAGCGGCGTGCGCGTCTACGCCATCGACCCCGGCGACATGAATACCCAGATGCACCGGGAGGCCGAGCCGGGCGTCGATCTGTCGCACCTGCCCGGGCCGGAGCTGCCGGCGCCCGCCTTCGTCCAGATCATCACCGAGGAGCACGCGCCTTACGCCCGCTTCGAGGCCCAGAAGCGGGTCGCGGCCGGTCTGGGAGGTGCGCGATGAGCCTGCTCACCGAGCGGCTGCACTTCACCCTGCCGCCGGAGCTGGAGGCGCACGAGCCGCCCGAGGCGCGCGGGTTGGCGCGCGATCAGGTGCGCCTGCTGGTCAGCCACCAGGCGGGCGACCGCCTGACACACGCCCAGTTCCGCGACCTGCCGCGCTTTCTTCAGCCGGGCGACCTGCTGGTGGCCAACGACTCGGCCACCATCCCGGCCGCGCTGACCGTGCGGGACGCGCGCGGCGGCGAGGAGTTCTGCCTGCACCTCTCGACCCGGCTGACGGGTGATCTTTGGGCGGTCGAGCCGCGCGAGACGCAGCCGCGGTCGGGGGCCGAGCTACTGCTGCCGGGCGGCGGCAGGGCCCCACTCCTGGCGCCCTACGGCGACTCGCGCCGCCTCTGGGTCGCGCGGCTGGAGCTGCCGGAGGAGCCGTTCGCCTACCTTGCCCGCTGGGGCTGGCCGATCGCCTACTCCTACCTGCACGCCCGCTGGCCGATCGAGCTCTACCAGACGGTCTACGCGCGCGAGCCGGGCTCGGCCGAGATGCCCTCGGCGGGGCGGCCCTTCACCCAGGCGCTGTTGGCGCGGCTGGCGCGCCGGGGCGTCGGCTTCGCCACGCTGACGCTGCACACCGGTGTCGCCAGCCTGGAGGCCCACGAGCTGCCCTACCCCGAGCAGTTCCGCGTGCCGGCCGAGACCGCCGAAGCGGTGCGCGCCACACGCGCGGCGAGCGGGCGCGTGATCGCGATCGGCACCACGGTGGTGCGCGCGCTGGAGAGCGCGGTCGATGACGCGGGCAGGGTCATCACCAGCCAGGGCTGGACCGACCTGGTGATCACGCCCGAGCGCGGGGTACGCGTGGTCGACGGCCTGCTCACCGGCTTCCACGAGCCGGAGGCCACCCACCTGGCGATGCTGGCGGCCATCGCCAGCCGCCGCCACCTGGAGCTGGCCTACCAGGCCGCGCTGGCCGGCGGCTATCTCTGGCACGAGTTCGGTGATCTGCACCTGCTCCTGCCGTAATCGATGGACGGCAACCGCGTGCGCATCGCCGGCACCCACCACGTCGCGCTGACCACGTCGAATCTGGCCCGGCAGCGCGAGTTTTATGTCGAGGCGCTCGGGCTGCCGGTGGTGGGCGGTTTCCCGGGACACGGCATCCTCTTCGTCAGAGCCGGCGACACGGTCATCGAGCTGGTCGAGGAGGACGCGCCGCCGGGCGGCTCGCGGCGCGGCGGCTGGGACCACCTGGCGCTGGCGGTTGAGGATGTCGACGACGCCCACGCCGCCCTGCTGGCGCGCGGCGCGAAGCCGCACTCCCCGCCCGAAGATTTCCCGCCGGAGAACCCCGCGCTGCGCATCGCCTTCCTGCGCGACCCGGACGGCAACCTGCTGGAGCTGGTCCAGCCGCTCAGCGAGCGCATCACACCCGCGCGATGCGTCCCGTGACGTGCTCCCACTCCTGCGGATCGTAGTCCCACAGCTCGGCCACGCCCAGGCGTTCGAGCATATGCCGCACCTCGCTCCGGTGCTGCGCGTTGTGGTGCAGGAGCTGAATGATGGTGGCGCCGAGCGACTGGCGCACGCCATAGTGGTCGATGAAGGTGTCATCCAGGCGCTGCTCGTCGTGCAGCCGGCGCGCCAACGCCGCGAAGGCCGCCTGGTAGCGCTCGTGACGGTCAACGAGCGCGGCGAGCGAGCGGTCATACGGCTGGGTAGTCCGGTCATGCTCGACGGGACGCCCGCTCATCCAGCCGGTCCAGAAGTCAATCACGTAGATCATGTGGTCGAGGGTCTCGCGCACGGTGCGCTGGCCGATGTCGAACTCCTGGTCGAGCTGCGCCTCGCTCAGATTGCCGCACAGCTTTAGAAGCTCGGCCGTCGCCCAGCGATCGTGTCCTAGCATCCGATCGAGCAGGTCCACCCGCGCCCCCTTCCGTCGAGCCGCTGTCGCGGGCGCGCCCAGGCCGCCGGCACCAGCCCCAGCCACTCAACGCTGCCCACGCCTGTACGTACGACGAACATCCGTTCCGGCGACAGCATAGCGGAGCTGGTGACACTTGCCAAGCTGTCACCGCGTTCGCCGGAGGGAGCGGTTGCCGGTCCGCGAGGAAGTTGAGAAATAAACCCGTGGCTCGGTGGCCGGGGTC
>DASSHC010000428.1:0-18656 GCA_035693105.1 Thermomicrobiaceae bacterium | reverse complement strand
CTACTCGACTCGCCCTCGGCCGCTTTGCGAATGCGCGACCAGAGAGCGTCCCGATCGACGGGAAAGCTGCGGTCGATCAGCTCGCCACGCTCGAGCACGGCGCCGTTCAGCCGCCGCACCAGCCGCTCGGCGGCCTGATTGCAGGCATCGACACAGCCGGCGACATCGAGCAGCACCAGCGGGAAGGGGCCGCTGTTGAGGATGGAAGCGGAGGCCGCCTGGAAGCGTGTCGCGGCGCGCTCGGCCTGCCGGCGCGCGCTGATGTCGCGAAAGGTCAGGACAACGCCGCTCTGCTCGCCCTGCTCGTCGCGCACTGGAAAGGCCGAGACGACGAGCGGCACGTGGCGCTCGCCCACGGTCACCTCCAACTCGCGGTCGAACACCGGCTTGCCGCCGCGTAGCGCCACCTGGGTCGGCAGGTCGTCGGGCGCCAGCGGGCGGTCCTGCCGGTCATGGACCTGCCAGGGAAGCGTCGCGTGCGAGCCGCCGACGAGTTGTGCGCGGTTGAGACCGAGGATGCGCTCGGCGGCGGCATTGGCGAACTCGACTCGTCCGGCGCGATCGAACGCCAGCGCGCCCTCGCCGATGGCCTCCAGCAGTTGGAGCAGCCGGGCATCTTGCCCCGGGAGCGGTCGGGCCGGGGTGAAGCGCACCACGACCCCCTGCTGGACTCCGAAGGCACGGGCCTCGACCGCCAGCCTGGAGCCATCGCGGCGATGGTAGAAGGCGTGCGAGACAAGCGCGGACCCGCGCTCGGCGATCACTGCCGCGAGCTGGCGAAAGGCTACGGGCGAGGATGGATCGCGCGGCTCGGGCCGCAGGAGGACGTCGAGCGACTGGCCGAGTAGGTCATCACGCTGGTAAGCGAGGAGCGTCAGCGCGGCAGCGTTGGCGAAGGTGCAGGAGCCGTGGCGATCGACCACCACGATCCCATCGGGGTCGGCCTCGAGCAGCCCGCGGGTGGCAGCGTCGAACGCCCCCGGGTTCCCTCGCTCCCGGTCGCGCCCTTCCACCTGCGAGTGCTGGAGGCCCATGCGACACGCCGTCCCCTGAAGCGGAAATCGTTTCGCCAAGTGTAACACTTCATCTCGTCGCGAGCGGGCCGGCCGAGCGCGCAGCAAGGAGGACGTATGCATGCCCAGGCAGACACAGTCAACGCCCTGATCGAGATTCCCAAGGGCAGCCGCAACAAATACGAGTACGACGAGCGCACCGGCAAGCTCTTCCTCGACCGGGTGCTCTACTCATCGGTTCACTACCCCACCGACTACGGCTTCATCCCGGAGACACGCGCGCCCGATGGCGATCCGCTCGACATTCTGGTGGTGGTCCACGAGCCGACTTTCCCCGGCTGCATCGTGCCGGCGCGGCCGATCGGCGGGCTGGACATGCTCGACGAGAAGGGGTCGGACTTCAAGATCCTGGCGGTGCCGACCGGCGACCCGCGCTTCGACACCACCCGGGAGCTGAGCGACCTCGAGCCGCACTGGCTGAAGGAGATCGAGACCTTCTTCGCCACCTACAAGCTGCTGGAGGGGAAGCCGACCGAGGTGCGCGGCTGGCACTCGGCCGCCGAGGCCTGGCAGACGATCGCCGAGGCGCGCGTCGCCTTCCGCCACGGCCGCGCGATCTGAGCGGAGCGGCTGGCGGCTGGGGAAGTCTAGGGCGTACGAGTACGACGTGATGTCGTCGTCCGCCTCATCCTTACCCTGTCATCCTGAGCGCAGTCGAAGGATCCGTCCTGGAGCGGCACGCAACGTCCGTGGAAGGCGACGAGCCTTCCTCACAGCCCCAGCTCCTCACGCAGCAGGCGCAGCTCGGCGAGCGCGGCGTCGAGCAGGACACGATTGGCGGGCGCGTTCAGCCAGCGGCTGACGCCGGAGGGGTGCGGCAGCGGCAGGACGATAGCGTCCTGATAGGCGAAGCGGCGGCCGATCAGCTCGTCGAGCCGCCGGCGGCGCGCACTGGCCACGAAGGCGCCGGCGGCGAGCTTGCCCAGCGGCAAGATCACCTCCGGCCGCACCAGCGCCAGCTCCCCGGCCAGGTGGTCGGCGCAGTTGGCGATCTCCGCCGCGCTCGGCGCGCGGTCGCCCTTGCCGGAGCGGCTGGGGCCGGGGAAGCACTTGGTCAGCGAGGTGAGGTAGAAGGCCTCGTAGAAGCGCTCGGCGTCGAAGCCGGCGCGGGCCAGCCAGGCGCGCAGCACCTTGCCGCTGGCGCCGGAGTAGGGGAGCGGGCGCTCGGCGCGCGGCAGCGCCGGCGCCTGCCCGACGATCATCACCCGCGCGGCCGCGTCGCCGTGGAACACCGGCCGCGCTTGGCTGATCAGGCCGGCGGCCACGCACCGTGTGCAGCCGCGGATCAGCTGCTGGTGCGCCAGGAGCCGCCGCCGGCGCTCGTCCTCCGGCAGCGCCGCGCCATCAACCGCCAAGCGTGGGCTGCTCCCAGAGGTCGCCGTTCATCCACGGGCCATAGGCGCCCGAGAGTAGCTGATCCCAGAAGCGCTCGCCCTCGGCCAGCAGCTCGGGGGTGACGGCCACGCCCGGCTCGAACTGCACGCCCACCTCGGCGTCGCGCAGCACGCTGCCGACCGGCGCCAGCGTCCGCCGCACCAACTCGACGAAGATCGTCACGCGACGCTCCAGCTCCGCCTCGGCCAGCAGCTCCTGCCAGTGGGCGAGGTAGTTGGGGTCGTGCGCGGCGAGGTACTTGATGCCGAGCTTGTGGCCACGCCAGGGGATGCGCCGCAGGAAGAAGTAGCTGGCGAAGAGCTCGTGCAGGGCATCGAGGAGCTTGAGCTGGGCGGCGAGCCGGTCGACCGGGTCGTCGCTGGCGGCCAGGCGCAGCACCTGGCGCAGGTGGTTGTTCAGCTTGAACCAGGTGAGGTAGCGCTGTGTCTCGCCGGCCAGGAGAATCCAGTTGTGGGAGCGGAAGGCCTGCTGGGCGCGGCTGAGGTGCCCAGCCGGATCGTAGACGATCTGGCCGCTTTGCAGCCAGTGGACCAGCAGCTCGTCATCGCTGTCGTTGGGCAGCGGCGTGCCGCGCGCCTCGATGCGGTTGAGCGTTTCGGCGATGGTGAAGAAGATCTCGGCCTCGCGCCCGTCGATCTGCGTAATCACGGTGCGCACCGGCACCGGCTGCCGGCGCAGCACGACCAGCAGGTCGTAGTCGCTGGTGGGCGTGAGATCGTCGCGGCTGGCCGAGCCGATCACCAGGATGCCCTCGACCAGCTCATTGGCGGCCAGCCGGTTGACCACCTCGTCGAGCGCCATCGCCCGGCTCCATGACTGTCCCATGCCCGATTCCTCTCCTCCAGCGAAACGCGTTGAGGTGGCCCTCTTCGCTAGCGTTGTGTAGGGGCGGCCCCCGCGGCCGCCCTCGTTGTTCCACGCATCGGCAACGGGGACAGGGGGAACGTAGGTGGCGAACGACTGACTATGTGGCAGACCACGAGGGCAGGCACGGGGGCCTGCCCCTACAGCCAAAACGGACCTGCATGGTCGCCCAGCGTCCTGACGACGCTAACCCGGCAGCAGCCGCGTGAAGTTGGGGGGCACCGCGCGGCTGAGCACCAGGCGCGCCAGATCCTCCAGCGCGAGCACCGCACCCGCGGGGAGCACGATCGTCGCCTCCTCGGCCGGCTCCAGCCAGCGCCCGCCGGCCTGCCGGACCAGCACCTCACCGACATAGGCCGCCAGCGGCCGGGCCAGGTGCTCCAGCGACTCGCCCGGCGCGGCGTAGACCTCGGCGAACGAGAGCCACTCCGCCAGCGCGGCGTCGAGCCGCCGCAGCGACGCGGGGCCGAAGTCGAACGCCTCGCCGAACTGCGCCGCCAGCGCCGCCGCGACACGCTCCGCTTCTCCCCGCCAATCGACTCCCGCCTCCGGTTCGCTCATCGCGCCCGGCGCGTTCTGGGGCGGCTAATAGTTGTAGCCGAAGCCGGCGTAGCCCCTGCTGCCGTAGTGCCCTCCGTAGTTCCCGTAGCCCTGACCGTAGCCGCCCTGGAAGGGATAGCCGGTGTTCGCGTCGTGGGCGTTGAACGCCTGCTGGAACGGATTGCCGTGCGGCTGTCCGCTGCTGTCGAACCGGCGCCCACCATAGTACCCGGTGCCGGACCCGGTGGCGTAGCCCCAGCCGGCGCCGAAGTTGCCCCAGTAGTCCAACCCGGCCCCGTCGTAGGGCACGCTGCTCTGAAAGTGCTGCTGGGGGCGCGGGCCGCGATAGGCGGCGGGTAACTGCTGCCCTGCTTGCTGATGATAGTGGTGGTGGTAGTGATGGTGGTGATGGTGATGGTGCGTGACCGTATCGGCCATCTCTGCTCCCTCTCTCCCCGCGTGCGTGCCGGCGCGGGTGCGATCAGTAGTTGCCGTAGGCGGCGAAGCCCTGGAAGAGGTTACGGCCACGCCCGCCCCCGCCGTAGCCGCCGAACCCGGGGTTGGAGCTCGCGCGCCAGTTGACGTTCTGCCCGTAGTTCTGGAGGCTCTGGCCGCCCTGGCCCCAGAAGCCCTGACCCAAGCCGCCCGTGCCAGACATGCCGGCGTTGCTGCCGGAGTAGGGGAAGTAGCCGGAGCCGCCGCCGAAGTAGCCGCCGTAGGTTCCCCGGCCCAGCCCGTGATAGTTGGTGGCGAAGTAGGGCGTGCCGTAGTAGCCGCCGCCGAAGCCGTAGCCGGCGTTGCCGTAGCCAGCCTGGAACTGCCGGCCGTAGCTGCCATAGCCGCCTGACGGCTGTCCCTGGGGGTGGAAGTGGTAGTGGTGCTGGATCGTGGACAAGGACATCGCCTGCTCCTGCTCCTGCTCTTGCGCGTTCGCGTTTGGCCGCCGGGTTGAGGGCGACGCCGCGCACCCGGAGCGCTCCGGGCGCGCGCTGGGGTGCCGGCTAGTGCACGGTCTGGGGCTGCCGCTGGCCCTGCTGGATGGTGAGCTGGTTGAGAACGTCGCGCACGCCGGGGATGGCATCGGCCACGTCCTCGGCGGTGCGCTTGGCCTGGCGCGACGCCACGCTGCCCGAGAGCGTGACGATGCTGTCGTTGACCTTGACGTCGATGTTGGAGGCATCGAGCTGGCCGTGCTGGGTCAGGCGCTGGCTGACCTCGTCCTGGATGCGGCTGTCGCTCCGCTTCGGCCCCTTGCCCGCGTGCGGCCCCTGACTGGTCATGCCGCCGCGCTGCCCGGAGCTGCCGAAGCCGGGGTTGGGGTAGCCCTGGGCCATGCCGCCGAAGCCCTCGCCGCGGAAGTCGTAGCCGTAGCCGCCATAGTACGGCTCGGTGCCCCAGTCGGTGCTGCTCGGATTCCGGACCGGGATCTGGCCGCGGTTGAGCGCCACCTGCCGCTGCGCCGGGCTCATGCTCCTGCCCATGCCGTAGCCACCGAAGCCGCCCGGCTGGCCGTAGGCGCCGCGCCCCTGGAATTGGCCCGGGCGCTGAATCGGGTGCTGCTGCTGGTTCTGCGTGCGATCCGCCATCTGCCATTCCTCCCTGTAGTGGTGCTGCCTGCCCGCCGGCCGCCTAGCGGCCCTGCGTCTTGGGCGGTTGTTTGCTGCTCGACCGCGCCCCGGTCGCCGGGATGACGATCGGCGGGCTCTCCTCGATGGTGGCCGGCAGATCGTGCTGCTGCTCCTGGCCCTGGCCCTGGCCCTGACTGGCCGCGCTCGCCCGCGAGCCGGTGCGCCGCGTGACCGTGCCGGACGCCTGTGCCTGCCGCTGGCTCGGCTGCCCCGACTGACCGCCCTGCTGGATCGTGAGCCGGTTGAGGACATCTTGCACACCGGGGACGGCGTCGGCCAGCTGATCCGCTGTGCGCTTCGCCTGGCGCGAATCCACCGTGCCGGTAAGCGTGACCACGCCGTTGCTGGCGTTGACGTCGATGTTGGAGGCATCGAGCTGGCCGTGCTGGGTCAGGCGCTGGCTGACCTCGTCCTGAATGCGGCTGTCGCTCCGCTTCGGCCCCTTGCCGGCGTGCGGCCCTTGCTGCCAGCCCTGGCCCTGGCCGCCGCGCAGATAGCCGGACATCTGCCGGCCGTAGCCGGTGGTTGGCCCGAAGCCGGGGTACTGCGGGGTGGGGTTGGCATTGGCGCCGCCACGAGGTGGCAGGCCGTAGCCGGTGCCGTAGAAGGGGTAGCCGTACTCGTCGGTGCCATAATAACCGCTGCCGTAGGGGCTCCCGACGTTGGGGTAGGCGAAGCGCTGCGGCCCGTAGCCGCCGGCCGAAGCGGCGGTGTTGGGAAAGGCGTACGTGCCGGTGTTGTAGCCGCCGTAGTAGCCGAGGTAGGGGTTGGCGTCGTAGCCGCTGTAGCCCTCGCCGTAGTAGTCGCCGAAGCGCGGGTCCTGCCCGCCGTAGTCGATGTTGGCCCAACCTGGCATGTCTGTCTCCTTAGCTCTTTGCGACTGAGCGCGTTGCTCGCTCGTGCGTGCGGTCAGGGAGTCGGTGCAGGAAGCATGCCAGGTGAGCGCGGCGGCTCAAGGCGTCGCGGTGATACGCAGCCGGTTATGCACGTCGACGACGCCGCCGACCGACTCGGCGACATCCTCCGCGCGCCGCTTCCACGGACGCGAGGCGACGCTGCCCGAGAGCGTGACCTGGCCATGGTGCACGGCGACGTCGATGCGGCTGGTGTCGAAGCCGTCCTGGCTCAGACGATGGCAGATGGCGTCCTGCAGCTCGGCGTCGGTGCGCTGATAGTTGCGTGGGCCTTTGCCGGCGTGGGGGCCGGGGATGGGGGTGGGCCGGGCGCCGTAGCTGCCGTAGCCATAGCCGAGGCCAAAGTTCTGGCCCTGGTAGGGATGGCCGTAGGGCCCGAAGCCGCCGTAGCCGAGGCCGGAGCCGCCGCCATAGACGCCCTCCTGGTAGCTGCTGCCGAAGCCCTGCCCCTGGTTGGCGCCGAGCCGAGCCCACCCCTGCCCGTAGCGGCCGTGGCTGAGGCCGCCGCTGCCGTAGAAGCCGCCGAAGGCGTAGCCGCCCTGGCCGCTGGTCCAGTAGCTGGGGCCGAAGCCGCCGCCGTAGAAGGGGTAGCCCTGGCCGAAGCCGGGGCCGCTGACGCCGCCGAGCTGATTTGGCTGGTTGCCGCCGGGGCCGCGTTGCGGGTTGTTCGTGTTCCAGCGGCTACTCATGCGTACCTCCTCTGCCGATCGAGCCTAAATGGTCCGGGCCCAGGCGGACGGTCGGGGGACGCCGCCGCCCGGGAACGCGCCGCGGCGACCAGGCCGGCGGCGCGTGCTTCCTGCCTACTCGTTCCTAGTAGTAGCTCCAGTAGCCGGGGATCCAGTTGCCGTACATGTCGTAGTGACCGGGGATCCAGTGGCCGCCGGAGCCACCCTGGAAGCCCATGCCACCACCGAAGCCGGTGTTGTGCCAGTGACCGGGGATCCAGTTGCCCCAGTAGTCATAGTAGCCCGGCACCCAGTTGCCACCCTGGTTGAAACCGCCGCCGTAGCCGGCGAAGCCCTGGTTGAAGCCGCCACCATAGCCACTGAAGCCCTGGTTGAAGCCCATGCCCATGCCGGAGCCGCCGCCGGTGTAGTCCCAGTGGCCCGGGATCCAGTTACCCCAGTAATCGTAGTAACCGGGGACCCAGAAGCCGCTCTGGTTGAAGCCGCCGCTGAAGCCCGTCCCGTAGCCGCCAAAACCGCCGCCGGTGAAGCCGGCGCCACTGTAATGCCAGTGGCCGGGAATCCAGTTGCCGAAGGCGTCGTAATAGCCGGGCACCCAGTAGCCACCCTGGTTGAAGCCCTGGTTGAAGCCGCTGCCGTAGCCGCCGAAGCCCTGATCGAACTCCGTGCCGTAGCCTGCGAAGCCCGTGCTCATGCCGGTGTTCTGCCAGTGACCGGGGATCCAGGTGCCCCAGTAGTCGTAGTAGCCGGGCTCCCAGTAGCCGCCGGCGTTGTACTCCGTCGGCGTGTACGGTCCACCGTAGTAGCCGGGGCCGTAGCCGTATCCATAACCGCCGTAGGTCATCAGTGACGTCCTCCTTCGAGCCCGCGCCGTCGCCCCCGCGCCGCGACACGGTCCCAATAGCCGTCTGTTGCGGTGGTGTCACCGCGTTAGCTTTCGCAGCAGAAACCATACCCGTAGGGCTAGCGAACGGCGCTGCCGCCGGGGTGAACGACAAGCGCCCCGCCAGTGGCGGGGCGCCGGTTGGTACGGTCGCGCGCCTATTGCGCGGACGGCTGCTCGCTGGCCGTCTTGCTGTTGGTGCGCGTGCGGCCCTTGGTCTGGCTCGCGGACTGCGATTGGGGCTGGCCGCTCTGGCCCTGTTGCTGAATGCTGAGATTGTTATGGACGTCCTTGACGCCGGGAACCGCCTCGGTCACGTCCTCGGCCGTCCGCTTGGCGAAGCGGCTGTCCACCGCACCGGCGAGGGTGGCCTCACCGTCCTTGACCGTGACATCGACCTTGGAGGCGTCGAGGTTGCCGTGCATCGTCAGCAGCCGGCAGATCTCGTCCTGGATCTGCTCGTCGGAGCGCTGGTAGTTCTTGGGCCCCTTGCCGGCGTGCGGCCCCTGCCTGGTCTGGGTCGCCTGCTGCCGGCTGGGCTGCGCCTGCGCGTGCTGTTGCGCGTGCTGCTGATGTTGCTGCAGGTGCTGCTGGTGCTGCTGCTGCTCCTGCGCGTGCATCTGAGCATGCTGCTGGTGCTGTTGCAAGTGCTGCTGATGCTGCTGGACATGTTGCTGGTGCTGCTGCAGGTGCTGCTGCGGCTGCTGGGTCGGCTGGGTCGGCTGGGTCTGTTGCCCGGCCGTCTGGCCATAGCCGCCGAAGCCAGCGCCCGCCGGGATCAGGAAGATCTCCTCGAAGCCGACGCTCTCGCTGGGCTCTCCGAAGCCCATGCCCATGCCGTAACCACCATAGCCTCCATAGCCTCCATAGCCACCGAAGCCCTGGAGACCCTGGTTGAAGCCAGTGCCGTAGTTCCCAAAGCCCTGGCCGAGACCGCCACCATAGCCGCCGAAGCCCTGGCCATAGCTGCCGTAGTAGCCGGTCGGGCCGAAGTACGGGCTATAGCTGCCGTAATAGCCGCCGGTGCCAAAGCTCTGGCCATAGTCGCCCCAGCCCTGGGTGAAGCCGGTGCCGTAGTTGCCGAAACTCTGGCCGTAGTCACCGCCCGATCCGTAGTAGGGGCTGTAGCCACCGCCGTAGTAGCCGCCGGTCGCGTAGCCGGGGCCTGCGCCGCCGTAGTAGCCAGCGCCGCTGTAGCCGCCGCCGTAGTAGCCGCCGGTGCCGTAGCTCGGGCCGTAACCGCCGAAGCCGCCCTCACCATAGAGACCCTCGCCGTAGCCGCGGCCGTAGCCGCCGAAGTAGTTTGGCGCCCCGCCATAGGGGCGATCGCGGAAATTCCCGGTCATGCGCATTCCTCCCTGGATAGCGACCGCGCGGCGTTCCCGAGCAGCCAGCCGGATGTCTGCAACCCGGGTGATGATGACCCGGCGGAGCCGAATGCTCGATTAATCGGGCCGCAGAAACAGTGCCGGGAGCGGGTGGCGCTCCCGGCTCGGTCGTGGGCTGCGATGGATGATGGAGAGGTTGCATTCAGAGGCGGGATGCCGTTCGCGCGCTAGCCTGGCGCGATTCCGAGCTGCTGGAGGATGGTCAGCATATCCTCCGCGTTCCACTCCTCGACGACTTTGCCCTGCGCCACACGCCAGATTGAGATGCCGCGCCCGTGCAGCTCCTTGCCGCTCGACGGGATCCCCAGCAGCTCACCGGTCTGGTGCCCGGCCCAGGCAAAGCGGGTGGCCACCTTGTCGCCCTCGGCGAGCTGCGGCTCGATCTCGACCAGGCGGAGGTCGGGGAGGGCGGCGAAGAACATCTGGACCAGGCCCCTCCAGCTCGCGTAGTCCAGCGTCTGGCCGCTGAAGTGTTCAACGAAGTCCGGTGACATGTACTGCATGGCCTTGTCGAAGTCGTGCTGAGTGAAGATGGCATCCGCCAGGCCGCGGACGATTTGGACATTGGCTTCGACGGATACGGACACGGCGATTCCCCTTTCGCTTTCCCGATACCCGGCTAGCCCTGGCCCGGCGCCGGCATGACGCCCAGCTGCTGCAGCATTCCGACCTGATCCAGCGTGGCCCAATGCTCGACCAGCTTGCCCTGGGCCACGCGCACGATATCGATGCCCGGCACCTGCACCCGCTTGCCGGTCGGCGGGATCCCCATCAGCTCGCCCTGGTGCGTGCCGTGGATGGTCCAGCGGTTGCAGACGAGGTCGCCCTGCGCCACCTGGTCGTGCAGCTCGATGCGCAGGTCGGGGAACGCGGCGCGGAACATGCTCACCGCCTGCCGCACCCCGGCCGCGCCCGGCGCCTGGCCGGGCGCGGGATCGTGATCGACCGCGTCGGGCGCGATGATCTCGTCGATGACCTCGAGCCTCCCCTGGTTGAAGGCTTCGTCCAGAAAGCGCCGCGCGATGGCCTTGTTCGCTTCCGTGGCGGTGACCGCCGACATGACCCACTCCCTTCAACAGAAGACATGCGATGAGCCGATAGGCGTACCCTAGTACGCTCCACTGCTCATCCGACAGCTCATTTCCTGCTCACTTGCGGGCCATTTGATCCGTTTCGCCCGTGCTTGCCTGTGGGGCGGCGTTGGGCGAGACTGGGAGGAAGAACGACCAAGCCGGCCAACCGCGACAGGGTGCAAGGAGGAGCGCGATGAGCGCCACGACGACTGAGATCAACGTTCCTTTTCCGGAGGCGGAGCGGCTGGAGCTGCGGATAACGGTCGGCGCCTGTCGCCTCAGCATCCAGCCCGGCCAGGCGGGCGGCGCCTGGGTCAGCGGCAGCTACCACGACCCGACCGGCAACCTCCCCTGCACGGTGACGCAGGACGGTGGCAAGGTGCGCATCTCGCAGGAGCCCAAGTGGCGCGAGATGCCGAACGTCAAACACGGCACGCCCGAGTTCCAACTGGCGCTGGGCGACGCGCGCCCCTACCGCCTGGCGATCGAGACCGGCGCCAGCGAGAGCACCTGCGAGCTGGGCGGCCTGCCGCTGGAGCGGCTCTCGATCAAGCAGGGCGCGGCCAAGATGAGCGTCGACTTCTCGGCGCCGAACCGCCAGCCGATGGACAAGCTCGACATCGACGCCGGGGCCAGCAACCTGGAGCTGCGCGGCCTGGCCAACAGCAACGCCGCCGCGTTCAAGCTCGACGGCGGCGCGGCCAGCTACCTGCTCGACTTCGACGGCCAGCTCCAGCGCGATCTCGACGCCCGCGTCACCGCCGGGGTGGCCTCGCTGGAGATCCGCGTGCCGGCCTCGACCGCTGCCCGCATCAGCGTCGATACCACCCTCGGCAGCACCGATGCCGGCGACGGCTTCCTGCGCCGCGATGGCGCCTACCTGACCGAGGCCGCCATCCAGGGCGCTACGCCGCAGCTCACCGTCAAGGCGAGCATGTCGCTCGGCATGCTGCGGCTGCGCGCCACCCCGCGCCGCCTGCCACAGGCGTAGGACCGCTGCAAGAAAGGAAATGATGATGAGCGCAGAGGCAGCGACGGCGACCGCGCGCCAGCGCAACTACATCGGCGGCGAGTGGCTGTCGCCCTCGACCAACGAGTACCGGCCCAACCACAATCCCGCCGACCAGCGCGAGATCCTGGGCGAGTTCCCGCGCTCGGGCGAGGCCGACGCGCGGCACGCGATCGCGGCGGCGGCCGCGGCGCTGCCCGCCTGGCGCGCGGTTTCCGGGCCGCAGCGCAGCGCCCTGCTGGAGAAAGCGGCCAACATCCTGGAGCGGCGCGCGCACGAGATCGGCGCGGCGCTGACGCGCGAGGAGGGGAAGACGATCGGCGAGGGCGTGGGCGAGACGCTGCGCGGCGTCAGCATCCTGCGCTACTACGCCGGGGAGCCGGTGCGCGCGCTGGGCGAGGTCTACTCCGGCAACAACCCGGAGACCTTCCTCTACACCGAGCGCGTGCCGCTGGGCGTGGCCGGGATCATCACCCCCTGGAACTTCCCGGTCGCCATCCCGCTCTGGAAGCTGGCGCCCTGCCTGGCCTACGGCAACACGGCGATCTTCAAACCGGCCGAGCTGACCCCGCTGACCGCCCAGCTCATCGTCGAGGTCTTCGCGGAGGCCGGGCTGCCCCCGGGTGTGCTCAATCTCGTCCAGGGGCCGGGCGCGGTGGTTGGTGAGACGCTGGCGCGTGACCCGCGCGTCAACGCTATCAGCTTCACCGGCTCGAACGCCGTCGGGCGCCACCTCCACGCCATCGCCGGCGAGCGCGGCGCCAAGGTGCAGCTGGAGCTGGGCGGCAAGAACCCGGTGGTGGTGGCGGCCGACGCCGATCTCGATCAGGCGGTGGACCTGACGATTGCCGGCGCGATGCGCTCGACCGGGCAGAAGTGCACCGCCACCAGCCGGGTGATCGTGGTCGAGTCGCTGGCGCCCAAATTCGCCGAGGCGCTGACCGAGCGGGCGCGCGGGCTGGCGGTCGGGCCGGGGCTGGAGCCGAGCAGCTACCTGGGACCGCTCGTCTCGGATGAAGCGCGCCAGTCGGTGCTGAATTACATCGATATCGGCCAGCGCGAGGGCGCGCGCCTCTTGACCGGGGGAGCGGCGCCGGGCGGCGAGCAGTACGCCCACGGCCACTACGTGGCGCCGACCGTCTTCGACAACGTGACGCCCCAGATGCGCATCGCCCAGGAGGAGATCTTCGGCCCGGTTGTCGGCATCATCAGCGCGCCGGACATCGAGCGCGCCATCGAGATCGCCAACGGCGTCGGCTACGGGCTGAGCGCCGCGCTGGTGACGCGCGACATCCGCACCGCCTTCCAGTTCATCCGGAGCATCGAGGCGGGCGTGGTCCACGTCAACTCGGAGACGGCGGGCGCCGAGCCGCACGTCCCCTTCGGCGGCATGAAGGGCTCCAGCTCCTACTCGCGCGAGCAGGGCCGCGCGGCGATGGAGTTCTTCACCCAGACCAAGACCGTCTACCTCGACCTGCCGCCGGCATCCTGACAAGATTGGCGGACGCGCTGTCGCGGGAAGCAGAGCGGCGGGCGCGCAATCGGCCGCCACGGGAAGCGAAACCACCGAACCCGCGGCACCGGCTGGCGACGGTCTCGCAACGAACCCGTGCCGCTGATTGGAATACCGTGATTGAGTCATCGGTGAACGTTGCGGCCGATGTCGCGGCGATCAACCGCGGCGATGCGCTACGGGATGGTGACCGTTACCTGGTTAGCGGGCGGCGATACGGGATAAAGGCGACGGGACGCCTCTTTCCGATCGACGGTCCTGGGTTTCATCGACTCGATCGCGGGGCCTTCAAGGCGCTCGGCGTCTATAATCGATTTGGGCTATCGGCTCGTGCCGAAGCGATTTTGGATGCGCAAGACATGGCGGAAGCGGCACGGGAACAGGCGCGTGTAGCCTGGCGCGCGGAACATAGGACAATGTGATGCTCTGGCAAGACATGCTGCTTGGGCGCTGGGTCTCGAAACACGATCTCGTCGCGGCCCTGGCTGCTGCTTTCGGGCTGACGCCGGAGCAGATCTCCGTGGTTGATGATCTACAAAAGGCCCCAGAACTGATCGGGCCGGACACATCGCTCCTGGTGCAGCGTACCCGGATTGCGGGCGACTTCCCCCTTTACCTTTCGCTCTATCCGCGCACGGCGCAACTGCGCCGGCTGCAAGGTGACCGCGTCGAGCTGGGCGTGATCCACCGTATCGCCGCGGCGCTCCAGACATCCATCCTCATCGGCGCGGGTGAACTTGGCGATGAGCAATGGCTACTGGTAGAGCCGGACGGAACGATAGCGTCGGCACTACTCGACCAGGCTGCCCTGGATGAGGATCGCTATGTACTGCGTGAGACGCACTCACCGGCTGCCCTGCCCCTGAAGCTCGCACGCGGCGCTGGTTAGACCGTTCTCGAACGAACAACGGCGCACGGCTGCGGAAGCCGCTCCAGGACATGAGTCGGGGCGGCTTTTTCGTGCTTGGAAGGACGGGCGTGATCGACGGACTACCTCGACATGCCGCCGGCCACCGAGGCGGGGTAAACGCGAAAGCCCGGCTTCTGCCGGTGGGGCAGGCGCTGGTAGAAGCCCTCGGAGCCGTCCTCGGCCAGCAGGTCGAGCCGGATCGCGCCGCAGCGCGCCAGCACCGCTTCCACCAGCCGCCGGCCGAGGCCGCGGCCGCGGTAGTCCGGCGCGACCGCCAACTCGGCCAGGTAGGCGCTCAGCTCGCCGTCGCTGAGCGCGCGAGCGAAGCCGACGACGGCGCCATCATCCAGCGCCACCACGGCGCGCACCCCCGGCGCGGTCAGCACCCGCAGCGCCCGCGCCGGGTCGGCCGCGAAGCTCGGCCAGCCCTCGGCCTCGGTCAGCCGCAACACCCCCGGCAAGTACTCCGCCGCGAAATCGACGATCTCCATGCGCTGCTCCGTTCTCCGCTCGGCCTCATAGCACGTGGATGGTACCGCACTCGCTGGAGTGCCCAGCAAGGGCGTTGGGTGCCGCGTGAGGCACGGATCCCTCGACTGCGCGCGGGCTGGCCGGGGAGGGGCTGTGGCGGACGATGACGTTGATCGTAGTCGTCCGCCCCGTTTTCACCCCGTCATCCCGAGCGCAGTCGAGGGATCCGTCGTGCCCGACATCCCATCCTGGTCGTGCGCCACCCTGCTAACCCCCGCGCCTTTACGCTCGCGCACGTTGCTGCTAGGCTGGCGCCACGCGAGGCGACGATTGGTGCGAAGCAAGGAGTACACGATGCCGGTCGATGAGGCGCTGTTCAAGCGCCTGGCGGAGACGCCGGGCGTGCCGGGTCGCGAGGAGCAGGTGCGCCGGCTGGTGCGCGAAGAGCTGACGCCGCTGGTCGACGAGGTGCGCGTCGACGCCCTGGGCAACGTCATCGGCACCAAACGCGGGCGCGCCGACGTGCGCGTAATGATCGCGGCGCACATGGACGAGATCGGCTTCCTGGTGCGCTACATCGACGAGCGCGGCTTCCTGCGGCTGCAGCCGTTGGGCGGCGGCATGGGCCCGCTGCAGATGAACGCCCAGCGCGTGCTGGTTCACAGCGACAGCGGCGCCAGCCTGCGTGGGGCGCTGCAGCTTGGGCGCACACAGGGGCCGCCGCAGCCGGGCGAAACGCCCAGCCTGCCGCGCCAGGACGAGTTCTTCGTCGATCTCGGCCTGCCGGCCGAGGCCGTGCGCGAGGCGGTACGCGTGGGCGACTTCGTGACGATGGACCGCGGCTTCGAGCGCGCCGGCGACTGCTACCTGAGCAAGGCGATCGACGACCGGGTCGGCCTGCTGGTGATGCTGGAGGCGCTGCGGGCGTTGCGCGGCCACGAGGCGACCATCTATGCCGTCGCCACGGTGCAGGAGGAGGTCGGGCTACGCGGGGCCGGCGTCAGCGGCTACGCGCTGGAGCCGACGGTGATGATCGCGGTCGACGACAGTCCGGCGCGCGACTACCCCGGCAACCCGCCCGAGTCGAGCATCACCCGCCTCGGCGGCGGGGCAGCGATCAAGATCATGGACGGCTCGCTGATCTGCAACCCGCGCCTGGTGCGCCACTTCCGCGACATCGCCGAGCGCGAGGAGATCCCGCACCAGTTGGAGATCCTCCCCTTCGGCGGCACCGACGCCGGGGCGGTGCAGCGCCAGCGCGGCGGCGTGGCGGCGATCACGCTCTCGATCCCCTGCCGCTACACCCACACCGTCAACGAGATGGCCAGCGTCTCGGACGTGCAGGCCTGCGTCGACCTGCTGGCGCGCTACCTGGAGGAGGCGCACACCGGCGACTACGCGCTGTAGGGCCATCACCCCCAACCCCTCTCCGAACGGCTCCGTTCGAGCCAATGCTGGGGGAGGGGAGGACGAAGGCTGACGGGAGATGCAGCCATGTCCGCGACGATCGACTTCGGCGACCCGGCCATCAAGGCGGACCCCTATCCGCTCTACCGCGAGCTGCGCCGCGAGCAACCCGTCTTCTGGAACGGGCAGGGCTGGTTCGTCTTCCGCTACGACGACGTGCTCAGCCTCTTCAACGACCCGCGCATCTCCTCGGCGCGCACCGGCTCGCTCCTCTCGGTGCTGCCGCGGGACGTGCAGCGTGAGCTGGAGCCGATGCGTGCGGTCCTCTCCAGCCGCATGCTGCTGACCGACCCGCCGGCCCACACCCGGCTGCGGAACCTGCTCACGAAAGCCTTCTCGGCCAAGGCGGCCAGCGTCAAGCGCGAGCGCATCCAGGCGCTCTGCGACCAGTTGCTGGCCGGGCTGCTGCCGTGCGGCGAGCTGGAGCTGATGGAGGAGTTCGCCTCCCCGCTGCCGAGCTACGTCATCGCCGACATGCTGGGCGTCGAGCTGGAGCGGCAGGCCGATTTCGCCCGCTGGAGCCGCGCCCAGGTGCGCATCTACGACCGGCCGGGCACGCTGGGCGAGCGCGTGGCGGTGATGCGCCAGGGCCAGGCGGCCATGCTGGAGACGAAAGCGTACCTTGAGGCGGTGATCGCCGCGCGCCGCCGCCAGCCGCGCGAGGATCTGATCACGCTGCTGATCGAGGCCGAGGAGGCGGGCGACCGGCTGACCACCGCTGAGATGGTGGTGATGATCATCGCGCTCTTGGTGGGCGGCAACAACTCGACCGCGCACCTGATCGGCAACGCCATCCTGACGCTGCTGCGGCACCCGGAGTCGCTGGCCCGGCTGCGCGCGGAGCCGGCGCTGATCCGCCTCGCGATCGAGGAGGTGCTGCGCTTCGAGTGCCCGGTGCAGACGACCAGCCGGGTGGCGAAGGAACGCATCGAGCTTGGCGGGCAGGCGATCGAGGCGGGGCAGAACGTCTTCCTGGTGCTGGCCTCGGCCAACCGCGACGAAAGCCAGTTCCCCGAGCCCGACCGCTTCGACATCACGCGGCAGCCGAACCGCCACCTCGACTTCGCCCACGGGCCGCACTTCTGCCTCGGCTCGGCCATCGCCCGCGCCGAAGCCCAGATCGCGGTCAACACCCTCATCCAGCGCTGCCCCGACCTGGAATTGGCCGCCGGCGAGATCGAGTGGCTGGACGGCTTCTCCTTCCGCGGCCCCAAGCGCCTGCCGCTGCGAGTTGGGGCGGAGTGAGGGAGCGCGCCGGTAGATAGAGATTGACGACGATATTTGGTCGTTGCCCGCGATCGCGCGGCTCCGTCCGGGTTGAAACCACCGCGCGCCGGCAGGCACCGATCCGCGACATCCACACCAAACCCTTCCCGACGCTTCGTGACTTATAGCCGCCGCACCTCCTCAACGACCCAGTCGAAGACGCTCAGAAACTGCCTGAGCGCGGCCTCATCAGTCAGCAGCGACAGCGGAATGCTAGGATACCCTGATAACCGCTCTTCCGGAATGCGCACACCCGGTATCTCATTGATGCGGCTCAGGATGCCGCGGCGTTTTTCCTCATCCGAGAATGGCGGCTTGGTCTTCATGTCGGCGAACTGAATGGTGGCGTCACCATAGGACCACAAGGCGAATAGCCAGTACGGCTCCCCCTTATGCCTGAAGGTGGGATAGTAGCTGCCGTCCCTGGCTCCCTTGCCATACCAGGGCGGCAAGGAGTGGTGCCTGCTCCATGCCAGCACGCGCTTGAAGACCTCGACTTCGGCGGTGCCCGCGCGCCTGGTGAGATCCTGGATGAAGGATGCCTCGTCCCACTGGTGCTTTTGCCGCGCGCCGTCGCTCTGCTTGGGCGTGGTGCCGCCGACCAGGCGCGGCACCAACGCGCGCTGCCCCTGCCCGGTGAACTGCTTGATCTCGATCGCGTAGACCTCGGCCGGATCCATCTGCGCGCCGAGGAATTCCACCACCCGCTGCAGCTCGGGCGGAATCTGGTCGGCCACGAAGATCAGCCGCACGCGCCCGGCCTGGAGGTTGGTCTTGACGGTTTGCCAGAACTGCTCCGCGTCAGCCGCCAGCCCGAGAAAATCGCTCAACGCGCTGTCGGAATCTTGCCCTTGATCGTCGCAGCGTCGCGCGAACGCCGCGCGCAGGGCCTCCACCGGCCAATAGGCGACGGCGTTGGCGGCGTACTCCAGCATCTGGCCGATCACCTCGCGGCGAATGCGCGTGTCGCTGCTACGCTTGACTTCAATGATGGTCGGGATACCGCTATGATCGAGGAAGAGATGGTCGATGGACCAGCGGCTCGCGCCGTCGTCGTTGTCCGGCAGATCGACCTCGCGCGAGACCAGCAGCCAGCGGCGCGGCTCGGCCGGATTCAGTTGATCGCCGGCCAGCAGGTGGGGATAGTCGGCCAGCAGCTCCTGCAGCAGGTCTTCGGAGGCATACGGCGTGTCCACCATCTCCAGCAGCCGCCTGTCCTCGTGTACGAGGTAGATCACACCCGCCGTCCCCCCTCGTGCAATCGCCGCCCGTCGCGCCGGGACGTGCGATGTCGTGAATCCTGCGATGAAGAGCATTGATCGCAGTGTAGCAGTAGAAGGATGCGAGGCATAGTGGGGGCAGGGGCGGAAGCACTGCCCATCGAGGACGTTGGGTGCCCTGAGAGGACGGATCCCTCGACTGCGCTCAATCCTCCTCGTGCGCCACCGCGCCTACCCCACGTCTCCTCGTCTCATAGCGTTAGAGCAGCGTGCAGAGAGATTGGCCGCAGCCCCAGCATCGGAGAGATCCTTCGGCTGCGGCCTCAGGATGACAAGGGAAAAGTGCCCTCTCC
>DASSHC010000427.1:0-5621 GCA_035693105.1 Thermomicrobiaceae bacterium | reverse complement strand
AGATCATCTTCCAGCGCCCGGACGCGTTCGGGATCACGCAGCTCTTTACGGAGAACCCCGACGGGTCAGACCTGCGCCAACTGAAGTCGCCCTCCGTCAACCGGCACAAGTTCAACCCCTCCTGGTACCCGGACGGCAACTGGTTCGCGGTTCAGGTCGAGCGGCCCAACCGGCTGATGCCGCTCGATTCCTACTCCTCCTGGTCGAATATCCTGCTCAACGGCCTGTGGTGCGATCTCTACGTCGCCAAAGCCGACGGCAGCGAGTGGTATCAGCTCACCAACACCACGCTGCAAACCGATGGGGTGCTCTTCCCCATCTTCTCCCCAGACGGCAGCCAACTGCTCTGGTCGCGGATCGTCGGGCGTGCCACCCTGCTCCACCCCTGGGGCGTCTACCGCCTGATGATCGGCGACTTCAGCTTCGTCGACGGCATCCCTCACCTGAGCAACGTGCGCGACATCACCCCCGCTGGCATCAACTTCATCGAGCCCGGCCAGTTTAGCCCGGATGGGCGCTCCGTCCTGGTCAGCTCCGACGTGGACACGTCTCCCAAGGACCTGATGAACGTGCTGGAGATCGATCTGACGACCGGCACCTACGTCGATCTCACCAAAGGGAGCGACCTCACCTGGCACGAGCACCCCAGCTACACCCCGGATGGGCAGCACATCGTCTATATGAGCGGGATCCCCTGGCACCCCTTGTCGGCCGAGCTGGTGATGATCAATCGCGATGGCTCAGGCTGGACGCAACTCTCGCACTTCAACGATCCCGGCAACGCGGAGTACGCCGGTGGGCTGGTCGATGCCTTCCATGCGCGCTGGAGCCCGGACGGCAAGCGGCTCTCGGTCACCGTCCAGTCGGTGCCGGACTACCCGGCGCGCGATGTCTGGGTGCTGACCGTCACGTGACCGACGGGGCGGACGGCCTTCATACCGGCTGAGCGCCGCACGACGACGGATCCCTCCACTTCGGTCGGGATGACAGGGTTAGGGATGGGGCCTGCCGGAGGAGGCAAGTGCTTGTCGTCAGCCCCTCTCTTCCCCTGTCATCCCGAGCGCAGTCGAGGGATCCGTCCTCGATGGCACCATGCCCCTCGTCAGCCATGCGCCTCTCTCGTTCACATGTACCAGCCCGAGCTCAAGTCGCGCCGCGCCGGATTCTCCGCCTCGATCAGCGCCACCTTCTTCTCCCGCCGCCAGCTTTTGAGCTGCTTCTCACGCGCGATCGCCTCGCGCACATCGCTGTAGTCCTCCATGAGCACGAGACGGGTGACGCTGTAGCGGCTGGTGAAGCCGGGTACGGAACCGTCTTTGTGCTCCCAGACGCGACGCTCCAGGTCGTTGGTCATGCCGATGTAGAGGACGCGCGTGGCGCTCGCCAGGATGTAGACACAGTAGGTCTTCACACACCCTCCCCTTCGCGTGTGTGCCCATCGACAAGACGTTGGTGCCGCTCCACGACGGATCCCTCCACTTCGGTCGGGATGACAGTGAGAATTTCGCGGCCTGCCGGACGAGGCAAAGCGTCGTCGTCCGCCACATCCTCTACTTTGTCATCCCGCGCGCAGTCGAGGGATCCGTGCCGCACGCGGCAGGGTGCTTCGGAATAGGCGCCCTCAGTTCGTGCGCCCGCATGGGCCGGCGAACGAGACGATCCACATATCGCGCTCGGGGTAGTGGTCACCGGACTGCAGCGTCACGGAGAGTTGATTGCCGTTCGGATCCCAGCGGGTGTGGATCGGCATCACCTTGTGCCCGGCGTACTCCTGGCTCCCCTTCAGGTTGAAGGAGGTGAGCCGGCGCCAGTTCGAGCCGTCCAAATCGACCATGACCAGGTCGGACTGTAGGGCCGCGTTGGGATAGAGCCGGGTGGTCATGAAGATGATGTGCTGGCCGTCGGGCGTGTAGATCGCGTGCTCGTTCCAGGCGCCGTTGTGCTTGGTGAGGTTCGTCGCCTGCCCCGTCGCGAGGTCGATGTGCCAGATATCCATCTGCCACATGCTGGTCGAGTCGTGGTCGGAGGCGACCAGCACGCTGCCGCCATCCGGCGAGAAGACGTGCGCCTCGATGAATTTGGTGCCCGTCGGGGTAATGTCGCGTACGTTGGCGAGCTGTGGGGTGCCGCCGACGAGCTGGAAGTCGGCCAGCAGCAACTGCCAGACGCCCCAGGGGTGGCTGCTCCCCCCGCGCTGCACGATCCGCGACCACATCAGTTGCTTGCCGTCGGGCGAGAAGGCGGCCGAGAACGCGCCGTCGATCTTGCCGGCCGTGGTGTCGGTCAGGCGCACCCAGTGGGCGCCGTCGGGAGAGACGGCATAGAGATCGTTCCAGACTCCGTTGTGCAGCGGCACGGACAACAGGGCCGAGGTATGCATGAAGTTGAGCGGGTGCTTGGCTAGCTCGACCTGCACCACGATCCAATCGCCCTGCGGGCGCCAGGTGGGAAAGTACTTGTTGCGGTCGACCGTGGGCTCATCCGGGCGGGCCTGGCAGGAGAGGCAGGTGCGTCGCGAGCCGTCCGGCCGCATCGTCCAGAGCTGAAAGACGCCGTGGTTGTCGTGCTCCTCGAAGGCGAGCAGGTTCGGGCCGCCCCAACTCTGATCGCCGCCGCTGGAGATCTTCCGCGCCCGCGTCACCTGACAGATGGCCGGGGCCTGCGCCAGCGGCAGGACTTCCGGCTTGGACCGGCCGCAGGCCGCCAGCAGGCTCAGGAGCAGCACGCTCGACGCCGCCAGGCGCCAGAGTGAGATGCGCATCAGCAGGGTCCTCCCGCTCGCGGCGCCCCGCCGAGCAGCAGCGGGGCAGGGCCGGGCGGTGTGCGACGGCGAGCGCTAGCGCACGAGGCGAATGTCTTCCAGCCCCATCTCCTGGATCTTGGCGCCCGCGAGTCGGAACGCCGCGCGGCCACGGAATTTCACGCGCCAGCGCTTGAGAACCTTCGAGCCCACCACCAGCTCCACCGTGACCCGGTCGGCGCCAGCCTCGTAGGTGCCCACCTTCTCCACCGTCGCGCCGGCCTTGAAGCGTTCCCGGTGCCACTCCGCGATGCTCTGTTGTCCGGTATAGCGCTGATCCACGAACTTGAGCACCGCATCAGCGGCGAAGCAATCGACAGCTGAATCCAGGTCGCGGCTGCGGAAGGCATCGATATAGGCGCGCACCGCGCCGATCCGGTCCTCGGGGCTGGTCGCGCTCCCGTTCCCGTCGGCCGTCCGCGCGTCCGGCTCCCGCAGCCGCATCTCCGAGGGAAACGGCTCCTGCGGAATCGGTTGCCCGAGGAAGGGCGCCAGCTTCTCCCAGCCTTCTCCGCCGACGATGTTGAGGACCAGCAGTTGGTCTTCCCGGCCGCGAAAAAAGTCGAACACCTGCTGGTGGTAGCTGTCGTAGACCCGGCCGAAGATTTCGCGATCGAAGGTCGCCGCGCCGCGCCCCTTGGCGTCGGGCCGCGTGGAGCCGAGAGTTTGCTGCACCAGCGCCTGCTGGAGGAAGCCAATATATTGCGCGGTGATAAATTCCGGTTGGCCGCTGACGACGGGCTCCAGGAGCTTCTCCCAAAAGCGCTCAACGGAATCCAACCATGATGCCTTGTCGCGCACGGTGAGGATGAAGCGACTGCCGGGATAGGCGTGATCCAGTCCCTGGTAGGTGCAGCAGATGGGGATGTCGGCGAGGGCGTCGTACTCGCCCAGGATCGAGAGCTCGATCGCTTCTGCCCCGCTCTCAAGGTACGCGGCGATCTCGCGCTGGGTGTCGGCGTCGAAGGGGAAGTGAAGCGCACGGTATCCGAGGGCGATCAGGGCATGCGTCAGACTCGTGGTGCCGGTTCGGCTGAGCCCGATGCCGAAGACTTTGGCCGGGCGTCGACCATCGGCACCTCCGTTCGCCGCGAGCGATGGCATCAATCTACTCCTTGTATACACATCTTGGAGCCCACCGGAGTATCGGCACGAGACGGGCTGCCGCGCTGGCCGGTTATACACATCGTCTGGATCACCAGGCCCGACCGAAACGGAACCGGTCGTCGTGCGGCCACGCGCATCCGGATACCGCGTAGGTCCGACCGCACCGGCAGGCAATCACGACGTTCTCCGTGTCAGGCAGACGAACGCTCGACTTCGGAGACACGCCGTCGACTCAAGACTCCCTACTCATCCATGGGCTTATCATAATGCATCCTCAGCACCACCGGCAACCGCGCACATGGGGCCAGAGGGCGGTGGTGAGGGTGAGCACAGAGACGTTCGAGTCGCCGATCGCGCCGGCAGGTGGAGCGGGATGTGCTGGGGTATGATTAGCGCCCGTGGCAACTGATCCGGCTTTGACCGCGGCCTGAGTCGCTCACCACCCGGCTCGTCGGGGGCGAAACGCGACCGCCGGACAGGTCATCGTCACGGTTGAGACTGCCGGGCGCGATTTCGATGGCAACCAACCGCAGTCACTCTAGGAGGGCACGCGCACGATGAACCCGGCCGCCCCAGCGGACCTCATCCCGTTCAATCTCATCGAAGACTTCTGGCGCTGGGTTGAAGGACCGCGCGCCTCCGCCAACCTGCATTGCGAGCTTCGGTTTCCCCGCTCGATCGATGAAGACCGCCTGCGTGGGGCGATCGCGGCAACCGTAGCGGCGCATCCGATGGCGCGGGCGCGGCGCCGGCCGGGGCGGAAGCTCGACTATACCGCTTACTGGCAGGTGCTCGATCGCGATGAACTGTCCCTGGACGACATTCTCCACACCGTTCAGTGTCAGACCGAGTCTGAGCTCGATGCGCTGCGCGGCCCGTTCTTCAGCAGGCATATCGACATCCAACAGGCGCCGGGTCTGCGGCTCCTCCTGGCCCAGCGGCCAGATGGCGACTCGTTGCTCTTTAGCATGAACCATACGATCTGCGATGGAGTCGGCGCATATCGCGTGCTGCTCTCGATCGCGCGAGCCTATACCGGAGCGCCCGATCCCCTCCCGCCAATCGATCCCATCGCCGCTCGCGAGCTGAAGTCGGACGACTTCAAGACGGCGAAGCGCGCGGGGCGCCGGCCCGCCCGCGCGAAGGGCCGGGCGGCACGAATCCACCCGCCAGCTGGTGACCGAGACATACCGGGCGTCGGCTTTCAGCATGTCGCGCTCTCCGAGGCGGATACCCGCTCGCTCGAGCCCCAGCGACTGGCCCGCCACGCCACCTTCAACGATTTGCTCCTCGCCGCGCTGCTGCGGGCCGTTGCCGACTGGAACGACCGGTATGGTGTGCCGCCAGCGCCGATCGTGCTCCACGCGCCGTTCAACCTGCGGCCGGCGGCCTGGCGCAATGAAGTGGTCGCGAACCTGTCGCTGTCGGGCGAGCTGGTGGTGGCGCCCGAGCACCTGGTGACCGAAGAGGCGACCGTGGCAGCGGTGTTGGAGCAGCGGCGGTGGCTGAAGGCCGGCGCCATGGCCCGATTGCAGACGCCCCGCTGGGCGCAGTACGCGGTCGTGCGGGCTATGCCCGTGCTCAAGCGCTGGATGACCGCGAGCGCGATTCTGACCAACCTCGGGAGGCTGGACCCGCCGCTCGATTTTGGGCCGGCCGGGGAAGCGACGGAGATCTGGGTATCGGGCGCCATCGGCATGCCAACGGGCCTGCT
>DASSHC010000426.1:0-3733 GCA_035693105.1 Thermomicrobiaceae bacterium | reverse complement strand
CGCTCTTCGTGCTCCGGGCTGCCGTACATCCCCTCGCAGACCAGCAGGTCGGACTCCGCCGCGAATCCCGGCAGCTCCGGCGTCGGCTGGGTGTCGGTGACGTAGGTCAGCTTCAGCCCGCGCCGCGGCGCGCCCAGCACCTCCTCCGGGCGTATCAGCTTCCCCTCCACCTCCACCGTCTCGCCCCGTTGCAGGTGGCTCCAGAGCGTGACCGGGACGCCCAAGGCTCGCGCGCGCTCGACCGCGAAGCGCGGGGCGCGCGGCCGGGTGAAGCTATAGGCCAGGCAGGGGATGGCGTGCTCGACCGCCAGCGCGCGCAGCTCCAGCCCACCCGGCAGCTCTGCCGACTCGCCCCCCTGCCACTCGACGATCTCCAAGGGGTAGCGCAAGCGCGGAGCGATGGTGCGCAGCCCGCGCACGACGTTCTCGGTGCCGGGTGGGCCGTAGATCGTGACCGGCTCCGTGCGCTCGGCGTGCGAGAGCATGAAGAGGACGCCGGGGAGCCCGGCGACGTGGTCGGCGTGCAGATGGCTCAGCACGATGGTGGCCACGCCGCGGAAGCCCCAGTTGGTCTCTTTCCAGGAGATCTGCGTCCCCTCGCCGCAGTCGCAGAGGACGACATCGCGGCCGGAGCGCAGCAGGAGCGCGGAGAGCCAGCGGCCGGGCAGCGGCATGAAGCCGCTGACGCCGAGCAGACAGGCGTCGATCACCCGGCCGCGGCCCGCCTAGCGCCGGCCGCCGAACTGGTCGCGGCGCTCGTTGGTGGCGTGGACCATCTCCGGCGGGATCGGCTTGGCGCCGCCCAGCTCGTCGGCCAACAGGATGATCTCGGCCGACTCCTCCAGCACCATGATGCCGCGCACCGTCTTCTCGATGTCGCTGTCGAAGGCCAGCAGACCGTGGTTCTCCAGCAGCACCGCTTTGGTGTTCGGCCCGACCACGTCGACGATGTTGTTGATCGACTTCTCGGAGCCGCGCGGGCCGTATTTGGCGACCGGCACCGGCTCGGTGAAGTCGAAGCGCACCATCGCCTCGTAGGCGGTGGGGATCTCCTTGCCGGCGATGGCGAAGGCGGTGACGTAGGGCGAGTGGGTGTGGATGACCGAGCCGACGTCGTCGCGCTTGCGGTAGACGGCGGCGTGCATCTGGATGATCTCGGCCGACATCGGGCTCATGTAGCCCTCGACCACGTTCCCCTGCAGGTCGAGCACCGCCAGGTCGCCGGCGCTGAGCGCCTCCAGCGTGCCGCCGCCGGTCAGCACGAAGTGGTCGCCGTCCGGCAGCCGGGCGCTGATGTTGCCGTGCTGCGAGCGCGAGAGCACGCCGCTCTGGACAAGCTGACGCGAGGCGTTGATGATCGACTGCTTGACGGCATCGACTTCCTGCGCCGTCGAGGTGGTTGCCATGACGTTCCTCCTTTGGTGCGGTACGAGGCAGCCAATGGGGCCATTGTCGTCGTCGTGTCGGGTTCCCGCAAGGCCCGCGCCCGCGGGTGAGGCTGCCGCTGGGTTGTGCCGCGCGAGCGGAGCGGCGAAGATCGTGCCGTGAGCGTCTTACGAGTTTGAGGGGTAGGAGGAGGAGCGCCGTGCACATGCCGGGCCGCCCGACCACGCTGGCAACCGAGGGTATGATCGCGACGCCGCACTACCTGGCGAGCATCGCTGGGCTCGATGTGCTGCGCGGCGGCGGCAACGCGGTCGACGCCGCCATCGCGGCCAACGCGGTGCTGACGGTGGTCTATCCGCACATGTGCGCCCTCGGCGGCGATCTCTTCGCCCTGATCTGGGATCCCCGGGCACAGCAACTCGCCGCGCTCAACGCCAGCGGCCGTTCGCCGGCCGGGCAGACGATCGCCGCGCTGCACGATCTCGGCTACCAGGCGATGCCGGACCGTGGGCCGCAGACGGTGACGGTGCCCGGCGCGGTCGACGGCTGGGCCACGCTGCTCGATCGCTACGGCTCCTGGCCGCTGAGCACGCTGCTGCAGGCGGCCATCGCCTACGCCGAGCGCGGCTTCCCGATCTCACCGGTCCTCAGCGCCGGCATGAGCCTGGGCGCTGACCTCCTGGCACGCCAGCCGGCCGCGGCGGCGCAGTTCCTGCCGGGCGGGCAGCCGCTGGCGCCGGGCGACATCCTGCGCCAGCCGGAGCTGGGCCGCTCGCTGCGGCTGGTGGCCGAGGCGGGGCCGGACGCGCTCTATCGTGGGCCGCTGGGCGAGGCGATGGCGCGTACCGTGCGCGCGGCGGGCGGCTTTCTGACTGAAGCGGATCTGGCGGTGCAGCGGGCGGAGTGGGTCACGCCGCTGGCCACGATCTACCGGGGCGTGGAGCTGATCGAGCTGCCGCCCAACACGCAGGGGATCACCGCGCTGGAGCTGGCCAACATCGTCGAGGGTTGGGACGTCGCCGGGCTGGGCCACAACTCCGCTACGACCATCCATCGCTTCGTCGAGGCCAAGAAGCTGGCCTTCGCCGACCGTGACCGCTCCATCGCCGACCCCGAGTTCGCCGCCATCCCGGTTGAGCGCTTGATCTCGAAGGAGCACGCGGCCGACCTGCGCGCCCGGATCGACTTTGAGCGCGCGGCCCAGCCGCCCGACCGGCCCGGCGGCGGCGATACCATCTACCTCTGCGTGGTCGATCGCGATGGGCTGTGCGTCTCGTTGATCCAGAGCATCTTCTCCAGTTGGGGCAGCGGCATGGTGGCCGAGGGCACGGGGATCCTGATGCACAACCGCGGCGCCTCGTTCGTGCTCGATCCCGAGGCGGCCAACCGGCTGGAGCCGCGCAAGCGCCCGCTGCACACCCTGATCCCGGCGATGCTCATGCGCGACGGTCTCCCCTGGATCGTCTTCGGCACCATGGGCGCGCACGGCCAGGCGCAGACGCACCTGCAATTGCTGACCAATCTGATCGACTTCGGCCTGGAGCCGCAGGCGGCGATCGAGGCGCCGCGCTGGGTCAGCGGGCGCGGCCTGGCCGGCGACCCGGCCAACGTGCTGGCGATCGAGGACCGCGTCGCGCCGGAGGTGATGGCCGGGTTACGCGCGCTGGGCCACGAGATCCGGATCATGCCCGCCTACTCGTCGCTGCTGGGACACGCCAACATGATCCAGCTCGACCGCGCGCGCGGAGTGCTGATGGGCGCCTCTGATCCACGGTCGGACGGCGCGGCGCTGGGGTGGTGACGAGGCAGGCATCTCCCTACCGCATCGGCAATCTTCGTATATCCTGTAGAGGTGGCCTCCCCGTGGCCGCCCTTGTCGTCCTGCGTATCGGCAACGGGGATTGGGCGAACGTGGGTGGCGAACGACGAACCCCGTGGCCGTCCACGAGGGCAGGCCCAGGGGTCTGCCCCTACCGAGAAAGCGATTCGCCGTGGTCGCCATGCTCACCCAGCGTCTTGGCCACCCGGATGATAGCCGCCAGGCTCTGCTCGACGTCATCTGCGGTCGTGGCCCAGGAGGAGACGCTGATGCGCATGGCGGCGCGGCCGTGCCAGACGGTGCCGCCGCACCAGCAGGTGCCCTCGGCCTGCACACCGGCCATCACCTGATTGGTCGTCTCGTCGTCGCCGAAGGCGACCAGCACCTGGTTGAGCACGACCTCGTTGAGCACTTCGTAGCCGGCGGCGGACAGCCCCTCGGCGAAGCGGCGAGCGTAGCGGCAGTCGCGCTCGATCAGGTCGGCCAGCCCGGCACGGCCGAGCGAGCGCAGCGCGGCCCAGACCTCGG
>DASSHC010000425.1:0-3544 GCA_035693105.1 Thermomicrobiaceae bacterium | reverse complement strand
ATGCCGAGTGCGCCATCCGGGTCGATGCGCCAGGAGAGCTCGATCCAGAACTCGTCCTCCTCCCAGACCTCGCCGGGGTTGGCCTGGTAGGTGAACTCGACCTTCTGGCCCAGCCGCTCCATCGCCACCCGCACCACCGGCTGGCGGAAGCCGATCCACTTGGCGGCGTGCGTCTCGTAGGAAAAACTGTCGTGCCGCTCGGCGCCGACGCCCATCGGCAGCACGAAGTCGGCGAACCAGGCCGACTCGCTCCAGGTCGGCGTCAGCGCGGCGTGCAGCTCGAACAGCGACTCGTCCTTGAGCGCGTCGATCCAGACGAAGCCGTCGGGGTTGGTCCAGACCGGGTTGTAGACGCGGGTGAAGTACATCGCCAGCTTGCCGCGCCCCTCCTTGAGGAAGTGTGGCAGCAGCATGCTCATCTCGTGGTGCGCCAGCGGGTACTCCAGCGGCCAGGAGACCTCGTTCCAGACCTGCTGCTTGGGCGGCTCGGCGAAGGGGCGCGGCACGAACTTGTCCCAGACGTTGGGCGCCACCCCGCCCGGCGTGCCGACGCTCCCCGAGAGCACGTTCAAGAGGAACAGGGTGCGCGGCACCTCCCAGCCGCCCAGGTGGCCGGCCGCGGCCGCGCGCCAGTTGTGCGAGGAGAAGGCCGAGCCCGCCGCGCCGATCTCGCGCGCCAGCTCCTCGATCGTCGCGGCCGGCACGCCGCACTCCGCCTCGACGTACTCCGGCGTGTAGCGCGCATACTCCGCCTTGAGCAGATCGAGGAAGCGCTCGAAGTCGGCCGGCTCCTGGGGGTGGACCACGCGCAGGTACTCGTCCCAGTTGGTCCAGCGGCGCAGGAAGTCGAGATCGCAGAGGTCGTCGCGCAGCATGACATGGGCGATGCCCAGCAGCAGCGCCGCCTCGGTGCCCGGCGCGGCCGGCAGCCAGTAGTCGGCCATCGAGGCGGTGTTCGAGAGGCGCGGGTCGATGACCGCGAGTTTGGCGCCGTTCTGCTTGGCCTCCATGATCCGCTGTGCGTGCGGGTTGAAGTAGTGGCCGCTCTCCAGGTGCGCGCTGACCAGGAGGATGAAGCGCGCGTTGGCGAAGTCGGGCGAGGGACGGTCGAAGCCCATCCAGAAGGCGTAGCCGGCCCGGCCGCCCGAGGAGCAGATGTTGGTGTGCGAGTTGTGGCCGTCGATGCCCCACGACTGCAGCACCCGCTCCATGTAGCCGTCCTCGCCGGGGCGGCCGACGTGGTACATCACCTCGTTGGGGCGGCCGCTGGTCAGTGCGCCGCGGATCTTGGCCGCGATGGTGTCGAGCACCTCGTCCCAGCTCACTCGCTCCCACTGCCCGGCGCCACGCGGACCGACGCGCTTGAGCGGATAGAGGATGCGGTCCGGATCGTAGATCTGGTTGAGCGTGGCCGGGCCCTTGGCGCAGTTGCGCCCGCGACTGCCGGGGTGGAAGGGGTTGCCCTCCAGCTTGCGCACCTCCAGCGTCTCGCGGTCGACGTACGCCATCAACCCGCAGGCCGACTCGCAGTTGAAGCAGGTGGTGGGCACCAGCATGTAGCGGCGCGACACCTTCTTGGGCCAGGCGCGCGGGTCGAACTCCTCCCAGTCGTCCCAGCGCTCGGGCGGCGGGTAGGAGGCCAGACCGCTGGTCTGCTCGGGGCTGAAGGGCTGGCGCACGCCTTGCGCCGGGAGCGGCGGGTTCTCGGGGTCGCGAACCGCGGGCGAGACGCTGGCGCTGCTGCGAGCATCCTTGTCGATGTGGACCATGAATCCTTGAATCCTTACTCCCTAGCGCGCGAATGATTAGCGATCGAACGATCAGCTCAGCGGCACATCCTGACCGGCGCTCACCCAGATACGCTCGTAGAACCAGAGCCCGGCCAGCGCCGCGCTGGCGGCGAAGGCGGCGGTCACGATCACCGGCCCCATCAGCACGGTCGCGGCGACCAGGATCAGCGGCGCCACCACCCCGAGCAGCCAGACGCCGAAGAGGAGCACCGGCCGGTAGGGGCCCGCCGTCAGCAGCTTGACCGTGCGCGCCACGTGCGCGTTGCCGTGCGCGCCGCGCAGCTCCGCCAGCAGCAACACGGCGAAGAGCACCACGCCGACCGCCAGCGCGACGGCGACGACGCGCAGCTCGTGGTCGCTGGCGCCCAGCGCCACGCCGAAGAGGAGGAGCGCCGCCGAGCCGGCCACGATCGCCTGGGCGATCAACTGCGGCAGCAGCAGGTGTGACTGCCAGAAGTCGCGCCCCTCGGCCTGGCCGAAGAGAAGGGCGGTGTAGCCCGCCGACGCCAGCGCGAGCGGGATGGCCAGCGCCATCAGCACTTTCATCGCGGTATCGAGCCCCGCGGCGGCGGCCACCAGCCAGAGGAAGGCCACCGCGCCGAAGACGCCCAGGATGTAGCCGCCCCAGACCAGCCAGGAGCGCGGGTTCGGCTTGAGCAGCAGGTACCAGAAGCGCTCCGGCCGCTTGAGATCGGCCACCAGCAGCACGCTGGTCGCCAGGATGAAGAGGACCGCGATCAGCGGCGCGGCGATTTGGAAGGTGGCGCGGTTGTCGACCGCGCCGGCCAGGAAGAGGACGGCGGCGATCAGTGCCGCGCCGGAGCCGATCGACTTGGTCCAGAGATAGGTGGCCACCTTGCCGCCCCAGGGCTTGGGGTGGTGCACGTCGTAGGCGATGCGGGCCTCGCCGGCGGGGTCGGCCGCGCCGTCGGCGGTGACCGCCAGCTTGGGACGGTCGTCGGGCCGCACTTCGCCCCAGAGATAGCCGTCCTGCCGCGTCTGCGCCTCGGGCGTCAGCGCAGCCGCGTCGGCGTCGATGTAGAAGAGCTTGGGCTGCGTGCCCTGCTCCGGCTTGCGCACCGCCACCGGCTGCGTCGCCACCAGATGCGCGATCTCGCTCGTCGGGTCGTCCAGGTCGCCGGCGATGATTGCCTTCTCCGGGCAGACGATGACGCAGGCGGGCAGCAGCCCGACATCGACCCGGTGCGCGCAGTAGTTGCACTTGGCGGCGGTGTGCTCGAAGGGGTCGATGTAGAGCGCGTCGTAGGGGCAGGCCTGCATGCACGACTTGCAGCCGATGCAGCGCGAGGAGTCGAAGTCGACGATGCCGTCCGGCCGGCGATAGAGCGCCTTGGTCGGGCAGACGGTGATGCAGGGCGCGTTGTCGCAGTGGTTGCAGCGGGTGACGTTGAAGTAGCGCCGTGTATTCGGAAAGGTGCCCTTCTCGGTGTACTTCACCCAGGTGCGGAAGACGCCGAGCGGCACCTCGTTCTCGCTCTTGCAGGCCGTGGTGCAGGCGTGGCAACCGATGCACTTGCGGTTGTCGATGACAAACCCGTATCTCATGCCGAAACGCACTTCCAGTTCTTGTGCTATTGGACTCGTGGGCTCAGGCGAACGGATCGCCAGCGCACCCTACCAGAGGCGCCCGCCGCTGTCCAGCTTGCCGCCCGCCCGCGTGTCGATACCTGAGCCTGGGTCGACCCTGTTCCGTCGCGCGGTGTGAGCGGAGACTGCTTTCCGGCAACGACAAG
>DASSHC010000424.1:0-3964 GCA_035693105.1 Thermomicrobiaceae bacterium | reverse complement strand
ACCGGGAGTCTTACGGGGCTTGCGCTCGATCGCATGCGGCCGGTCCATGCCTTGCTCAGTGCCCGGGTAGTTCGACCATGGGTCTCGAACGGTGGTAACGGTCCCAACGTGACGCCAGCCTGCGGCAAAGGCAAGCATGGGGGACGGACACCGGGCGCCGGACGGAACACCTCGCACGTCAGGCTTCAGGTGACTGGCACTACGATCCCGCCTCGACTCGGTCGAACCATAATCCGCTCGCCCGTTCCTGGTTCAGCAGGACTCCCGTCACCCTGCCGGTCGCATCCCGCCTGAACTCGAGGTTCACCCCGGCACCCAGGAATTCATTCTCCCCCACGGCGCGGAGCCTGTCGGGCCTGGAATTGGGCAAGACCAGGAACAGCGCTGTGTCCATCCGGGACACGACGAGGTTGGCCACCAGTTCCGGACTGTGGTATGTGCCAGCGAATGCTGCCAGCCCGCCGGTTGCCAGCGGGGTCAGGTCGAGGCGCTCGTACGTCCGCGGCGGGTCGCCGGCCACCAGCGCTCTCACCCTGCGCGCTCGCGCATCGTTGGCATCGCCGGCCTCGAAAATCAGCCGCACCGAGCCTGGCGTGCCGACCACTTCGAATTGGTCGGGACTCCGCGCGACCAGGTCAAACCGGCCTGGCTCGAGGAGCCGCAGCGCTCCATCCCTGGCGTCCACGGTGATCAGGCTGCCGGAGTGTGGTATGCGATAGGTGCCGCTGTAGTACTCGAGCGCACGCAGCTTCGGGGCGCTCGGCGATGGCGGAGCCGGAACGGAGGCAGTCGTGAGCGCCGGCGCGGGCACCGCGTCCATTTCTCCTGCCAGGTGAATCTCGGCCACTTTCAGTGCCAGAGCCGGAGGATCGGCATCCGCGCGGTTGCAGAGCACCGCGACGCCATACTGCTGATCGGGGAAGCGCAGGAACTCGGCGACGTACCCACCCCACGACCCACCGTGGAAGACGGTGGCCAGCCCCCGATGCTCGCCATGCATCAGGCCAAGGGCGTAGTTGAGCACCTCGCCGTTGGCCAGGCGCCCGCGCGTGAGGAGCGCATCGCGCATGGCCGCGCCGCCCACCTTTGTGGTCCGGAAGTTCTCACCCCAGCGCACCAGGTCTTCCACCGTCGTGAACACCGCGCCGTCACCGAGCTGGAGCCAGCGGGGCATGTCTGCCTGGTACCCCGAGCCGGCGGGCTGGTACCCGATGGCGCGATTCGGGACGATGTCGTTGTAGCTGCCGAGATAGGCCGTGTGGGTCATGTCCAGTGGCGCGAAGATCCGGTCGTGTGCCACGTCTCGGAGCGAGCGCCCGCTCGCGCGCTCGACAACGAGTGACAGGAGGAAGTAGCCCGAATTGCTGTATCGGTGCTCGTCCCCCGGGGCGAAATTGAGCGCGCGCTGGCGGACGAGCATCCGGAGCGCATCATCCGCAGTCGTTACATCGTCGTAGCGAACGCCGGTGAGGCGGAGCAGCCCGATGTAGTCGCGCAGGCCACTGGTATGGTGGAGGAGGTGCCGTATGGTGATGGGCCGTTCATAGACGGGCAGCTCCGGCAGGAAGCGCCGCACATCATCATCCAGCGAGAGCTTTCCCTCCTGCTCGAGGAGCACGATTGTGGCGGCAGTGAACTGCTTGGATGTCGAGCCGATGTCGAACACTGTCGCCGGCGAAATCGGCACGCGGTGCTCGAGATCGGCGAGGCCATAGCCGCGGGCATACTGGATCCGGCCGTCGCGAAACACTCCGACCGCGCATCCCGGGGCGTCGGACCTGTCGTAGGCCGCGAAAACCGAATCCACGCGGGGGTCCGGTGCATACTGCTGCGCATGGCCGGTGACCGGGTGCATGGAGAGCAGGATGAGCAGCAGGATCCGGGATTGTGGCATCAGGTATCGCCTGTTGACGGTGAAGTGGCTGCTGGTTGCTGGTTGCTGGCCGTCGGTTTCCGCGCGCCGAGTCCCAAGCCCTACGCCTCTCTCCTCGCATACCGCAGCGCTACCACGCCGGAGCCGTATTCCTGCCGGCTCACGAGCGCCAGGTCCATCGGCTTCGACAGCCCCGCGAACAGCGTCGGCCCGTGGCCTGCAATCCGCGGATGCACCACGAACTCATATTCATCGATGAGGCCCATCTCCGCCAGTGCAAACGGGAGGGTTACACCGCCCGTCAGCAGTCCATTGCCGGGCTCGCGCTTGAGCGACTCGACATGTTCCCGGAGATTGCCGCGGATCAGCTCCGCATTCCAGTCGGCCCGCTCCAGCGTACTCGAGACGACGTACTTCTTCTTCGCATGGATTATATGCGCGAACGGTTCCATCCCATCGTCCATCCAGTCGGGCCGCACGCCGGTCTCCGCCACCGAGCGCCATGCATCTTCCATCATCTGATAGGTCACTCGGCCGAAGATCAGGGCATCGGCGCGCGCGATGGTTTCGGCGGCGCGCCGGTGCAGCTCCTCGTCAGGGGTGCCCGCACGATGATCGGTGCAGCCGTCGAGGGTGATATTGATGGAGTAGCGAAGTGGTTGCATTCTGGCTGTCGAGGGTCGAGGGTCGAGGGTCGAGGGTCGAGGGTCGTGAGGCTCGCATCGCAATGACGCACTCAGACCCCAGACCCCAGGCCCTCGACCCTCACATCGCCGGCGTTCCGTCAGACCAGGTCGAGGTTCCGACCAGGAAGACGACCATGGGCGGCAGGCCATTCGTCCCGGAATCTGCCTGCGGCGCAAAATACCAGAATGGACTGGCCAGCACCGGCGAGCCCTCGACGTTAGCTCCCCAGTCGCTGCCGCTGCTCACGTCGGTATAGAACATGACGTGCGCCCCATTATGGCCTCCGAGGTCGGTCAGGTAGGCATCGTGCGCCATCATGTATGCCATCTCGCCATGCTCGAGCTTCGGCAGCTCTGCGTGCTCGAACGCAAACTTGAGCACCGCAACAATTTCCTCCCTGGACCGGCCGGCCAGAGCCATAGTGGTGCGCAGGCGCGAAATCGGCAATATCGACCGGGCGGCCTGCGGGTTGAGGCAGGCAGCCGCCCTGATCTTCGGGTTCCAGAACTCCGGCCAGTCGAGCGGCCCATCCCAGCCACGGTCCACCATGCAGACGAACCCATTGGTGCCCTCGCTCGCGGTCTCGTAACCCGTCTTCCCGAGCACAAGGATAGTCGCATTGCCGGAAATGGACGCGGGTGCCGCGCGCCGGGCCAGGGCGATCTCGGCCGTACGATCCATCCGGTACTGCTCGACAGGCGCCATCGTCGGATAGGACGTCGCGCCGTCCTGCGCCAGCGCCGCCGCCGGCTGGAGGAGCGAGGCGAGCAGGAGCAACGTGACGGGAAGGCACTTGAGGCACGGTCGCATGTGATCTCCCGGTCGAGAGGTCGAGGTGGACGAGGTGGTCAAGGTGGACGAGGTGGTCAAGATGGACGAGAGGTCGAGGTTGTCGAGGTGTCGCCTTGTCCTCTCGATCCCTCGACCTGACATCAGCCCTCGTCTGGCGCGGGATCGAAGAAAAGTTCCCGGACCTCGACGTTGTTGCGGCCTACCCTGGCGCCCTTGCGCGCCCACTCGAGCGCTTCATCCAGGCTTGCGGTTTCCACGATGGTGATGCCACCCACCAGTTCCTTGGTTTCCAGGTACGGCCCGTCGGTGATGTGCACGTCGCCATCGGGCTGCGACCGGAGGGTGTGGGCCGCGCCGAGCCCGCCGGCAAAACGTCGGACGCCGGCGGCGATCATTGCGCGGTTGAGCGCGTAGATCCCCTCGATCATCGCGTCGTCGACGGTGGACGGATCGAAGTTTTCGGGGAGGTATCCGGAAATCAGGTAGTGCGGCATAAGGTCTCCTGGAGGGGGCGTTGGCCGGGACCCTTGCCCGGCCTCTACAGTCACGACGAACGCGGAGGCCGGATTTCGACTGCGGGCACCAATCCACCGTGCCGGTACGTGTTCATGA
>DASSHC010000423.1:0-4055 GCA_035693105.1 Thermomicrobiaceae bacterium | reverse complement strand
CGGCTCCCTGCGCAACCCCGGCAACTTCAACAACGTGGTCGGCCTGCGCCCCTCCGGCGACCGCGTGCCGCGCTGGCCCACGCGGCTTGGCTGGTTCACCCTGGGCGTCCAGGGGCCGCTGGGTCGCACCGTCGGCGATGTCGCGCTGATGCTCTCGGTCATCGCCGGGCCGGACCGGCGCTCGCCCATCGCCAGCGAGCTGCCCGGCAGCACCTTCGCCCAGCCGCTGGAGCGCGACTTTCGCGGTGTGCGCGTCGCCTGGAGCCGCGACCTCGGCGGGCTGCCGGTCGATCCGCGCGTCACCACGGTGCTTGAGAGCCGGCGTCACGTTCTCGCCGAACTGGGTTGCGAGGTCGTTGAGGCCACGCCCGATCTCCGCGGAGCCGACGAGTCCTTCACCACCCTGCGCGCCTGGAACTTCGCGTTCGCCCACGCCGAGCAGCTCCGCACCCAGCGCCATCTCATCAAAGAGAGCGTCATCTGGAACACCGAGGAGGGGTTGAAGCTCAGCGGGCTGGACGTGGCCCGCGCCGAGGCGCAGCGCACCCAGCTCTTCGAGCACGTGAGTGCGTTCATGCAGGAGCACGAGTTCCTCCTCTGCCCGGTCAATCAGGTGCCACCCTTCGACATCGACGTGGAGTACCCCACCGAGATCAACGGCGTGCCGATGGAGCACTACTTCGCCTGGATGCGCTCGGCCTACTACATCAGCGCCACCGGCCTGCCAGCCATCTCGGTCCCCTGCGGCTTCACGGCAGAGGGGCTGCCGGTCGGCATCCAGATCGTCGGCCGCCCGCACGACGACCTCGGCGTCCTGCGGCTGGCGCACGCCTTCGAGCAGGCCACCCAGGCCGGCCGGCGCCGCCCGCCGGTGGTGGGGTAGCGATCGCTGTTGTTCTGACACAGGTGCTCCGGTGCATAATCTGCGCGGACGCGGATCGGGAGTGGGGAAGGGATGTCGCGGTGCGGCTACTGGTGACCGGGGGAGCGGGCTTCATCGGGTCGGCGCTGGTGCGCCAGGTGGTGCGCGAGACCGGCGCGCCCCTGCTCAACCTCGACAAGCTGACGTACGCTGGCGATCTCGACGCGGTCGCGGAGGTCGCCGGCCACCCGGCCTACCGCTTCGCACAGGTCGATCTGGCCGACACGGAGGCGGTGCGCGCCGCCGTGGAATCCTTCGCGCCCACCGCGATCGTCCACCTGGCCGCCGAGACCCACGTCGACCGCTCGATCGATGACCCCGCCGCCTTCATCCAGAGCAACATCGTCGGCACGTTCAACCTGCTGGAGGCGGCCCACGCTTACTGGCGCGCGTTGCCGGACGACCAGCGCGCCGCCTTCCGCCTGCTGCACGTCTCGACCGACGAGGTCTACGGCGCGCTCGGCGCCGAGGGCGCCTTCGCCGAAGACTCGCCCTACCAGCCGAACTCACCCTATTCCGCCAGCAAAGCCGCCGCCGACCACCTGGTGCGCGCCTGGCACCACACCTACGGCCTGCCGACGCTGATCACCAACTGCTCCAACAATTTCGGCCCCTACCAGTACCCGGAGAAGCTGATCCCACTGATGATCCGCGCGGCGCTGGCCGGTCAACCGCTGCCGGTCTACGGCCAGGGCCGGCAGGTGCGCGACTGGCTCTACGTCGAGGACCACGTGCGCGCGCTCTTGACCGTGCTCGAGCGGGGTAAACCCGGCGAGACCTACGTCGTCGGCGGGCGCAACGAACGGCCCAACATCGAGGTCGTCGAGGCGATCTGCGATCTGCTGGATGAGCTGCTCCCCGACGCATCCCACGCGCCGCACCGCCGGCTCATCAGCTTCGTGCCCGACCGGCCCGGCCACGACCAGCGCTACGCCATCGATCCGAGCAAGCTGATGGACGAGCTGGGCTGGCGGCCGCGCGAGGGCTTCCAGAGCGGCTTGCTCAAGACGGTGCGCTGGTACCTGGAGCATCCGGAGTGGGGCCACGGTGCGCTGGCGGCCGGGAGACTCGGGCTGGGTTGGGCACGGAGCGGGCGGGCCGGGGCGTGAAAGGGATCATCCTGGCCGGCGGCACCGGCAGCCGCCTCTACCCGATCACCCAGGTGGTCAGCAAGCAGCTCCTGCCGGTCTACGACAAGCCGATGATCTACTACCCTCTGACCACGCTGATGCTGGCCGGCATCCGGGAGATCCTGATCATCTCGACCCCCGACGACACGCCCCGCTTCGCGCGCTTGCTGGGCGACGGTGCGCGGTGGGGCCTCGACGTCCACTACGCGGTGCAGCAGCGGCCCGAGGGGCTGGCCCAGGCGTTCGTGGTCGGGCGCGACTTCGTCGGGCGCGACCCGGTCGCGCTGATCCTGGGGGACAATATCTTCTACGGCCACGAGCTAGCCGAGCGGGTGCAGCGCGCCGCGTGCCGCGCCGACGGCGCCACCATCTTCGCCTACTACGTGCAGGACCCACAGCGCTACGGGGTGGTCGAGTTCGACCGCGCGGGGCTGGTGGTCAGCCTGGAGGAGAAGCCGCTCCGGCCCAAGTCCTCCTACGCCGTTACCGGCCTCTACTTCTACGACAACGAGGTGCTCGACATCGCGGCGGGACTGCGGCCCTCGGCGCGGGGTGAATACGAGATCACCGACGTCAACCTGACCTACCTGCGTCGGCAGGGGCTGCGGGTGGAGGTGCTCGGGCGCGGCACCGCCTGGCTCGACACCGGCACCCACGAGTCGCTGCAGCAGGCGGCCAGCTTCATTCAGATCATCGAGCAGCGGCAGGGGCTGAAGGTCGCCTGCCCCGAGGAGGTCGCCTACCGCATGGGCTACATCGGCCCGGAGGCGGTGGCGGCCCTGGCTGATGGCCTGCCCAACGGCTACGGGCAGTACCTGCGCCGCCTGCTGGACGATCCGACCGTCCGGCCGGGGCAGATGAGGAGCCGCGCATGAGCGACGAGACGACGCGCCAGCCGGCCGGTGGCGCCAGAATCCGGCGGCGCGAGGAGATCCCGGCGCGGGAGCGGGGCAAGGGCGCGCGGAGCTGGATGCTGCTCGACCGCGAACTGGGCGCCGAGCACTTCATCGCCGGCAGCTCCACCTTTCAGCCGGGGGTCGAGGTGCCGCGCCACAGCCACAACGTGGAGGAGTTCGTGACCGTGCTGGAGGGCGCCGGCGAGTGCGAGATCGAGGGTGCCAGCTACCCGGTCAAGCCCTTTGACGCCACCTTCATCCCGGCCGGCCTGGTCCACTGTTTCCGCACCACCGGTGACACGTCGCTGACCATCCTCTGGGTCTACGGCGGCACCGAAGTGACCCGCACCTTCGCCGACACCGGCGTCACCGTGCGTCACTTCTCGACCGACGACCGCGTCGGCGGGTAGGGCGGCCGGCCTCCGAGAAGGCACGGAGCCGCGTGCGGCGAGATCCCTCGACTGTGCCCGGGATGACAGGGGGAGTAAGGGCGTACGACGCTGGTCGTCGTCGTCCGCCACACCATTTGCCCCCTGATCCCGAGTGAAGTCGCGGGATCCCTCGTTTTTCGGCACACAGCATTGTCAAACGCGGCAGTCGCCGGGCCGAATGTCTCGATCGCAACAGTCCAATGTCCATCGCGGCCTGGGAGCAATATCCCACCCCATTCGATTGTACGAACGTAGCCCGGACGGTGAAATAGCAAGCGGGGCACCAGGACTGCCCGCGGCCGTCGCCGCGCCAACACCGGCGCGCAGGCGGCCGCGGGCCACCATCCAGGAGTTCGCCATGCGTGAGATGCCGCGCGCCGCCCGTATCTACCTCGTCGGCTGCTATCTCCTCGGTCTGGCTGCGCTGGTGCGGCTGACCAGTCTCGCACCCTGGCAGGCCGACAAGCAAACCTGGCTGTTGACCGCCGCGCTGGCCGCGCTGGCCGCCACCGCCCAGGTCTTCACCGTGGCGCGCGCGCAGGGCCACCACTCCGATCACCTCACTCCCGCGCCGATCTTCGCCGCCGTGCTCCTGCTCCCTGCCCCCTTCCTGGCCCTCATCGTCTGCTTCACGTTCATCCCCGAGTGGATCGTGCATCGCCGGCGCTGGTTCATC
>DASSHC010000422.1:0-3341 GCA_035693105.1 Thermomicrobiaceae bacterium | reverse complement strand
TCGATGCCGTCGAAGCTGCCCCGGCTGATCTCCTTCGCCAGCTCGGTCACCCAGGCCAGCTCCGCCTCGCGCAGCGTCAGCCAGTACTCAGTCTCGATCGAAAAGAGCCGCGGGATATGCTCCTTGACCACCAGTTCCTGCGTGTAGCGGAGACTCTGAACCTCGAACTCCAGCCGCAGCCGGCGCTGCTCCAGCAAGTCACCCACCTCCTCCGGCGGGAGCACCGGCAGCAGCGAGAGCGCGGCCTCGAACTGGGTGTACTCCTTGACCGGCAGGCTGAGCGTCTCACTCAGCCACTCCTCCAGCGCGATCCGCCCCGCCTCGGTAATGGCGTAGACGGTGCGCTCCGGGCGCCGCCCCTCGCGCTGCGTCTCTTGCGGCACGATCAGGCCCTGGCGGCTTAGACGGTCGACCACGGTGTAGAGCGAGCCATAATTCAGCTTGATGCTCTCGTGCTTGTTGCGCGCGCGCAGAGTCGTGGCCATCTCGTAGGGGTGCATCGGCTTCTCGTCGAGGCAGGCCAGCACCGCCACCGCCAGTGGATTCGAGAGCTTACCGCGCGCCACCACCAACTCCTCGCCGTCTAATACTCGTGTACGAGTATACGGCTGCGGGCATCAATGTCAAGCCCTCGCCGAGAGCTGGTCGCGTATGCTTACTTTTCGCTACGAGGCTGTGACCGGAGTGCTGGCGTGATGGGCTTGGATGGGTTTGACGATATTCCGGCGCTGCCGCCCGAGTGGTACGCGCGCCATCCGGTGACGGTCGCCCGGGCGCTGCTGGGCTGCCTGGTGATCGCGGAGCGGCCGGAGGGAGTGATCGCGGCACGCATCGTCGAGACCGAGGCCTACGGCGACGAGCGCGACCCCGCCTCGCACGCCTCCTTTCGCCGCAACGGGCTGGTGCGCGCCATGTGGGGTCCGCCCGGCACCGCCTACGTCTACCGCGCCTACGGCGTCTTCCCCTGCCTCAACGTCGTCACCGAGGCGGTTGGCCACCCCAGCGCCGTGCTGATCCGGGCCATCGAGCCGCTGACGGGAGCGGACCACATGGCGGGGCGGCTGGGCAAGCCGCTTGGGCCGCGGTTGGCGAGCGGGCCGGGGCTGGCCGGGCGTGGGCTGGGCGTGACGGTGGCCGAGAACGGCCATCCCTTCGACCGCGCTCCGCTGCGCCTCGCCGCCGGGGAGAGCGCCGGGGGGATCGTCGCCGGGCCGCGCATCGGGGTCAGCCGCGGCCGGGAGCGACTCTGGCGCTTCGGCGTAGCCGGGCATCCGGCCCTCTCGCGGCCCTTCCCGCGCGCCTGAGCGGACGCGGCCCGGTTGTATACTCCCGCTTGGAGGATTGCCGTGCCGATCCAGCTTTTGGACGACGCCACCATCGGCAAGATCGCGGCGGGCGAGGTCGTCGAGCGACCGGCCTCGGTCGTCAAGGAGCTGGTCGAGAACGCGCTCGACGCCGGCGCGCGCCGGCTGCGCGTCGAGCTGGAGCAGGGCGGCAAGGCGTTGATCCGGGTGAGCGACGACGGCGCCGGGATGCGCCCCGCGGAGCTACCGCTGGCGCTGGCGCGACACGCTACCTCCAAGCTGCGCGCCTTCAGCGACCTGGACCGGCTCGCCTGCTACGGTTTCCGCGGCGAGGCGCTGGCCAGCATCGCCGCGGTGAGCGTGCTGGAGATCGTCAGCCGCGCGGCCGACCATGATCACGCCGCGCGGCTGCGCGCCCACTTCGGCCGCGTCGAGCCAGCCGGCGCCGTCCCGGCCGCCCCCGGTACCACCATTACCGTGCGCGATCTCTTCGCCAACGTGCCGGCGCGCGCCGCGTTCCTGCGCGCCGACGTCACCGAGGCGGGCTACGCCCAGCGCGCGGTGGCCGCCTGCGCCCTGGCCCACCCCGAGGTGCGCGTCGAGCTGCTCAGCGACGGCAAGCCGGTCTTCCGCACCGACGGCTCCGGACGGCTCGCCAACGCGGCGGTCGGCGTGCTGGGGGCCGAAGTTGCCGCGCGATTGATCCCCATCGCAGGGGAGAGCGAGGACCAGGGCGTGCGCGTGGGCGGCCTGATCGGGCTGCCGAGCCTGACGCGCGGCAACCGCCAGCAGTTGATCCTCCTGGTCAATCGCCGCTGGATCGAGCACAAGTCGCTGGCCTTCGCGCTGGAGCAGGCCTACCACACGCTGATCATGGTCGGGCGCTACCCGGTGGCGGTGATCAACCTGGAGCTGCCGCCCGACCGCGTCGACGTCAACGTACACCCCACCAAGCGCGAGGTGCGCTTCCGCGAGGAGCGGCTGGTCTTCGCCACCCTGCAGCGCGCGGCTCGGGCCGCGCTGATGGCGCACACGCCGGTACAATCGGTGCCCAGCGTGGTGGTCAGCCCCTTGAGCGCGGCCGGCGTGCAGCGCCGCTTGACGCTGGCCGACCCCGAGCGCGCCGGGCGCCCCGCGCCGAGGACCCCGGCGCGGGCCGCGCCGGCGCCGGCCGCCGCGTCCTCCGCCGCGCCGCCGCTGCGCGTGCTCGGGCAGGTCGGCGGGACCTACATCATCGCCGAGGGGCCGAACGGACTCTATCTCATCGACCAGCACGCCGCGCACGAGCGGGTGCTGCTGGAGGAACTGCTCACGCGCCTGGCGCGCCAAACGCCCGAGGCCCAGCGCCTACTGGAGCCGCTGGTGGTGGAGCTGAATCCGGGCCAGTTGGCCGTGTTCGAGGGACTGCGCGCGGAGCTAACCCACCTCGGCTTCGAGCTGGAAGGATTCGGCGGCAGCGCGCTGGCTATCCGCGCCGTCCCGGCAATCATGCGGCGGCGCGAGCCGCGCGAGACGCTCCTAGCGATCCTCGACGAGGCGGCGCAGGGAGGCGATGGGCTGTCGCGGGTCGAGGCGCTGGCGATGACGACCGCCTGCCACTCGGCCATCCGCGCCGGGCAAACGCTCTCGCTGGCCGAGATGCGCGAGCTGGTGCTGCAGTTGGAGGGATGCACCGCGCCGCGCGCCTGCGCCCACGGCCGCCCGACGATGCTGCACCTCAGTCAGACGGAGCTGGAGCGGCAGTTCGAGCGGCGCTGAGGGCCCGCCGAGGGGATATTGAAGACGTGCTGCGCGCGTGAGGACGGATCCCTCGACCGCGCTCGGGATGACAGGCTAGGGGCAGCGGTGTACGACGACGACATGACGAGTTCGTACGCCGCGTGCTTATCCTGACGCTCCTATCCCGAGCGTAGTCAAGGGATCCAGCCTGACGGGCCACCAATTCTCGTAGGGAACCGCGCACGATAGATCAATTCTCGTAGGGAACCGCGCACGATAGATCAATCCACCGGCATGCGGTCCGTGCCGCGGCCGTTC
>DASSHC010000421.1:0-7515 GCA_035693105.1 Thermomicrobiaceae bacterium | reverse complement strand
ACCGCCGTCTCGCGACGTTCACCCTGCATAGCGGCTGACGATCAACACAGCGTTGCTGCCGCCAAAGGCGAACGAATTGCTCATCGCGTGCCTGATCTCGCGCCTCCTGGCTCCCTCGGGGACGCAATCCAGATCACACTCAGGATCAGGCACCATAAAGTTGAGGGTCGGCGGGACAAAAGAGTCACGAATTGAGAGCACACAGCTGATCAACTCGATGGCGCTGGCCGCACCGATCGAGTGGCCAACAGCGGGCTTGATGCCAACGACCGGGACGTCATTGGCCGCGTCCCCAAACACCTGACGAATGGCCGCCGCCTCGATCTTGTCATTCGCCAGCGTCGCCGTGCCGTGGGCATTGATGTAGTTGATGTCGGCGGCCTCCAGCCCGGCGTCCGCCAGCGCCAGGCGCATCGCCTCGCTGACCCCTTCCAGCGCGGGCTGCGTGAGATGAAAACCATCGCTGGTCGCGCCGTAGCCGGTCAGCTCCGCCAGGATCGGCGCCCCGCGCTCGAGTGCCGACTGCTCTGACTCCAGGATCAGAATTCCGGCGCCTTCGCCCAGCACCGTGCCGTCCCGGTCACGGCTGAAGGGCCGGCACGCCTGGGCCGGGGTTTCGTTGCGTTCCGACAGCGCCCGCAGGCAGGAAAAGCCGTAGACGACCAGCTCGCTGATGGCAGAATCGGTCCCGCCCGTGACCGCCAGCGACAGCATTCCGGTTCGTATCAGGTTGTAGGCGTAGCCGATGGCGTGTGCCGACGACGCGCAGGCCGCATCGATCGTCATCACTGGACCTTTGAGGCCGAAGCGAATCGACAGGTTCGAAGCGGCGGCGTTACACATGCCGCGCGGAATGGTCAAGGGATCCCGTATCGTGTTGTGCTCGAAAAAGTAGCGGTCGAGCGGTTTGAGCGCGTCCACGACCCCCGCCGCGGTTCCGAGGATCACACCCGCGGCCGCGCGGCGACAGCCATCATCGGCCAGGCCACAACCAGTCAACGCCTCATGAGCGGCAACCAGCGCGAGTTGCGAGGTAAAGCTCAGGCGTTGCAGCTCTCTGGCAGAGAAGTGGCAGCCGGGGTCGTAGCCGGCGACGCGGGCGCCGATCTTGGTGCGGCAATTCGCGAGATCGAGGTCGGTGATGGAGACCACGCCCGATTCGCCGGCGAGCGATGCCCGCCAGAACTCCTCGACGGCCGCACCGAGCGGGCTGACGATGCCGATCCCCGTGACGACAACCCGCTGGCGCTTCGGTACGGCAGCTCCTGGCGTCACGGCTTGCCACCCTTGGTCCAGCGCAGCCCCACGGCACCGTAGAGCCACTTGGTCGCTTCCGCCGGCAACAGGACGATGCGATCATCGGGATGCAACTGACCCGTTTGATTCAACCGGTCCAGGGCCAGATAGATGCTGGCCGACACGGTATTACCCGCACGGGCGAAGTCGGAGACCACCCGTTCGGCTGGCAGATCGAGCTGTCGCGCCGTGAGATCGATCAGGTGGCCGCTGGCTTGCGGACCGATAAAATAGCGAACCGTCGAGAAGTCGTAGCCCCGCTCGTCGCGCAGCCAGTCGCAGGCCGACACGATGAGCTCCGGTGCGTGCGTCAGGATCGCCTGGTAGTCGTGGTGGAAGATCGGCTCGCCCGCCTGCGAGCTGTCCTGGCGCGGATAGCCGCCGGGCGCCAGCGCGCCGCCGGTTCGGAGGATCATCCCCGGCGGGCGGCCCGTGCTGATCGACCAGGCGGCGCAATCAAGCACGCCGCGGCGCTCGGCGTCACCCGAGAGCACGATGGCGCCGGCGCCATCGCCGAACATCGCCAGGCTGACGAGAAAGTCCTTCTCGAACCCGCGATCGGTGCGATCGGCGAGTGAGATGAAGGGGGAATTCAGTTCGCTGCCGATGAGGAGCGCGCGGTGCGCGGTTCCCGCCGCCAGCAGGTGGGTGGCGATCACGAAGGCCTGGGCCATGCCGCTACAGCCGGCGCGCAACTCCATGACCGTGCAGGAGGGAATGCCTAATTGCTCCTGCACGAAGAGCGCCGTGGCCGGAAAGGGATAGTCGGGCGTGGAGGTGGCCATCACGATCAGATCGATGGAGTGTGGCTCGACCTCCGCGTCCAGGAGCGCTCGCTGGGCTGCCTTCGTCGCCATGTCCGCATTGGTCTCACCCGGACGAAGCGCGAGCGAGTCGAGATCGATCGCGAAGTGACGATGGCACGCGCCAAGCATTTCGCACAGCCAGAACACTTCCCGGCCGAAGACAGCGGCGAGCTGCTCGTTGCTGATCGGCTCGCCGGGAAGATACGATCCTGTCCCGACGATCTCCACGTTGAACACGTGACCTCCGTCACACTCCTAACGAAACGTGTCAGCAGCGTGTCGCGAGCCGCTTTGAGTATGAGCCAGCTCGCGTACGTCCCGGCTGACAACTCTGCGGGGGGCACAAACAATTGAACATCAACTCATTTAGAATAGGACCACAGCATCCATTGTACAAGACCTGCCAGAACAATCGTAGTACGAAAGACCCTCTCGGCGGCAACCTGAGCCGAGCCGCGACCCACGGGCCAGGTGAAATTGGCGGGCTGCGCGACGCGGTCATCTCGCCGCCAGGTGCTGCGCATTGCCCGCCTCGCACTGCAAATCACGTCGCGCTGCACGCCGGGCGCGCGAGGGGCTACACTGAGAGCGCGGCGCGGGCGGCACGTGACCGAAGCCGCGACGAATCCTGGGAGGAGTTGTGCCATGCGTATCCTCGGCGTCCTGACGATTGGGCAGTCGCCCCGAGCCGACGGGCTGACGCGCGATGTGCAGGCGATCGTCGGCCCGGGCGTGCGCGTGGTCGAGCGCGGCGCTCTCGATGGCCTCAGCCGCGCGGAGATCGACCGCCTGGCGCCCAAGCCCGGCGACTACCACCTGATCACCATGCTGGCCGACGGCAGCTCCGTCCAGCTCGGCAAAGCCGCCATCCTCGATCGGCTGCAGGCGCGGATCGAGCAACTGGAGGCGGAGGACGAGGCGGGCGCCACGCTCTTGATGTGCACCGGCGCCTTCCCGCGCTTCACGCACCAGCGGCCGCTCTGCCAGCCGCAGGCCGCGCTCTACGGTGCGGTGGCCGGGCTGGCCGCGGGCGAGCGCATCGGCGCGCTGGAGCCGCTGGTGGCCCAGCTCGATCAGGGGCAGGCCAAGTGGCGCGCGCTGGGGCACGACGACGTGATCCTGGCCGCGGCCAACCCCTACGTGCCCGAGCCGCTGGAGGCGATCCGCCGATCCGCTGCCGGCGTGCGCGAGGCCGGAGCCGGCATTCTCTTCATGGACTGCTTCGGCTACTCGCTGGAGATGGCCGCCGCCGCCCGCGCGGCCTTCGGCGGCCCGGTGGTACTCGCCCGTTCGCTGGCCGCCCGGCTGGCCGCGGAACTGATCGCGTGAGCCAGTCGCGGCCACGTCGGTGGGTGAGGACGGATCCTTCGACTCAGCTCAGGATGACAGGGCTAAGGATGTGGCCGACGACTACCGCAAGTCGTGGTCGTCCGCCTCAAACCTACCCCTGTCATCCCGAGCGCGGTCGAGGGATCCTTCCCGAGGCGGCACGTATGCGAGTCGATGGCCACCACCGTGACCGCACCTGAACTGCTGGTCGTCGTCGCGAAGTACCCGACGCCCGGGCGGGTGAAGACGCGGCTGGGGCAGGCGATCGGCATGGCGCGCAGCGCCGCGCTCTACCGTGCGATGCTGCTCGATCTCGAAGAGCGGTTGCGGCAATTTCCGTGGCCCCATGCCTGGGCCTTCGCCCCGGTTGCGGGCGACCCCGCCGCGCTCTTCCCCCCGGGCACCCGCTGCTTCCCCAGCGGCTGCGAAAAGCTGGCCGGCGCCCTGCGGGCGATCTTCGCGCGCCTCGACGCGGCCGGCTGCCGGCGCGTCGTCGTCATCAGCTCCGATTCGCCGCACCTGCCGCTCGAGCACCTCACCCAGGCGTTTGCGGCGCTCGACGCTTGCGACGTGGTGCTCGGGCCGACCGAGGACGGCGGCTACTATCTCATCGGCCAGCGCGCGCCCAGCCACGACCTCTTCACCCCAATCACCATGAGTACCGCCTCGGTGCTGCGGCAGACCATCGGCTTGTGCGACCAGCTCGGTCTGTCGCACGCCCTGCTGCCGGGCGAATTCGACGTCGACGACCAGCACGACTTGCGGCGCCTACGCGCGCTGCTCGCGTCGGGGAGCGGGGCGGACCTGCCGCGCACGTCGGCGCTGCTGGAGCAGCTTGAGGAGCTGGGCTGACGGTGGGGCCGGCGATCTCGGTCATCGTGCCGGCCTACAACGAGGCCGCCGTCATCGCGGCCACGCTGGCGCGAGTCCAGCAGGTCCTGTCACCCCACGAGTTGATGGTGGTCGACGCCGGCGGCGACGCCACCGCCGAGATCGCCGGCCGCTACGCTCGGGTGCTGCGGTCCAGCGCGACGCGCGGCGCCGCGCTCAACCAGGCGGCCAAGCAGGCGACCGGCGAGGTGCTCCTCTTCCTGCACGCCGATACGCTCCTGCCGGGCGACGCCGCCGCCGCGATCGCGGCCGTGCTGGCCGATCCCGGCGTCGTCGCCGGCGCCTTCCAACTGCGGCTGGATGACCCCAGCCGGGCCGCCCGGCTCGTCGCCGCCGGCGTCAACCTGCGCTCGCGACTGCTCAAGAGCTTCTACGGCGACCAGGCGATGTTCGTGCGGCGGGCGGCCTTTCTGCGTGCCGGCGGTTTTCGTGACTGGAGCGTGATGGAGGACCTGGAGATCCTCGGCCGCCTGCGACGGCAGGGGAAGCTCGTGATCGTCGCGGCGGCGGTGACGACCTCCGCGCGCCGGCACCGCCAGCAGGGCTGGCTGAGAACGGTCGCGCTGATCTGGGTTATCAGCCTCCTCTTCCGCCTCGGCATCCCCGCCGAGCGCCTGGCCCGGCTCTACCGCCCGCGGCGCTAGGGGCGCGGGCGGCAAATCACGCGCGGGTCAACTGTTTGCGGTCCCGCCGCGTATACCTCAGTGAGCGAGCCAGGCGGTGCGCCGCCGGGAAGGGTGACGGACCATCGTGCACGCAGCCGACACCACGACCACCTCCCGCCGCGCGGCGCTGCCGAGCTGGGCCTACTGGGCGCTCGCCGTCGTCCGCGTCGGGGTCGGCCTCTACTGGCTCTGGGAGCAACATTGGAAGCTGCCGCCCAGCTTCGGGCGGGACCAGCCGCGCGGGCTACTCTACGCCCTGCGGCAGGCCGCCGAGCATCCGACGTTCGGCTTCATCGGCACCATCGTGCGCAAGGTCGCCATCCCGCACTTCACCCTCTTCGGCTGGCTCCTCTTCTTGCTGGAGGTCGCGATCGGCATCTCACTGGTCTTCGGCCTGCTCAAGCGCGCGGGCGCCGTGCTCGGCACGCTGCACGCGGGCGACCTGCTGCTGGCGATGGCCGGCACGCCGGAGGGTCCCGCGATCTACCTGGCGATCCTGGCGGCGAACGCGTTCGTCCTGCTCACCCCCTCCGACCGCCGTTTGAGCCTCGACCGCCGGGTGCTTGCCCCGCGGCTGCGGCCGGCGGCCGAGCGGGGCAACCGGCTCGCCCGATTGCTGCTCCAGCTGATGGGAAGGTGACAGGGCGTGCCGCAGGCGCCCGTGCCGACACCGGATCACGCTCGGCAACGCACCCGAGATGCAGCGTCCGGCGCTGAAGCAGCCGCGCGCTCGCCGGCCCTGCGCCTGGGTGTGGCCGTGCTCAGCCTGCTCTGCATCGTGCTCCTCCTGGCGCAGCGCGGCGATATCACGGACATGCTCGCGACGTTGCGGGGCGGACGCCCCGGCTGGCTGGCGCTGGCGCTGCTGCTCGAAGCCGGCTGGTTCGTGAACCAGATGGCCCTCTATCAGTCGCTCTACCGGCTGCTGCGCTTGCCGGCCAGTCTGCGCCAGCTCGCCCCACTCGTGCTGGCCAGCAACTTCGTCAACTTCGCCACGCCGTCGGCCAGCCTCGGCGCGGTACCGCTCTTCCTCGAAGACGCCGGCCAGCGTGGGCTGGATACCAGCCGGGTGGTGTTGATCAACCTCCTCCGGCTCTGGCTCAATCTCGTCTGGTTCAGCATCCCCTTGATCTTCAGCCTCGCCGTCCTGGCCGGCGACGGCAGGTTGCGCCTCTACCACCTGGCCGCGGCCGCTCTGCTGCTGGGCGCGACCAGCCTGGTGAGCCTGGGGCTCGTTCTGGCCGGCCGGCACCCCCGCTATGTGGGTGAGCTGTTGGGTGGCGGCGCGGCCCGGCTCGATCGCCTCGCCGGCCGTGTGCGGCGCCGGGGGCTGATCGAAGCCGACCGGGCGCGGCAATTCGGCACGCGGCTCGGGCAGGCGGCCCAGGTGATCCGGCTGGGCGGCCGGCGGCTGCTGCGCCCGTGGGGGCACGCCGTGGCGACCGACGCGCTGCAGTTGCTGGTGCTGGCGACGACGCTGCGCGCATTCCCTGGAGCCGGGGCGATCGGCGCGGTGCCGCTGGTGGTCATCTTCTCGATCAGCGTCCTCTTCAGCGTCGTGGCGGTCACGCCGCAGGGTGTCGGCTCGTCCGAGGCGGCGACGATCGCGGTGCTGATGAGCTTCGGGGTGCCGATGATGCGTGCCGTGCCGGTCGTGCTGGCCTATCGCGGCGTCACCTTCTGGCTCCCGTTTCTGGCCGGGTTCGCCGCGCTCCACGCGCTGCCGGGCCGGCACGCCCGGGCCGCGGCGTCTCGTCGTGCGCTCGGCCTGGGGGAGGTGGAGGAGTAGCCGCGCGGCGCTCGCGGCGACCCCGCGGTGGGGAAGCATTCTCCTGCCGTCGTGGTTGCAGCTACTGCGCGGGGCTCAGGCAGGCGCACGCGCACGGCTCGGTGGCCGGCATCGGATCGGATGAGATGAACGGGAGGCGGGCATGCAACGAGCGGTGTTGAGGCGGTCGGATGCGATCGTCAGCGCCGGCATCTTCCTGGCCATCGCAGCGGTTGGGCTCTACATCGTCAAGTGGAATCCCTACGCGCACAAGCTGGCCCGGGCCGCCGCCACGCACGCGCTTGGCACCTCGATCCTCTCAGGCAAGTCGGCCGCCCCGCCCGCGCCCTCGGTCCACGCCGCCGTCAGCTACACCACCACCTACTTCACCTCGGTTTGGCAAGCGCTCCTCCTCGGCCTGATCCTGGCCGCCACCATCGAAGCGCTGCTCCCCCGCGACTGGCTGATGCGCCTGCTCGGCTCGCGCTCGTTGCGCGGCACGGCGCTGGGCGGCGTGCTCGCCTTGCCGGGCATGATGTGAACCTGCTGCTCGGCCCCGGTGGTCACCGGGCTGCGCAGAAGCGGCGCGTCACCCGGCGCGGCCGTCGCCTTCTTCCTGGGCAACCCGACGCTGAACCCGGCCGTGCTCGGCTTCCTGGCGCTGACACTCGGCTGGCGCTGGGCCGCGCTGCGGCTGGTGCTCGGCCTACTCCTCGTCCTCGGCCTGGCCGTGCTGGTCTCGCGCGTCACCAGCCAGCCG
>DASSHC010000420.1:0-5577 GCA_035693105.1 Thermomicrobiaceae bacterium | reverse complement strand
CGTCACGCTCCTCGACGACGACGCGCCCGGTCTCACCAAGCTCGACTTCTTTCGCGCGCCGGCGCGGCTCAACTTCCCGCCTCCCGAGGCATTCCCCGCCTGGCTCGCCACTCTTATCCTGCGCCCCGGCGGGCGGAGTCTGCTGCTGGAGGTCCGGCCTGTCACCGCGCCGCACGAGCTCACCGGCCACGCCGAGGATGCCGTGCGGCGCTTCGTGGACCAGTGGCGCTGCGCGCGGGCGCTGTGGCCGGTGCCGGCCGAGGCCGGCCTGCCCGAATTCCGCGGCGCGGGCTGAGACCCGGCGATGTGGACGCTGCGCGCGCTGCGACTTGGCATGCTGCTCACGCCGATCCTTCCGGCCGGCGCCGGTTACGCTATCTGCCGCCTGGTTGGCCTGGCCCTCCTCTGCCTGAACCGCGAGGCGCGGCGTGCCGTGCTCGACAACCAGTGCCACGTCGCGCCCGGCGCCAGCCGGCGCACGCTCTACCGCCGCGCGCTCGGCGTCTTCACCACCGTCGTAATGAACTACTACGACCTGCTGCGCCTGAGCACCGTCGACCGCGACCGGTTGCTCCACCTGCTGGAGGTGGAAGGACAGGAGCATCTGGAGGGGGCCTTCGCGGCCGGGCGCGGGGCGATCATCCTCTCCGCCCACCTGGGCAACTTCGGTGTGGTGGCGCAATATCCGGGCGCGCTGGGCCGGCCCGCGGTGCTAGTGGTCGAGCACGTGCATCCCGAGCCGCTCTTCCAGTTCATGGCCCGGCTGCGCTCGGCGCTCGGGATCGGGGTCATCCCGCCGGGGCGGCAGGCGGCGCTGCCGATTCTGCGACTCCTGCGCAACGACGGCGTGCTGATCCTGGCCGGCGACCGCGACGTGCTGCATCGGGGGATGCGGGTGGAATTTTTCGGCCGGCCCGCCTCACTCCCGACTGGCCCGGTCGAGCTGGCCGCCCGCACCGGCACGCCGCTGATCCCCGCTTACACCGTGCGGCTCTCCAGCCGCCGCTCGCTGGTGCGCATCGCGGCGCCGCTGGAGCTGGCCCGCACCGGCGACAAAGAGGCGGACCTGCGCGACAACACCATGCGCATGGCCCGAACCCTGGAGCGGATGATCGCCAGCGCCCCGGGCCAATGGGCGGTCCTGCAGCGCATCTGGCAGGAGGACGCTGAGACAGAGAACGCCTACAGCTCTCCCGCCTCGATCACACGATAGCGATAGCCCTGATCGACCAGGAAGCGCTGGCGGCGGGCGGCGAACTCGCGCTCGCGCGTACCTTCTCCCACGCCGACCAGGCTGTAGAAGCGGGCTGGTTCGCCGTCCGCTTTCGGCCGCAGCAACCGTCCAACGCGCTGCGCCTCCTCCTGGCGCGAGCCGAAGGCGCCCGAGAGCTGCACCAGCAGCGCGGCGCCGGGGAGATCGACGCCGGCATTGGCTACGCGCGAGACCGCCAGCCGCCCGATCTCGCCGCGGCGAAAGGCGTCGTAGAGCCGGCGCCGCTCCTCCGCCGGCGTCTCGCCGGTGATCAGCGGCGCTTCACAGGCGTGGGCCAAGGCCGCGACCTCCTGCAGACGGTGCGCGATCAGGAGCGCCGGCGACTCGGGATGGCGCGCCAGGAGGGCACGGGCCGCGGCCAGCTTGGCCGCCAGCAGGCGAGCCGGGGTCGGCTCGCGCCCCTGCGGCGGGCCGACGCGCACCTCGACACAGTCGACCGGCGCGATCCAGCCCTGGCGTTCCAGCTCGCGCCAGGGAGCGGCGAAGGCGGGCGGCCCGACCAGCGCGAAGACCTCGCGCTCTCGCCCATCCTCACGCACCAGCGTAGCCGTCAGCCCGAGGCGGCGACGCGACTGGAGCGCCGCGCTCTGGCGGAAGACGTCCGCCGGCAGGGTGTGGACCTCGTCGTAGATCACCAGGCCCCAGGGCAGGTCGAGCAGCTCGGCGAGTCCGGCGCCGCCGCGCGCCGTCAGCGCCTGATAGGTGACGACCGTAGCCGCCAGCGGCACGACGCCCCGGCGAAAGACGCCAACCTGCCGCGCCGGCAATGTCGTCAGGCGCCGCAGGTGCTCGACCCACTGCTCGCCGATGGTGCGACTGGGCGTGACCACCAGCGTGCGTACCCCGAGCGCCGCCGCGCTGGCCACCCCGACCACCGTCTTGCCGGCGCCGCAGGGGAGGAGCACCACCGCGCCCGGCCAGCCGAGCGCCACGAAGCGCTCCACCGCCTCGCGCTGGTAGGAGCGCAGGCGCACCTCGGGCCGCAGCGTGAAGTCGACCGCCTCGGCCGCGGCCAGCGCCGCCTGGTCGAGCACCGGGTAGCCCCGCTCGGCCAGCGCCCGCTTGACCGCCCCGCGCCGCTCGTCGGGAACCGCGAAGCCGCCGCCGCTCTCTTCCAGCCCCAGCTCGCCGGCCAGCCGCCGAACCAGCCCGGCGTCATCGCTGGTTAACTGCAGGGCGGCGGGTGCGCCCTCCAGCCTCAGCAGCCCGTAGCGCGCGGAGAGCTCCTGAATGCGGGCGATCAGCGCGCGCGGTGGCGGGTGAAGGCCGTAGCGCTCCAGCACCGCGACGATCTGCCGGGCGTCGAAGCCAGAGGCCGCCGCGCCCCAGAGGGTGACCTCCGTGGGCCGGTAGACGTGATAGCCGCCAGCGCTCTGCACCAGCTCGGCAAAGCGCCTGAGAGCATCGCGCGCCGCCGCGAAGCCAGGCGAGGCGGTCTCCAGCAGCATGCTGCCGTCGCGCTGGAAAATCAGGCAGCGCTCGCCGGACAAGCCCGCTCCCTTCTCGCCGCAAGCCCTCGTACGGTCGCCCAACCGGCGTCGAGCGCGCCGACCGCTTATGTCAAGCCATCCGGCACGGACACGTCCCAAATGGTACAATTGTTTAGTTGCACGTGGCAGTACAGACCACGCTAGGGAGGTTCCAGCTCGTGGACCGTGAAGACGTGGGCGACATCGGGCTCGTCCGTCCCATCGACATCGATTCGGAGATGCGCCGCTCCTACCTCGATTACGCCATGAGCGTCATCGTGCAGCGCGCGCTGCCGGACGTGCGCGACGGGCTGAAGCCGGTGCAGCGCCGCATCCTCTATGGCATGCACGAGATGGGGCTGCGCTCCAGCGTCAAGTATCGCAAGAGCGCCGGCATCGTCGGCGAGGTCCTGAAGTCGTACCACCCGCACAGCGACACCGCGGTCTACGACGCGCTGGCGCGCATGGTGCAGCCCTTCTCGCTGCGCTACCCGCTGGTCGACGGCCAGGGGAACTACGGCTCCGTCGACGGCGACGCGCCGGCGGCCATGCGCTACACCGAGGCGCGACTGGCCGCCATCGCCGACGAGCTGCTGCAGGACATCGATCGCCAGACCGTTCCCTTCGAGCCGAACTACGACAACACCACGACGCAGCCGACCGTACTGCCCGCCAAGCTGCCCAATTTCCTGATCAACGGCGCCTCCGGCATCGCGGTCGGCATGGCGACCAACGTCCCGCCGCACAACCTGAGCGAGGTCTGCGACGGCCTGGTCTGCCTGATCGACAACCCCGGGGCCACCCTCGACGACCTGCTGGGAATCGTGCAGGGGCCCGATTTCCCGACCGGCGGGATCATCCTGGGCCGCGAGGGGATTCGCGCCGCCTACGCCACCGGCCGGGGCCGGATCGTGGTGCGCGCCCGCGCCTTCATCGAGGAGTCGACGCGCGGCAACCGCTTCCAGATCATCGTCACCGAGCTGCCCTATCAGGTCAACAAGGCCACCCTGATCGAGAAGATCGCCGAGTATGTCAAGCTCGGCCGCCTCGACGGCATCCACGACCTGCGCGACGAGTCCGATCGTACCGGCATGCGCATCGTGATCGAGCTCAAGCGCGACGCCCAGCCGGTGCGCGTGCTCAACGCCCTCTTCAAGCACACGTCGCTGCAGACCACCTTTGGCGTCAACATGCTGGCGCTGGTGGAGCACGGCAGCCAGCCGCGCGTGCTCGGGCTACGGCGCGTGCTGCAGCTCTACATCGAGCACCGCGAGGATGTCGTGCGCCGCCGCACCCAGTTCGACCTGCGGCGCGCCCGCCGCCGCGCCCATCTGGCCGAGGGGCTCAAGATCGCGCTCGACCACCTGGACGAGGTGATCCGCACCATTCGCGAGTCGCGCACCGCCGATGTCGCGCGGAGCGGCCTGATCGCGCGCTTCGGGTTGACCGAGGCGCAGGCCAACGCCATCCTGGAGATGCAGCTCCGCCGGCTGGCCGCGCTGGAGCGGCGCCGCATCGAGGAGGAGTACCGCGAACTGCTGCGCGAGATCACCGAGCTGGAGGGGTTGCTGGCCGACCCGGCCAAGATCCTGGCGGTGATCCGGCAGGAGATCGTCGACCTGCGCCAGCGCTTCGGCGACGAGCGCCGCACCCAGGTCCAGGATCTCTCGGGCGAGATCAGCGACGAGGATCTGATCCCCGAGGTGCGCGTGCTGGTGACGATCACCAACCGCGGCTACATCAAGCGGCTGCCCGACGACACCTACCGCACCCAGCACCGCGGCGGCCGGGGCGTGACCGGGATGGCGCTGCGCGAGGAGGACGGGGTGCAGCACATCGTGCTGGCCAACACCCACGACAGCCTCCTCTTCTTCACTAACCGCGGCCGGGTCTTCCAGTTGAAGGTCTACGAGATCCCCGACGCCAGCCGCACCGCCAAGGGTATCCCGGTGATCAATCTGGTTGGCCTGCAGCCCGACGAAACGATCACGACGATGCTGCCGGTGCACGACTTCACCAGCGCCGACTACCTCTTCATGTGCACCCGCCACGGACGCGTCAAGCGCACCAGCCTCGACCAGTTCTCTTCAGTGCGCTCGACCGGCATGATCGCCATCGGGCTGGACGACGACGACGAGCTGGCCTGGGTGCGCATGACCAGCGGCGAGAACCAGATCATCCTGGTCACCGAGCGCGGCCAGGCGATCCGCTTCGAGGAGAGCGACGTGCGCGCGATGGGCCGCCCGGCGGCCGGCGTGAACGGCGTGCGGCTGGAGGATGGCGACCGGGTCATCGCGGCGGAGGTCGCGCGGCCCGAGGCCGACCTGCTGGTCGTCTCGAGCAACGGCTACGGCAAGCGCACCGCGATCGAGGAGTTCCGGCTGCAAGGGCGTGGTGGCTACGGCGTGAGCGCCATGAAGCTGAGTGAGCGCAACGGCCCGATCGCGGCGGCGCGGGTGGTGGACCCCGGCGACCAGATCATGCTGATCACCGGGCGGGGTATGGTGATCCGCGTGCAGGCGGACCAGATCTCGCAGATCGGGCGCCAGACACAGGGCGTCAGCATCATGCGCGTGCAGGATGGCGACCGCGTCGCCTCCCTCACCCGCTTTAGCACGCCCGAGGAAGCCGAAGTCGCCGACGTCGCCGAAGCCTCCGCCCAGCCCAGCATCACGACATCCTCGAACGGCACCAGCGACAGGCACTGAGTGGCGGCGGGTTACAGACCAAACAATCCCTCGCGCGTCAATGGCGGGAGTCTTGATGGCGTTTGCGGCAATAACCTGGCGTACGCCATCTCGCTCCTAGCCTGTTTCACCAGGCTTCGTCTGCTAG
>DASSHC010000419.1:0-18423 GCA_035693105.1 Thermomicrobiaceae bacterium | reverse complement strand
GCACCCGCACTCCCAGGATGGCCACCACCCAGCGACGCTCACGCCAATGGCCTGCCCGGCGCGCTAGATCAGGTGGGCGGTGGTGCGGTAGATCGCCTCGATCTCCGCGTTCGGGGTGACGTCGGTGCCTGCGGGCGGCTCGTTCGACCAGGGCGGGCCGTTGCGGTAGATCGGAATCTCGCGCCGGCTGCCGTCCGGCTCCAGCAGGATCGCGATGCTGCCCAGCCGCTGCTCGCGCACGGTGACGAGCGCGGCGTCGCTCAACGCGCGAAAGCCGTGCTCGCTGCCGATCGGCGCGAAGCCGACCTCGCCGGGGCCGCAGACGCGCAGCACGCCGTCCACGTAGAAGCGCACCGTGCCGCTCAGTACGACGTGGGCCTCCTCGCCGTCGTGCTTGTGCAGGCCGACCACCCGCCCGGTCCGGAGCTCCAGCCGGTCCAGCAGCAGGTGCTCGGCGCCGTCCTCGGGCCCCACCAGCCAGCGTCGCCCGGTCTTGCTCGTCGTCATCGCTCGCTCCTCGCCGCATGCGCGCCGCCGTCCACTCGGTCCTATCTTGCGGCAAAGCGGCGTCAAGTACCTTAAACTTGGGAGAAACCGGTGCGGCCGGTTGGATCGCGGGCTGACCGCACACCCGCCACGACGATTCGGCTCGCGCACGATCAGCTAGAGAGTCAGGACCAGCATGCAACAACCAGGGAGAGCTCCCGGCGACGGCCAGGCGGGGCACGCGGCGGGCGCGCCAAGAGCGATTCGGATCGACGGCGAGCATCTGACGCTCGACGAGGTGGTGCGCGTGGCGCGCCAGGGGGCGCCGGTGGCGCTGGCGCCGGTGGCGGGCGCGGCGATCGCGGCCTCACGCGCGCTGATCGAGCGCATCCTGGCGGAGGGCACGACGGTCTACGGCGTCAACACCGGCTTCGGCGAGCTGAGCCGCGTCTCGATCCCCGACGACCAGCTCGCCCCCCTGCAGCGCAACCTGCTGCGCTCGCACGCCGCCGGCACCGGCCCCGCCCTGCCGCGCGACGTCGTGCGCGCCATGCTCCTCTTGCGCGCCAACGCCCTGGCCAAGGGCTACTCCGGCGTGCGGCCGGTGGTGGTGGAGCGCCTGCTCGACCTGCTCAACGCCGGCGTCACGCCCCAGGTGCCGGCCCAGGGCTCGGTCGGGGCCAGCGGCGACCTGGCGCCGCTGGCGCACCTCTCGCTGGTGCTGATCGGCGAGGGCGTGGCCACGCTGGGCGACGATCCCAACGTGCTGCCCGGCACCGAGGCGCTGGCGCGCGCCGGGCTGGAGCCGCTGTCCCTCAGCGCCAAGGAGGGATTGGCGCTGATCAACGGCACGCAGCAGATGACCGCCATCGGCGTGCTGGCGCTGCACGACGCCGAGGTGCTGCTGGAGTCGGCCGAGGTGGCGGCGGCGACCAGCCTGGAGGCGCTGCGCGGCACCGACACCGCCTTCGACGCCGAGATCCAGGCGGTGCGGCCGCAGCCCGGCCAGGCGCGCGTCGCGGCCCGGCTGCGGGCGCTGCTGGCCGGGAGCGAGATCCTGGCCTCGCACCGCGACCCCAAGCTCGACCCGCGCGTGCAGGACCCCTACTCGCTGCGCTGCACGCCGCAGGTGCTGGGCGCCTCCTGGGACGCGCTCGGCTACGTGCGCCGCGTGCTGGAGATCGAGTGCAACAGCGCCACCGACAACCCGCTCGTCTTCCCCGGCAGCGGGCGCGTGCTCTCGGGGGGCAACTTCCACGGCCAGCCGGTGGCGCTGGCGCTGGACTTCCTGAAGTTGGCGGTGGCCGAGGCCGGCAGCATCTCCGAGCGGCGCACCTACCTGATGCTCGACCCGGCGCGCAGCGGCCTGCCGCCCTTCCTGGCGCCGTCACCGGGGATCGAGTCGGGCTTCATGGTGGCGCAGTACACCGCCGCCGCGCTGGTCTCGGAGAACAAGGTGCTGGCCCACCCGGCCTGCGTCGACTCGATCCCGACCTCGGCGGGCATGGAGGACCACGTCAGCATGGGGCCGATCGCGGCCAGAGGCGCGGCGCAGATCATCGCCAACGTGACGCGCGTGGTCGCGATCGAGTTGCTCTGCGGCGCGCAGGGCGTCGAGCAGCACGCGCCGCTGCGGGCCGGGCGGGGCGTGGTCGAGGCGGTCACGCGGCTGCGCGCGGTGGTGCCGCCGCTGACCCACGACCGCCCGCTGGCGCCCGACATCGAGCAGGCCGCGGCATTGATCGCCGCCGGGGAGTTCCGGCTCGCCGACCAGACGGTGTCGTGAGGGATGGCGGGCTACAGCGTCTCGCCTACACGACACCCGTTGTAGGGGCGGCCCCCCGTGGCCGCCCTCGTGGTCCCACGCATTGGCAACGGAGATAGGGAGAACGTGAGCGGTGAACAACGGGCCATGTGGTGGGCCATGGGTGGCAGGCACGGGGGCCTGCCCCTACAGCGGGCGGAGCACCGCAGCCTATGACGGTACAAACGGTTCTGGAGAGGCTTTCTGATGACGACTGAGAAGCACGACGAGCAGCAGCGCCCGAGCGGGCCGCGGCCGGTGCGGGCGCCGCGCGGCACGGAGCTGCGCTGCCGCGGCTGGGAGCAGGAGGCCGCGCTGCGCATGCTGATGAACAACCTCGATCAGGAAGTGGCCGAGCGGCCCGACGATTTGGTGGTCTACGGCGGCACCGGGCGCGCGGCGCGAAGCTGGGCGGCCTTCGACGCCATCGTGCGCGAGCTGGAGCGGCTGGAGAACGACGAGACGCTGCTGGTGCAGTCGGGCAAGCCGGTCGGGGTGCTGCGCACCCACGAGGACGCGCCGCGCGTGCTGATCAGCAACGCGATGCTGGTGCCCAACTGGGCCAACTGGGAGCAGTTCCGCGAGCTGGAGCAACTCGGCCTGACGATGTACGGCCAGATGACCGCCGGGAGCTGGATCTACATCGGCACCCAGGGCATCCTGCAGGGCACCTACGAGACTTTCGCCGAGGCCGCCCGCCAGCACTTCGGCGGCACGCTCTCGGGCCGGCTGGTGCTGACCGCCGGGCTCGGCGGCATGGGTGGCGCCCAGCCGCTGGCTGTGACCATGAACGGCGGCGTGGCGCTGGTCGTCGAGGCCGACCCCGAGCGCATCGCGCGCCGGGTGCAGCTCGGCTATTGCGACACCGCGAGCGAGGATCTGGACGAGGCGCTGCGGCTGGTCGAGGGGGCGCGGGAGCGCGGCGAGGCGCTCTCGGTCGCGCTGCTGGGCAACGCCGCCGAGGTCTTCCCCGAACTGGTCAAGCGCGGCTTCAAGCCGGACATCGTCACCGATCAGACCTCGGCGCACGACCCGCTGGGCGGCTATATTCCGGCCGAGATCTCGTTTGAGGACGCGCAGTTGCTCCGCGAGCAGAACCCCGCGCTCTACACCGAGCGCAGCCTGGCCAGCATGGCCGCGCACGTGCGCGCCATGCTGGCCTTTCAGCAGGAGGGCGCGGTCGTCTTCGACTACGGCAACAATTTGCGCGGGCAGGCGCTGCTGGCGGGGGTGAAGGACGCCTTCGATTACCCCGGCTTCGTGCCGGCCTTCATCCGGCCCCTCTTCTGCCGCGGCAAGGGCCCCTTCCGCTGGGCGGCGCTCTCCGGCGACCCGGAGGATATCTACCGCACCGACGCGGCGATCGCGCGCCTCTTCCCCGAGGACGAGGCGCTGCAGCGCTGGCTGCGGCTGGCACGCGAGCGCGTGCCCTTCCAGGGGCTGCCGGCGCGCATCTGCTGGCTCGGCTACGGCGAGCGGCACCGCGCCGGGCTGGAGTTCAACCGCATGGTGCGCGAGGGCGAGCTGTCGGCGCCGATCGTGATCGGGCGCGACCACCTCGACGCCGGCTCGGTCGCTTCGCCCTACCGCGAGACCGAGGCGATGCGCGACGGCTCGGACGCCATCGCCGACTGGCCCATCCTAACTGCCCTGGTCAACACGGCGGCCGGCGCGAGCTGGATCAGCGTGCATCACGGTGGCGGGGTCGGCATCGGCTACAGCATCCACGCCGGCATGGTGGTGGTGGCCGACGGCAGCGAGCGGGCCGAGCGCAAGCTGGGGCGCGTCCTCCTCACCGACCCCGGCACCGGCGTCCTGCGCCACGCCGACGCCGGCTACGAGGAGGCGCTGGAGGCCGCCGACGAGTTCGGCCTGCGCGTGCCGATGCGGGAGTAGGGGGCTCTGAGCCTACCGACTACGACTGGACGCTCATGAGGGACGGATCCTTCGACTGCGCTCAGGATGACAGGGTTAGGAGGGGGCGGACGATGGCGATTCACCTCGTCCGAAAGGCCACAAATCTCACATTGTCAGCCTGAGCGCAGTCGAAGGATCCGTCCTTGAAGGCACTCAACCTCGTCGATCATCGCCCCTCCCCCTCGTCCTGCTCCCAATCCGCCACCGCGCCGGCCGGCTCTTGCTCCGAGCGCGCGATCCAGCCGAGCATCGACCAGAGCTTGGCGGCGCGGCCGGGAGAGCCGTGGAGCACCGGCGGCTCGGCTTGCGGGCGATGGCTCAGCTCGCCGTTGGGGGCGTGGTCGCGGATCCATTCCGCCGTGCGCGCCGCCAGCGCCGAGATGGTCAGTCCCGGATTGGACGAGCCCTGGGTAGGCAAGACGCTGCCGTCGCAGACGAAGAGGTTGGGCACGTCCCAGGCGCGGCAGTACTGATCGACCACCGAGTCACGCGGGCTGAAGCCCATGCGGCAGGTGCCGACCAGGTGCGCGTAGCGGCGCACGAAGCCCACCTCGACCGCGCCCGCCGCGCGCAGCACCGCCTCGGCGCGCGCCGTACCCGCCTCCATCAACTTGAGGTCGTTGGGGAAGAGATTGAACTCGGCGCGCGGCGCGGGCAGGCCGTACTGGTCCTTGACCTCCGGATCGAGCGCGACGAAGTTGCGCTCGTCCGGCAGGATCTCGCCCAGCACGCCCAGGCAGGCGTAGTGGTTGTAGAGCTGCATGCGCTGGAGCAGCGCCTCGCCCCAGTAGCCGCTCTCGGTCAGCAGGTGGGCCATGGCGATCGGCAGCGGCGCGACCGATTGCAGGGCATAGCCGCGCACGAAGTCGTTGTGCGGATCGGTCTCGTAGAACTCCTCGGTCAGCGCGCAGGCAGGCGGCGCTTTGTACTGCCGGATTGGCTCCTCGAAGCGGCCCCAGACGACCGGCGCGGCCTGGGCCATCAGGAACTTGCCGACCAGCCCACTGGAGTTGGCCAGCCCGTCGGGGAAACGCGCCGAGGTCGACTCCAAGAGCAGCCGGGGGGACTCGATGGCGTAGCCCGCCACCACCACCGATCGCGCGCGCTGCTCCTCCTCGATGACCTGCCCATCGTCCAGCGTGCGGTAGTAGCGCACGCCGCGGGCGCGGCCGTCGTCATCCAGCGGGACGTCGAAGGCCATGCAACTGCTCCGGATCTCGGCGCCGTGCGCGATGGCGTCGGGGATGAAGCTGACCAGGGTGCTGCTCTTGGCGCCGACCTTGCAGCCGAGCAGGCAGAAGCCGCGCATGATGCAGTGCGGGCGCTTGCCGACTCGCCCGGCCGGGATGCCGACCGGCCCACCGGCCACCACCGGGATACCCAGCGCGACACAGCCTTTGATCAGCATCTGCCCCGCCGTGCCCGCCTCCAGCGACGCGTAGGGGTAGCCGTGCGGCGCGCCCCAGGGGTAGAGCGCCGGGCCGGTGACCGGGTACTCGCGCTCCATCCGCGCGTAGTACGGCGCCAGGTCGGCGTAGTCGAGCGGCCAGTCGGCCGCCACGCCGTCCAGCGTGCGCACGCGGAAGTCGGAGGGGTGCAGGCGGGGCATGAAGGCGGCGAAGTGGATGGTGCTGCCGCCGACCCCGCGGCCGGAGTTGTTGGCGCCGAACTCCAGCGGCTCGCTGCCGCCGCTGACGCGGATGTCGTTCCAATAGAGCGGCCCCGAGCCGGCTTCGTCCGACACCATGTCGTGCTCGCTGTCGTGCCAGGGGCCGGCATCCAGCGCCACCACCGAGAAGCCGTCGCGCGCCAGCCGCTGGGCCAGCACGCCGCCCCCGGCGCCGGTGCCGACGATGCAGAAGTCGACCTCCTCGGCCGGGCGGTACTCCTTCATCTCGACGTCGAGCAGCCAGTTGGAGGCCAGATTGACGTGCAGTCTCACGGTGAGCGCAACTCCTCCTCGCGGTAGCCGCCCTGCTGGCGCGGCTCCCAGGGCTCGGGCGCGCCGTGGTTCAGCGCGTAGTAGCCGCGCGGGTAGGCCGGGCCACCCCAGCCGATCTCGTCCCAGGCGTAGGGATGGGCGTAGTAGACGCCGGTGATCTGGGCCAGGGCCAGCACTTCCCACCAGCGCCGGGCGGGCAGCTCGAGCCAGGCGTCGCCCAGCGGATTTCCCGCGGCGACCATGCGCAGCACCGTGTCCTGGTGGGGCGCGTCCAGGTCGGCGAAGCCGGCGTTGTAGTGGGCCTGAGCGGTCTGGTCGAGCCCGGCCAGCCCCAGCCGCCAGGCCTCGCGCTGCGACGGCATGTCGGCGTAGCGGGTGCCATGCTCGAAGCGTCCGGCGCAGAGCTGGTCGATCCAGGGGCCGATCGGGACGCGCCGCTCGGGCGGCCGGTGGGCTTGCGGCACGACGCGCTCGGCCAGCGCCTCCAGCGTGCGCCGCTGCGCCGGATCGAAGAAGCGGTAGGGCGGGACATTCTCGACGCGGTCGAGCACCACCCGGCGCGTCGCCTCGTCCCAGTAGCCGCGCTGGCTGAGGGAGCGCCAGCCGGGGTAGAGATCCTTGATCACGCGTCTTCCCTTCGGCGCAGCAGTGTGGCGATCAGCCCCAGCAGCCCCACGGCGCTGAAGAGGAGCGGCGCGAAGAGCGGCGGGCCCATCACCAGGTTGAAGCGCAGATTGCGCACCCCGCCGGGCATGCGCTGCAGGCCCTGGAGATGGAGCAGGAAGCCGAGCGCGCCGTCGAAGAGCGACACCAGCGAGACGAACGGCAAGAGGAGCCGGGCGGCGCGGCGGTCGAGCGCGGCGGCGATGCCGGCGGCGACCATGGGCGGCGTGACCCAGATCGGCGTCCACATCACACGGCGATTGAAGCTGCCGCGCAGGTGCTCGAGATAGGCCTCGCCGCCGGCCAGCGCCGCGAACCCTGCCGCCAGCAGCGCCATGCCACGCTGAAACTCGCCGTGGGCCAGCGCGGCGGGCAGGCTGGCCGCGGGCGCGTCGACGCGGCCCAGACGGCGGAGCTGAGCGAGCGAGGGCGCGCGGCGCTCGAACCAGCCGAGCTGCTCGCGGCGCAGGGCGCTGGCCAGCAGGCCGAGCACGCCGACCATGCCGGTCAGGACCGGCGCGAAGAGGGGCGGCCCGATCACCAGGTTGTACTGGCCGAGGCGGAAGCCGCCGGGGAGGCCGCGCACGCCACGGATGTGATAGATGAAGCCAAGCACGCCGTCGAGCAGCGAGGCCAGCGCCACCACCGGCAGCACCAGCCGGGCGACACGCCGGCTGAAGACGGCCGCGACCCCGGCCAGCGCGGCCGGTGGGGTCAGCCAGACCGGCGTCCACATCAGCCAGTGCTTGAAAGCGCCGCGCTCGTGCTGGGAGTAGGCTTCGAAGCCGCTGACGATCGCGGAGAAGGCGCTCAGCAGCGCCATCGCGCGCTGGAAGCGCCCCTGCCGGACCTCGATCCGCGCCACGGCCAGCTCACGCCGGACGCCCGGCCAACCGCCTTGCCCCATCGGCTCCGTCCCTTCCCGCTAGCGCACCGAGACGGCGGTGACGTTCTGGTGCCGCTCGTTGGGCACGGCGCCGGGGGACGGGGCGGTGCGGCGCTTGCGCGCTTGACGCCGCGCGCCGCCGATCAGGTGGCCGGCGACGAAGTAGAGCAGGCCGCCGGCGATCAGCAGCGCGACCAGGGCGATGGCCCCTTCGAGGACGGCGGTCAACAACTCTGAAGCCTGTCTCATAGCTTCACTCTCCAGCGCTCGGCGTCCTGCCGCTTGAGGTCGAGCCCGAAGCCGGGGCGGCCGCGGTCGGGCCGCAGCGCGCCGTCGACCGGCTCCAGCACACCATCGAAGAGGAGGTGCGCGATGCGCACGTGGTCGTAGAAATACTCGATATTGAGCATCGAGGGTAGGGCGCAGCCCGGCGCGGCGTGCAGCATCGGGGCGCAGTGCGCCGAGAGCGGCAGGAAGTGCGCCTCGCAGAGCGCGCCCGCGCGCAGGAAGGCGGTCACGCCGCCGCAGCGGGTGACGTCCGCCTGCAGCACATCCACCGCCTCGGCCTCCAGCATGCGGCGGAAGTGCCACAGGTCATAGCCGTACTCGCCCGCCGCGATGCGCATCGGCGCCGGGGCGCGGTCGCGCAGCAGCCGCAGGCCGTCGAGGTCGTGGTGGTAGACCGGCTCCTCGAACCAATCGACGCCGGACTCCAGGAAGCGTTCGGCCTGGCCGAGCGCCTGCTTGCGGCTGTAGGCGCCGTTGGCGTCGACGAAGAGCTGGGCATCGGGGCCGATCGCCTCGCGCGCGGCCTGGACGCGCGCCGCGTCGTCCCAGGGGCGCGTGCCGACCTTCATCTTGACCATCGGGATGCCCTGCTTGACCCAACCGGCCAACTGCTCCTGGAGCTGCGGGATGGTGTAGTTGGTGAAGCCGCCGCTGCCGTAGACCGGCACGGCCGCGCGCACCGCGCCCAGCAGCGTCACCAGCGACAGGTCGAGCAGGCGCGCTTTGAGATCCCAGAGCGCGTTGTCGACCGCCGAGACGGCCATGGCGCTGATGCCGGGGCGGCCGAGGTTGCGGATGGCGTGCGTCATCTTGTCCCAGGCGGCCGGCACGTCCATGGCGTCGCCGCCCAGCACCACGTTGACCAGCGCCTCCTGGATCAACCGGGCGGTGCCGAGGTCGGCATAGCTGTAGCCGATTCCGGTGGTGTCGCCGGCGGTGGCCTCGACCAGCACCAGGGTGGTGTGGTCCCAGGTCAGCGTGCCGTCGGACTCGACCGGGGTGGCGGTCGGGACGCTGTAGGCGGAGACCTCCAGGCGGGTGATCGGCGCCTCGACCCGGCGCGCGGGGCTCATTGGTGTCCTCCTGCCCGTCGAGAAGCGTGAGTGCCGCGTGGGGCACGGATCCTTCGACTGCGCTCAGGATGACAGGGTCAGTGAAGGGCGAACGACGACGATCCGCGTCGCCCCGTAGGCCGCGAATCCATCCCTGTCATCCCGAGCGCAGTCGAGGGATTCGTCTTCACACGCCACCCATCCTCGTCGTTCGCTCTCGCCCTACACCTACACCACCTCGCGGATCATGTCGCTGGCGACGGTCTTGGCGAGCTCCAGGCGGCCCGGCTCGCCGCGCAGCAGCGCCTCGGCGAAGTGGAGCGCCTGCGTCACGCTGATGTTGCCCGGGAAGGGCGGCTCGTTGGGGTCGACTACCGCCTGCAACAGCCCCGGACCCGGGGTCTCGATGAACTGGCGCACGGCTTCCTCGGCCTTGTCCGCGTCGTCGAGCGTGGCGGCGTTGGCGCCGCAGGCGCGGGCGTAGGCCGCGAAGTCGATCGGCTGTAGCTCGACGCCGTACTGCGGGAAGCCCTCGAAGACGATCTGCTCCCACTTGATCTGCCCCAGCACGTTGTTCTTGATCAGCACGATCTTGACCGGCAGGTTGTACTTCACCACCGTCGCCATCTCGGCCATCAGCATCGAGAAGCCGCCGTCGCCGACGAAGGCCAAGACCGGGCGGTCGGGGTGGGCGACGGCGGCGCCGATGGCGTAGGGGAGGCCGCAGGCCATCGTCGCCAGCATGCCCGAGGCGGAGAACTGCATGTCGCCGCGGATATCGAGGTGGCGCGCCGCCCAGGTGGTGACGGTGCCGGTGTCGCAGGCGATGAGCGTGTTGTCCGGCAGGAAGCGGTTCAACTGGTAGGCGACCACCTCCGGCTTCATCGGCGTCCCGCCACGGGTGCCGCGATCGTGCATCAGCTTGCGCCAGTCCTCCATCTTCGACTGCGCGTCCTTCAGGAAGTCGCGCTTCGACTTGCGCTGGATCAGCGGCAGCAGCGCGCCCAGCACCGTGCGGCAGTCGCCGATCAGGCCGACCTCGACTGGGTGCCGCAGGCCGATGCGGCTGGGGTCGATATCCACCTGGATCGTCCTGGCCTGGCCCGGCTTGGGATAGAACTCCATATAGGGGAAGGTGCTGCCGAGGATCACCAGCGTGTCGGCGTCCCGCATCACGTCGTAGGAGGCGCTGGTACCGAGCAGGCCGATGCCGCCGGTGGTGAAGGGGCTATCATCGGGCACGACCGCCTTGCCCAGGAGCGGCTTGGCGATCGGGGCGGCGGCCGCGTCGGCCAGCGCCAGCACCTCGGCGCGGGCGTCGAGCGCGCCGCGCCCGGCCAGGATCGCGACCTTGTCCCCAGCGTTGATGATCTCCGCCGCGCGCCGGAGCTGCTCGTCGGGGGGAAGGCTGTGGCGCGCGGCGAAGATCTCGCCGCTGTGGCCGGGGATGTCGGCGGAGGAGCGCGGCTCGTCGCCGGGCGACCAGCCCTGGATGTCCTTGGGGATGGTAATGTGCGCTACGGTGCGGCGGCCGAGCACGGTCTTCATCGCCTCGTCGACCACGCTGACGACGTGGTGCGGGCCCATCACGCGCTCGTTGTAGGCCGAGACATCCATGAAGAGCTTGTCGAGATCGACGTCCTGCTGATAGTGCGTGCCGATCAGGTCGTGGAAGGTGTGACCGGTGATCGCCAGCACCGGCTGGCCGTCGAGCTTGGCGTCGTAGAGGCCGTTCAGCAGGTGGATGCCGCCGGGGCCGGAGGTGGCCAGGCAGACGCCGGGGCGGCCGGAGTACTTGGCGTAGCCGCAGGCGGCGAAGGCCGCCGACTCCTCGTGGCGCACCTGGATGAAGCGCAGTTTGTCTTGATGGGTGCGTAGCGACTCGAAGATATCATTGATGCCGTCGCCGGGGAGCCCGAAGATGGTGTCCACGCCCCAGTCGATCAGCCGCTCGACGAGGAGATCCGCCGTCGTCGTCATGAGCCGCTCTCCTTGATCTCAACCAGTTCCACGCCAGAATGCGCACGGGGAGTGCAGCAAATTATGTACCGAGGCCTACGGCGCGACGGGCCTCGCGGCGGCAGCGGTCGCAACGCGACCGGCTAGAACCGCAGAAACAAGTACGATCGGACTTTGCTCGGGGCTTGACATCATGTTATAAGACAGAGGTACCGAATCGCGCTAGCCATTTCGTCACTGGCACGCGACGCCTCGCGGATTGGCGAAGGGAAAAGCCGCGCGCCGGGTGGGGGTGCCCGGGCGCGGGTGTGCGGCGCGCAATGGGAGGGGAAACTGATGCGATTCACACGGCGCGTGGCCGGCCTGATCATGCTGCTGGCGCTCCTGGCCAGCTCGTTCCCGCTCTTCGCCAGCGCCAGCTCGCCGCCCCTCCCCCCCGGCACAATCACGCTCACCTCCTTCGCCGACGATGCCACCGCCAACAACGGCACCTGCTCGCTTCGTGAGGCGGTCGCCGCGGTCAACACGCAGAAGAAGGTCGACAAGTGCCCTGCCGGTACGACGATCGCGCTGGCGGCCGGCACCTACCACCTGACCGTCAAGGCCGGCACGGCGGGCGCCAGCTCGACCGGCGCGCTGCAGATCTCGGGGAACGTGACCATCAGCGGAGCCGGCGCCGGCCAGACGACCATCGACGCCACCGGCCTGGGCGACCGCGTCTTCAACGTCAGCGCCAAGGGGAAGCTGGCGCTGAACAACCTGACCATCCGTGGCGGCAATAGCAGCGGCGACGGTGGCGGCATCGTCAACACCGGCACGCTGAGCCTGAGCGGGGTCGTGCTGACCGCGAACCACGCCGGTGGTAACGGCGGCGGCATCCTCAACAGCGGCGGCGCGCTCAACCTGAGCACGACGCTGCTCAGCCAGAACAGCGCGAGCGGCGATGGCGGCGGCATCGCGATCACCGGCGGCACGGTCACGATCGCGGCCAGCGCCATCCTCGCCAACCAGGCCGGCGGCAACGGCGGCGGCATCTTCCTGACCGGCAAGGGCGCGGTGACGCTCACCAACAGCACCATCGGCGCCAACAGCGCCGGCGCCAACGGCGGCGGTCTCTCCAGCACCGCGGGCGACCCGAAGGGCACCGCCAAGAGCGCCGCATTGACCAACGTCACGGTGACGGACAACAGCGCGCAGCGTGGCGGCGGTATCAACAGCTCGGGGACGACCAGCCTCTTCAACACCATCGTGGCCGGCAACCACGCGCCCAGCGCCGCCGACTGCTCCGCCAGCGGCAAGAGCGCGATCGCCTCGCTGGGCCACAACCTGATTCAGACGACCGCCTCCTGCGCGCTCACCGGTTCTACGAACAGCAACATCACCGGGAAGGACGCGCAGCTCGGCCCGCTGGGCAACTACGGCGGCGCCACGCCCTCGTACCGCCCGCTGCTGGGCAGCCCGGCCGTCGATGCCGGCAGCAACACCAACTGCCCGGCCACCGACCAGCGCGGGGTCAAGCGGCCCGGCACCGGCACGGGTAAGGCCGCCTGCGACATCGGCGCGGTGGAGCTGAGCACCGGCTTGCAGATCAGCGTCGACGACAACACCTCCTGGCCGCACGCGCTGCAGATCACGCCCGGCGTAGCGGTCAGCAGCGACGCGCTCGACGCGCCCGGCCAGTCTCGCTGGTACAAGTTCCACGTCAATCCCAGCCAGCAGGTCGACGTCACGCTGACCAATCTCCCGGCGAACTACGACCTGACGCTCTTCAAGGACATCAACGCGGCCTACCTGGCGGCGACCTCGGTTACGGACACGACCGATCTGGCGCAGCTCGGCGCCGAGTTCGCGCCCGACGCGTTCAGCCCCGACGCCTTCAGTCCGGATGCCTATTCCCCAGACGCCTACTCGCCGGACGCGTTCTCACCGGACGCCTTCTCGCCGGATGCCTTCAGCCCCGACGCCTATACGCCCGATGCCTATTCACCCGACGCCTTCAGCCCCGACGCGTTCTCGCCGGACGCCTTCAGCCCGGATGCCTTCTCGCCCGACGCGTTCTCGCCCGATGCCTTCAGCCCGGATGCCTTCTCGCCGGACGCCTTCTCCAGCGCGCAGACGCGCAGCATCATCGGCGCCTCGGCCTTCAACGGCACCGCCAGCGAGGGGATCCGAGTCAACACCTGGGACCTGAGCGGCGACTTCTACGTGCGCGTGCGCGGCCGCAACGGCGCCGATGTCCCCGGCGCCAACTTCAGCGTCAAGGCGACGGTGACCGCGGTCGGCTGCGACACGGTCAACTGGGGTGACGTCGACAGCCTGCCGGTCCCGGCGCCGAGCTTCAGCAAGGCCGGCGCGCGGACGATCATCCTGACCGACATGGCGCGTATGAGCCAGGAGGACTCGGGCGGCAACAGCGCCGCTTTGACCGCATCGCTGAACGCCTTCGCCGCGCTGCCCTCGGTCAACGGCGTGGTGGTCGACGTCGATCAGGACGTGCAGGCCGCCAACACGCTGGCCGACGCGACGTCCACCTGCCCCTATCTCAAGAACGTGGTCGCCAACCAGATCAAGCAGATCGTCGACGACTACCGCCAGGAAAGCCAGGGGCTGCAGTACGTCGTCATCGTCGGCGACGACAACGTCATCCCCTTCTTCCGCTACCCGGATCAGGCGCTCCTCGGCAGCGAGACGAACTTCTTCCCGCCGGTCAAGGACACCAGCGCCTCGCAGGCTAGCCTGCGGCTGGGCTACGTCCTGAGCCAGGATCGCTACGGCGCCGCGCTCAACCTCTCGGCGGGCAACACCACCCTGCCGCTGCCGCAACTGGCGGTCGGCCGGCTGGTCGAAACGATGGCCGAGGTGAGCACCATGCTCACCGCCTACGGCACGACCGCCAACGGCGTGATCACGCCCGGCAGCGCGCTGGTCACCGGCTACGACTTCCTGGCCGACGACGCCCACGCGGTGCAGAGTGAGCTTGCCGCCGGGCTCGGCGCCAGCGGCAAGGTCGACTCGCTGATCAGCGAGGCCGGCGTGCCGCCCAGCCAGTCCTGGACCGCCAAAGACCTCACGCCGCTCTTGCTCAACCAGAAGCACGACCTGGTCTTCCTGGCCGGGCACTTCAGCGCCTCCAGCGCGCTGGCCGCCGATTTCAGCACGCGCATCTTGACCAGCGACCTGCTCGCCTCGCCGGTCGACTTGACCAACGAGATCATCTTCAGCGTCGGCTGCCACTCCGGCTACAACACGGTCAACTCTGCCAATACCATCGTCACGCCCGAGCCGGACTGGGCCGAGGCCGCGGCGCAGAAGGGCATCACCCTGATCGCCGGCACCGGCTACCAGTACGGCGACACCGACTTCATCAAGTATTCGGAGCAGATCTACCTCAACTTCGCCCAGCAGCTGCACACCGGCAGCGGCGCGGTCGCGCTCGGCCAGGCGCTGGTCAACGCCAAGCTGCAGTACCTGACCCAGTCGCCGCCGAGCGCGCTCAGCGGCACGGCTGAGAAGGCCTTCCTGGAGGCGACCCTCTTCGGCCTGCCGATGCTCAGCGTCAATATGCCGGGCGCTCGCCTACAGTTGCAGGGCTCGCTCACGGCGCTGGCCAACTCGGCGCCGCAGTCGTTCAGCACCAACCCCGGCGCCACGCTCGGCCTGAGCTACCAGGATGTCAGCCTCAACCCGGCGCTGACCAAACACCAGCTCACGCTGAACAACCCCGACGGCTCGACTACCACAGTGACCTACTACAGCGGCCCGGACGGCGTGGTCGTCAGCCCGCTGGCGCCGGTGCTCCCCTTCGTCAGTCAGAGCGCGGCGGGGCCGAGCGGCACCATCGTGCGCGGCGTCGGCTTCTTTGGCGGGCACTACACCGACCTGCCCGGCGTGTCGCCGCTGACCAGCTCGGTCGTGACCGAGCAGAGCAGCACCCATCTCCCCTTCCACTCCAGCTATCTCTACCCGGCGCAACCCTGGGCGCTCAACTATCTCGGGCTGCTGGGCGGCTTCGGCCCGCCGCTCCTGCAGGTGACGGCGGCGCAGTACCAGTCGGAGAGCGCCACCTCGACCACCGGCACCCTGCGGCTGCTCGATGACATGAACTTCCGCCTCTTCTTCAGCGGCAACACCGCCACCTACCCCTCGGGCGGCACCTATCCCGCGAGCGGCGACATCCCGGCGCTGGCCGCGCCACCCGCCATCTCGCAGGTGGTCGCCACTCAGGGGGCCGACGGCTCGATCAACTTCGCGGCCCACGCGCAGGGCGACCCGCTGGCCGGCATCCAGCAGGTCTGGGTCACCTACACCGTCGTCCCGGCGAGTGGCGGCGACGGTCAGTGGATCTCGCTCGATCTGACGCAGTCGACCGCCGACAGCACCCTTTGGCAGGCGAGCCTGTCGCCGGCCACGCTGCAGCAGCAGCTCGGCACGACCAACCTGAGCAACTTCCGCTTCATGGCCCAGGCGGCCAACGGGGTCGGGCTGGTCACGCTGGCGACCAACTTCGGCGCCTACTACCAGGTCGGCAGCGGCACCCCGCCGAACCCGTCGGCCACCACGTTGACCTACACCAGCGCGCCGACCAGCGGCGCCTACGGCACGACGGCCACCTTCAGCGCCAAGCTGTCGAGCTCCAACGCGGCCTGCGTGGCGGGGCAGACCCTCTTCTTCGGCATCGGCGCCCAGCGCGTGCCGGCGACGACCAACGCGAACGGCAACGCCAGCGCCACCCTCCCGCTGCTCGGCTCGCCGGGCGATGCCCAGGCGCGCGTCACCTTCGGCGGCAGCGACAGTTGCAACCTGGCCAGCGACTCGTCGCCCTTCACCATCACCAAGCAGCCTTCGCACCTGACCCTGACGACCCTTGAAGGCGGGTTCCCGCTGGTTGTCACGCTGAAGGACGACAACGACAACCCGCTGCGCCAGCGCAGCGTCTACGTCGCCTTCACCGGCGGCGAGTTCAACGACGGTGAGCTGGTCACCACCGATCAGTCCGGCACGGCCACCATCGACAGCTTCGACCTGCCGGAGGGGAGTTTCACCGTCACCGCCAGCTTCGGCCAGCCGGTCACGCTCAGCGACGGCTCGTCACTCGACCTGACCGACCAGCTCTATCAAGGGAGTTCCGCCACCACGACGCTCGGCTCCGGTTCGACACCGCCGCCGAGCGAGACCTTCCTCGCCTGGGGCCGCAACAACGAGGGCGAGCTGGGCAATGGCAGCACAACCGACAGCAGCCTGCCGACCCCGGTCACGACCACCAACATCCCCGACGTCACCGCGTTCGCGGCCGGTGATACCTTCACCATCGCCCTCAAGAGCGACGGCACCGTCTGGGCCTGGGGCAACAACGGCAACAACTATCTGGGCGACGGCACCGTCGTCAGCCGGACGACTCCCGTTCAAGTCCAGAACCTGAGCAACATCGTCGCCATCTCGGCGCGCCGCGTCCACAGCCTGGCGCTGAAGAACGACGGGACCGTGTGGGCCTGGGGCGAGAACGGCGGCGGCCAGCTCGGCGACGGCACCACTGCCCGGCCGATGACACCGGTGCAGGTGACGGGTCTTCCCACCAACATCGTCGCGATCGCGGCCGGCGGCTTCTTCAGCATGGCGCTCGATGGCAGCGGGAACATCTGGACCTGGGGCGCCAACGACGTTGGACAGCTCGGCCTCGGCACGAGCGACACCAGCGCGCATTCCACGCCCGCGCAGATGCCGGCGCCGGCGACGGGGATCACCTTCTCCCAGATCACCGCGGGCTACGCCAACGGGTTCGCGGTCGATCAGAACGGCAACCTTTGGGACTGGGGCGCGAACAACAACGGCACCCTGGGGTACGGCAGCACCGATACCGCCGCGCACCCCACGCCCGATGTGGTGAGCGGCCTCAGCCACGTCACGGCGGTCGCCGCCTACTACAACCACGCCCTGGCCGTCAGCGGCGGCACGGTCTACTCCTGGGGAGTCAACGGTGGCGGGCAGCTCGGTGACGGCACCACCACCGACCATTACTTCCCGCAGCCGATACCCGGCCTCTCGAACGTCATCAGCGTGGCGGTGGGCGGCTACCACAGCCTGGCGCTGACCGCCAACGGCGACCTGTTCGCCTGGGGCAGCAACTCGGAGGATGGCCGCATTGGCCGAGGCCAGACTGGGGTCAATGAGCTTTCCCCGGTCAATGTTCTCAACCCCAACGCCATCGGAGCGTTGACCGGCGTCACCCAGATCGCGGCCGGCGACCGCTTCAGCCTGGCCCTCCAGGGCGGCACGCCGCCCCAGGTGAGCCTGACCCCCACCTTCCTGGAGATGAATGTGGACGCTCCCGCCTCCGGCTCGCCCAGCTCCAACCCGCCATCGGTCACCGCCACCCTGCTGGACCAATCCGAGAGCCCGATCGCGGACAAGAACGTCCTCATCGTCGTCCGGCAGACCGGCGCGGACGCTCCGGACATCCGCACGTCCGTCCTGCCGACCAATGCCTCCGGCCAGGTGACGCTCGACATCAGCGATCTCCTCCCCGGCACGTACGAGGTCCAGGCGTTCTTCGGCGACGCGCGCAACAGCCTTGACCCGAACGGGCCGCTGGACAATCCCGAGGCGCTGGTCGATCTGGCCGATGACACCTACTTCGCCTCGCAGAGCGCGCCGCTGTCGCTCACGATGGCGCTGACGCACACATTCAGCGAGCAACAGGCGGTCGTAACCCCCAGCGAGGGCTCGGACACCGTGACGATCCCCAGCACCAACGGCGGGATAGACGATGAGGGCGGCGAGACCAGCAACTACATGCTGCGTGGCGACTTCACCTTGCAGATGGACTACGACCTCACCACCTGGCCGAGCGGGAGCGGCGTGCGGGTGGGTATCTCGGTCTCCGATCTGGCCAGCAGCACTGGCTCGGTCGAGCGGGATAGCTATGGCGATGCCGACTTCTGCTCGCCCGCCGACGAGTACTTCGTGACCAACTTCGACGCCGGCAATATCGTCTGCACGTCACTGGCGAGCACGGGACTCGCACTGCCGAACCTCTCCGGCAAGCTGCGACTCACCCGAGCCAGCGGCATGCTCTACGCCTACTACTGGGACGCCGGGACGGATCAGTGGGTTCGGTTCGGCCAAAGCCTCACCGCCATCACCGGGGATGTCGCCTTCAGCTTCCAAGCATGGAACCAGACCATCGGATCCGGCGAACAGCTGGTCACGGTGCAGATCAGCAACTTCGCGGCCACCCTGGGGACGGGTGGATCGTTCGTGCCGATCGCGGCGCCATAGGCGGTCGGGCGCTGGCGCCCGAGGGCGGTGAGTGCTATCGAGGACGGATCCCGCGACCGCGCTCGGGATAACAGGGAACGTGAGGGGCGGACGACGAGGGCATGCCTTGTTCATCCGCCCCGCCTTCTCCCTGTCATCCCGAGCGCGGTCG
>DASSHC010000418.1:0-5242 GCA_035693105.1 Thermomicrobiaceae bacterium | reverse complement strand
CAGGAGGGTGCGGCTGTGGAGATCGGTGTGGACGATCTGCGCCGCGGCGACCTCGTCACGTACGGCACGAGCGGGCGCTGCGACCACGTCGCGTTCTGGCTCGGCGGCGGGCGGATCCTCCATGCGACCGGCCGCGAGGGGCTCGGAGTCGTCGAGGAATACGAGCCGAAAGAGCTAAAAGCGCGCCGCCGCCGGCTGGTCAGGTTGTCCGTTCCCTCGTTCCAGGGGTTCAGCGGCGCTAAAGCGGCTTGGTAACGCGGCCGATACCCATCGCGTGGACGCTGCCGAGCGCAAGGAGATTCTGTCCCGCTACATGGACCACTCACGCCGCTTCGAGGCGGTTGCGGCGCGGCGCGCCGGTAACGGCCACCAGGCGGAGGTGATCCCGTTCACGGCGCCGCTCCAGGAGCTCGAGCAGGAGCCGACGGCGCGCGAGATCGAGGTGCTCCAGCTGATCTGCGACGGCCTCGTGAACCGCGAGATCGGCCAGCGGCTCTACCTCTCGGAGGAGACGGTGAAGTCGCACGTCCGCCACCTCCTCGCGAAGCTCCAGGCTCGCAGCCGCGCCCATGCGGTGAGCATCGGCTTCCGCCGCGGCCTGATTGGCTAGACGTCAGGAAGCAGCGAGCGCCGACCACGCTCGAAACTGCTCGAGCGCGGCCGGCGCATCGCCGATCGGCACATTCCACAGCCTGTGGACAAATCCCTCAGAAGGGGGACGCCCGGCGGCCGTGAAATACGGAAGCTACGCGGGGCCTACCAGGCCTGAGTTCCACCCGCGACGGCACCGCGGGAAACGATATTCAGAATCTTGCGCACGTTGGACTCCTGTGTCTCGGGGGATTGACGGCAACCCAACCTTATACCCCTTTTGGGGGAATAGGCAAGACCTTTACCAGAAGTCACGAGGTTTGCGCGTTAGACACGGATAGTTTGGATGAGGATACGCATCTACATCGCTGGTCTCGTTGTTGCCGCCCCGGGATGCGCGGTCGCTCTCGTGTATAATGGGTTCGGCGTAAAAAGCCCGTTGATCGTTCTCGCTCTCGCCGCTATCGCCGCGTACGCCGAGCGCGTACGCATAAAGCTTGACAGCACGATAGAAGAGTCGATTGCGGTGGTGCCGACTCTGTTCGCGGCGCTGCTCTTTGGGCCGCTCGCAAGTATGATCGTCGCCGCCGGTTCCCTGCTTCCGGACGCGATTCAGCCACCGAGGGACATTGCCGCGCCGCGCCTGAGATGGTTGACTTACACGTGTTCCCGGTCGCTCGCGGCCGCTGCTACCGGCCTTGTAGCGGTCGCTGTCGTCCCGCTGATGCGCCCCGGGCTGCTGTCGATCGTGGCCGCTGCGACGGCGGCAGCGGTAGTCGCTCAGGTGCTGGACGCAGGTTTTGCCGCCCTCACTGTCTGGCTCCGGCGGAGCGCCTCAGTTGGCGGGGTGCTGCGACCGCTGTTGCCGTTGAACCTGACCTTTATCCTGCTCTACACACCTATCGTGGCGCTTCTTGTCTACGCCTATCTTGAGCTTTCACCACTCACGCTCCCCCTCTTCTTCGTACCGGCGCTGGCAGCCCAGCGGCTATTCGTCCTCTACCAGGACCAGCGGCGCCTGAGCGGCGAGCTCCTCGATGCGAACCAGGCGCTAGAACGAGTGAACCTATCGTTCGCCAGCGCCTTGGTGGCCACGCTTGATGCGCGCGACCGATACACCGCCGGCCACTCGGCTGCCGTCGCCGTCTATGCGCGCGACATCGCCGGACGACTCGGGCTAGACAGCATGCAGCAGCAGATGGCGCATCTCGCGGGTCTTGTTCACGACATCGGCAAGATCGGACTCCCGGCAGGGCTTCTCGAGAAGCCAGGCGCCCTGACGCTTGACGAGCGGCGGCAGATGGAGCGACACTCCGAGATCGGTGAACGAATCTTGGCGAATGTCGAGACATATTCTGAGATTGCGGCGATCGTGCGCCATCATCATGAACGGATGGATGGCCAGGGCTATCCTGATGGCGTGAACGGTGAGAACATTCCACTAATAGCGCGCATCATCGCGGTTGCTGACGCTTATGATGCGATGACGTCAGATCGTCCCTATCGCGATGCAATGCCGAGTAGGATTGCTCGACTCAGGCTAGCGCAGGCGGCTGATACTCAATTTGACACGACCGTAGTCGCCGCCTTCGAAGCGATCCTCTCTGGGGCATCTGAAGACTATCGCCTCGGAAAACCCTCGGCATCTGTTGAGGCGCCCGTTCGGCCGGAGGCCGCGATCCCCCAAGGGGTGTTGCGGCTTCAGAACGCCTCCTGAGCAGCGCGCATGGCTCGGGCTCGCGTGGTGACACCGAGTTTCTTGAGAATGTGCCGCACGTGGATCTTCGCCGTCGAGTGGCTAATAACTAGTGCGTCCGCGATTTCCCGGTTACTCAAGCCTCTGCAGAGGAGCTCGTAGACCTCCCGTTCACGTCGAGTGAGGAGCGAGGCGTACGGTGTCTGTGCAGGCTCGATCGCAACACCCGCATCGGCTGCCAAACTCAAATCCATTGCATTTCGCACTATCGTCGTAAGCCGCTTCCGCGGCACGAGCATGCGACGCACTACCGTCTGAAGAAGCGGTGGATAGGCGCGATACGCGGTTACGAATGAGTCGTAGTTCTCTGTCGCATGCAACAATTCTAGCGCCTTGTCCAGGAGCTGGTTAGTGTCCGAATCACCAACCACTGCAGACTGGATGTAGCGCGCGAACGACGACAATACGACGCCTTGGGCCTCAGAACTATGCTTTCTCGCCCTGTCTACGCTCTGCAGCGCGTCTTGGGCTTCTCCAGTAACAGACAAGGCGAGAGCGCGGACTGACGCGGCTTCTAGCCCCAATGCTGGCGTGGGTGAGCGATCGATCATCTCGTCATCCAGTTCAGCGGCAGCGATGTCAGGCGAACCAGTGGCAATACGCAGCCGTGCTCGGTAGATATCAGCGTTGAGAGCCTCGTACGTGTGGACATTCGACCGAAGGCGTTCGTGAAGATCGTCGAGAAGAAGTTGGGCGTGACGGAACCGTCGAAGCCCGATGCTCGCGGCGATAAGCACCGGGGCTAGGTGAATCAGCGCGAACGTTGCTTGCGTACGTTCTGCTTCCGCTACGCCTTCCTCAGCTTGGCGGCTCCCGCGCGCGTACTGCCCAGACATGATGCACGCCCATGCGTAGCGGCTCAGGAAGCTAGTGGTAACCAGGGGATTAGATGCACGACGAAGTAGATGGACATGTCTCGCGGCATCGGCAAGGACGGTCTCAGAACCGCCTTCCAGAATGGCAAGATTAAGGTCGCCGGTCGATGCTCGAAGAGCGGAAGCGGGGGTCCCATCGTCCAGCTCCTTCAGCCGCTCGAGGGTATGACGTGCGTCTCCGACCTCAAAGGACACGGCAGCCACGTGTTGGCCCCAAACGGCGCGCCGCACGTCAGCGATATTCATTGCCAATGTTTCTGCCTGCTTATGATACTTCAAGGCGTGGCTCGGGCGGCACGCCAGGTGTGCGCACTCGCCGGCCACAGCCCAAGCCCGAGCACAGAAAGGATTCTGAGAATTGAGTGTTCGCGCAGCCTGGAGCGCCCGCACTTCCCCTACCTCATAATTTCCGAAACGTCGGGCGACTTCTGCTTCGGCCAAGTCGAGCAGCGGGAACGCTGCCGCGGACTGAGTTGCGTAGATCACCCACTTTTCCAAAGTGGAAATCCGGCTTTCCATCAGGAGGTCATCGAGTCCTCGCTCGAAGATAAGCGGAAGAAGGTCGGGGTGCTGAAAGCTGGTGGCCAACGCGAATGCCTCATCCCAAGCCGCGTCAGAGATCAAAGCCTCGACAAGCTCGCTGCTAAAAGACGCCACTTGGGACATCTGGCGTGCCCGTGGAGCGAGGAACGCACGTAGAAGGGGATGGAAGTCGAAGTTCCCCTCGCCGTCCTCGGTCAGGAAGCCGAGCCCGACAGCCTCCTTACAGACCGTACGGTACTCGGCTCCGACTGCGAGCTCCAGGAGTCGCGGCTGCAGGGTGGGGAGCAGCGCGAGACACACGAGGGCGTCCTGCATCGCGGGGCTCGCTGTTTGGAAGAGCTCTTCCGCGAAATACTGATGCAGCGCGGGCGGAAGCTCGATCTCCGGCAACTTGCCGCCGCTGACCGACGCCAGTCTGATCACCGCCGGCCAGCCCCTCGCACGCCCGACGAACTTGGCCAGCGCAGCTGGCGCGATGTGCGGCAGGAGGAGCGCCGCCTCCTCGACCATGAAGGCCAGATCTGCCTGCCCCACCTCGTCGACCTCGCCATAGAGGGTGCGTCTCGCCGTCGCCCAGCTCGGACGTCGGCGGGTGGAGATCAGCAGACGCGGGGCGCCGCGGTCCGCCAGCACCTCGATCAGCCGTTCCGCCGCAACCGAGCCAACGAGGAAGTGATAGTCGTCGAAGGCGATCCAGCCGCCGGCGGGAAACGGGCGGAGGACGTCCACCAGGACCTCCGCGATGATCTCGACGTCGCGCGACGGCGCTGCGCTGCTGCGAATCACCGGCAGAATGCGATCCGGCGCGCCCGGGACGAGCGGCTCGGCGGCGCGGGCGAGGCCTGCCGCCAGCGCCGCCACGTCAGAGGACGCCTGTGTGGCGCGGTAGCGGACGAAGGGCTTATCACCCCTGCCGAACCACTGGCGGGACAGCGTCGTCTTGCCGTAGCCGGCAGGCGCGATCAGCAGCATCGCGCGGGCCTTCGTCGCGTCGAGCCTATCCATCAGGCGCGGACGCTCGATTATGTGGCTGTTGCCAGCTACGGGTCTCCTGACCATCCCCTCGACCCCTCGCCCGCCAACCTTAGCGCGGTTTGACGCAAAGTTCGACATCTCGAGCTGACGCACCCGCGGGGCCGCAGCTCCGCGGGCGCGTTTGCCGTCAGCCCCCGTCGTCGGCCAGAGCCGACGCGAGACCGTGTGAAAGCGGATCGTCGCCCGTCAACAGCCGGTAGGCAACCGGGATCTGCCGCCGTCGCGCCACGCCCAGCTTCTGTCGCAGCGTGTCGCAATGGGACTTGGCTGTCCGCGGGGAGATGCCCAGCCGCTCGCTGATCTCGTCGTTCGAGCAGCCCGCCGCGATCAACTCGACCACCTGCCGTTGACGGTCGGTGACGGTCAGCGACGAGAGACTGGACATGACGCCACGCTACGGAAGCGCACGCAAGCTGCCTATTGCCCTGAAGGCGTATCTTTT
>DASSHC010000417.1:0-2354 GCA_035693105.1 Thermomicrobiaceae bacterium | reverse complement strand
CGAAGCCTCGGTGCCGCCCGGCGCGCGGGGTTAATGGAGTTTGAGGAATTATCCTGGAGTTCCGTCGTCCATGTCGCGCTGGGCTAAAGCCACAGCGCTAGCAGACGAAGCCTGTTGAAACAGGCTAGGAGCGGGATGGCGTACGCCAGGGTATTGCCGCAAACACCATAAACCACCGCGCTAGATCTTACGAAGCCCACTGAAGGGGCTGGGCTTTGGCTTGTTCGCGGTCCAACGGACGGCGGCTTCGATCAGTCGCGGCTGCGCTCGTTCCATCGCGGCACCGATTTGTCGTTCGCGACAAACGTGTGGCAGACGCACCGGCAAAACTCAGCCCCTTCAGTGGGCTTCGTAAGATCTAGCGCGATGGTTTTAACCCCGCGCGACGAGGGCACGGACGTTCCAAGATCACCACTCGCCGCCCACGAACCCTAGCGCCGCGCGGCACCAAGCCCACACGAACAACGACAACCGCGCGTCAATCCTACGCATCGTCGTTTACAATCCCCACTAGACAACGATCCGAGCGAGAGGGAGGCGAAGATGGCGGACGAGCTGCGACTTGACCGGAGCCGGGCGATGTTCGAGCGCATCGGGCAGTCGATCGCGGGGGGCGAGAGCTCCTACGCCCGGCTGAAGAAGGGGCTGGAGCTCTGCTTCGAGCGCGGCGAGGGCGCGCGCTTCTGGGATGTCGACGGCAACGAGTACATCGACTACAGCCTCGGCTACGGCCCGCTGATCTTCGGCCACAAGCCGGAGAAGATCACCCAGGCGGTCGTCCAGGCCATCAGCGAGCGCGGCAGCGTGGCAACCTTCCCCTACGACCTCGACTACCACGTCGGCGAGCAGATCGCGGCCATGGTCCCCGGCGTCGAGCTGCTGCGCTTCGCCAACTCCGGCACCGAGGCGACCATGGCGGCCGCGCGGCTGGCCCGCGCCTACACCGGGCGCGACCTCATCGTGCAGATGGAGGGCGGCTACCACGGCTTCGCCGATACCCACTACTGGAGCAGCCATCCCGAGGTCTACGCCGAGCACCCGCGCGGCTACACGTCCACCCCCCAGCCGGCCTCCAAGGGCATCCCGGCGGCCTACGGCGAGGCGCTCCTGATCGCGCAGTACAACGACCGTGACAACCTGGAGCGGCTCTTCGCCGAGCGCGGCGACGAGATCGCGGCGGTGCTGGTCGAGCCGATCCAGGCCAACACCGGCGTCATCCCGCCGGAGCCGGGCTACCTCGAGTTCCTGCGCGAGCTCACCCGGCGCCACGGGGCGCTGCTGATCTTCGACGAGGTGATCACCGGCTTCCGCGTCGCGCCGGGCGGCGCGCAGCAGCTCTACGGCGTGACGCCCGACCTCAGCACCTTCGCCAAAGCGCTCGGCGCCGGCTTCCCAATCGCCGCCTTCGGGGGCAGCCGCGCGGTGATGGACCTGGAGGCGCGCAACGAGGTGATGCACGGCGGCACCTACACCGCCAACCTGATCGCCCTGGCGGCGGCCGACGCCACCCTCAATGAGATGCGCGCGCACGGCGACGAGCTGTGGGACCGGCTCAACACCTTCGGTCCGCGGCTGCGCGAGGGGATCGGCGCCGCCTGCCGCGAGGCGGGCCTGCGCAACATCGTGCAGGGGGTCGGCCCGCTCTGGCACATCTTCTTCGCCAAGCCGGACGCGCCGGACCTGGCGCGCGTCACCAACTACCGCGAGGCGCTGGCCTACACCAGCGTCGACGTCTTCGACCGCTTCCACACCGCCATGCTGACGCGCGGCGTCTACTTCCACCCCTACCACTTCGAGCGCTGGTTCCTCTCGACCGCCCACGACGAAGAGGACGTGCGCGAGACGCTGGAGGCCGCCGCCGACGCCGCCGAGGAGGTCGCGGCGCAGCTGCGCGCCGGGAACGCCGCCTGAGCGGGAACTGACCTCGCGCCGTCCCCCAGCCCCACCCGGCACCTGCGTACCGGGCGGACCACTCCTGTCCCGCGCCGGAATCGCTCCGAGGTCCTATCTCTCCAGCCGCGTGCCTGTGCCACGCTTGACACGGAGCAAAAGGAGCGGGATGGGATGGGACGCAAGCCACATTCATCGTATTCGCGCGGGGGTGGGCGCAAGCGCACCGCGCGCGGCCAGGTCCTGATCATCTTCGCCGCCGCGCTGGTCGCGCTGGTCGGCATGGTGGGGATGGCGACCGATCTCGGCTTCGCCTTCGCCGAGCGGCGCACCATGCAGAACGCCGCCGACGCCGGGGCGCTGGCCGGCACCCGCATCATCGCCAAGGCCGATCTGCTGCATCCAACCTCCGCCTGGAGCGAGGTCCAGGCGATGGTCGACAAGAACAAGATCGGCAGCACCAA
>DASSHC010000416.1:0-20281 GCA_035693105.1 Thermomicrobiaceae bacterium | reverse complement strand
GATCCTGTTCCCCACGTGCTCGCGTTCGCGCCCACCATAGCATTCACGATCGGCGACCGGTTACGACGGCAGGTAGCGGGTGCGGCTTGGATTCGTCGACTGCGCTCGGGATGACCGGGAACGGGAGCAGCCTGCTGGACGACACGAATCGTTTTTGCCCGCCCCGTACTCCCCCTGTCATCCCGACCGAAGTGAAAGGATCCAACGTGGAGCGCCACAAAAACGTGGTCGGTGGCCACGGCCTCGCTTCGAGCCGTCGCCACGCCATCCCAGAGGGCGGTGTCCGTACACCCCGATTCGGTGCGCATTTGCTATAATTGGTTGGGTTAAGCAGTGTTACAAGCGTGGAACGACAGTTCCACCACAGGCAGGGGAGATCCACTTGGAGCTGAATTCCGTCGAAAGCGTCCAGGAGGCGCTCGCCACCCAGCGCTACGTCTCCGAGCCCAGCCTCGCCACCGCCATCTTCCTCGGGCTGAAGCTGCCCAAGCCGCTTCTCCTCGAAGGTGAGGCCGGTGTCGGCAAGACCGAGGTCGCCAAGGCTCTGGCCTCCATTCTCGATACCGAGCTGATCCGCCTCCAGTGCTACGAGGGACTGGACGTCAGCCACGCGGTGTACGAATGGAACTACCCGCGCCAGATGCTGGCTATCCGGCTGCTGGAGGGCGAGCGCGTCAACCGCGAGCGCGCGGTCGAGGAGATCTTCGGGTCCGACTACCTGATCGAGCGCCCGCTGCTCCAGGCGGTGAAGCATCAGGGCAAGTCGCCGGTGCTGCTGATCGACGAGATCGACCGCGCCGATGAGGAGTTCGAGGCCTTCCTGTTGGAGCTCCTGTCTGACTTCCAGATTACGATCCCGGAGATCGGCACCGTGGTCGCCGACTTCAAGCCGATCGTGATCATCACCTCCAACCGCACCCGCGAGCTGCACGACGCGCTCAAGCGCCGCTGCCTCTACCACTGGATCGACTACCCGAACATCGAAAAAGAGCTGCGCATCATCTCCGCCAAGGTGCCGGGCATCTCCGAGCGGCTGGCCGAGCAGATCGCGCACTTCGTGCATCAGTTGCGGCGGGAGGATCTCTACAAGCTGCCGGGCGTGGCCGAGACACTCGACTGGGCCGCCTCGCTGATGGCGCTCAACCAGCGCGAGCTGAACTCCGAAATCACCAACGCGACCCTCGGCGCCATCCTCAAGCATCAGGAGGACTTGCAGGCGCTGCGGCGCAACAACAAGCTGGAGAATCTGGTGGCGGCCGCCGCCGACGGAACCGAGTAGACGCTATGGTAACGCAGGGAACCGATACATTCGTCAGGCGCTCGATCGCCTTCGGCCGTGCGCTGCGCCGGGCCGGGGTCAACACGACCATGGGCCAGGTGATGGACTTCGTGCGCTCGGTCGAGCATATCGACATCAGCCAGCGCGCGCTTTTCCGCGAGGCCGGCCGCGCCTGCCTGATCACCCACCGCGACGATCAGGAGGTCTACGACCTGGTCTTCGAAACCTTCTGGCACGCCAAGCCGGAGTTCCTCGACGACTACCTCAACGGCAACCGCAGCGAGGGTGAGACGATCCCCGGCGAAGAGGGCGACGGCGAGGAGCAGGAGGGCGAGGGCGACGGCGAGCAGCAGAGCGACCGCGCCCGCCGCCAGCGCCAGGAGGTTGTCCAGCCGAACGACCAGAGCGAGTCGAGCGACGACAGCGGCGAGGGCGACTCCGAGGTGCTGAGCTACAGCGCCGCCGAGATGCTGCGGGAGCGCGACTTCGCCGACCTCTCTGAGGATGAGCTGGTCTTGACCCGCCGCCTGATGGAGCAGTTGCAGTGGCAGATCGGCCGGCGCCGCTCGCGCCGCAAGGTCTCCTCACCCAAGGGGCGCTTCATCGACCCGCGCCGCACCATGCGCCGCTCGCTGCAGACGGCCGGGGTGCCGCTCAAGCTCTCGCGGCGGAAGATCAAGACCAAGCCGCGGCAACTGGTCGTGATCTGCGATGTCAGCGGCTCGATGGACCGCTACTCGCGCATCCTCTTGCAGTTCATCTATGCCGTTGAGAACAACATGGCCCGCGTCGAGGCCTTCGTCTTCGGCACGCGCCTGACACGTATCACCCGGCTCCTCTACCGCCGCTCGGTCGACGAGGCGATGGTGCGCGTGGCGCGCGAGGTGCAGGACTGGTCGGGCGGCACGCGCATCGGACAGTCGCTGCAGAGTTTCAACGCGCAGTGGGCGCGGCGCGTGCTGCGCAACGGCGCGGTGGTACTGATCATCAGCGACGGCTGGGATCGGGGCGATCCGGAGATCCTGCGCAAGGAGATGGAGCGGCTGCAGCGCAGCAGCTACCGACTGATCTGGCTCAACCCGTTGCTCGGCTCGCCGCGCTACGAGCCGCTGACCCGAGGCATGCAAGCGGCCATGCCCTACATCGACGACTTCATGACCGTGCACAACCTGGCCAGCCTTGAGGCGCTGGCCAAGCACCTGAGCACTATCGACGACGTGCGCCCGGTCCGCCGGCAGCATCCCATCCTGTCCAGCTCCACCGCGCCCGCCGCCTAGGAGAACACCATGCGCGACATCATCAACGAGATCACCGAGTGGCAGTCCGAGGGCGAAGAAATCGCCCTGGCGACGGTGGTGCGGGCGTCCGGCTCGGCGCCCCGCCCGGTGGGCGCCAAGCTGGCGCTGACGAAGAGCGGCCGCATGGCCGGCTCGGTCAGCGGCGGCTGCGTCGAGGGCGCGGTCTTCGAGGCCGGCCAGGAGGTACTCGCCTCCGGCCAGACCCAGCTCAAGCACTACGGTATCAGCGACGAGATGGCCTTCGACGTCGGCTTGAGCTGCGGCGGGGTGATCGACGTCTTCGTCGAGCCCTTCGCCCACCAGCCGGTGGTCGAGGCGATCCTGGCCGATCAGTCGCTGGCGGTCGCGACCGTGATCGCGGGCGAGTTTGCCGGCAATCAGTTGGTTGTCGACGAGCAGGGCGCGCGCCAGGGCACGCTCGGCAGCCCCGCGCTCGATGAGCAGGTCGCCGCCGACGTGCCGGCGTTGCTCGAAGCGGGCAAGAGCGAGACGCGCGGCTACACCGCCGCCGGCGACGAGGTCGATGTCTACATCGAGAGCCACACCCCGCGGCGGCACCTGGTGGTCGTCGGCGCGGTCCACATCGCCATCCCGCTGGTCGCCTACGCCAGGGAGCTGGGCTACCGCACCACGGTGATCGACCCGCGCGGGCTCTTCGCCACCGGGGAGCGCTTCCCCGACGTCGACGAGCTGATCGAGGAGTGGCCGGACGAGGCAATGGCCAAGCTCACCATCGGCCCGATGACCGATATCGTCGTCCTGGCGCACGACTCCAAGTTCGAGGATCCGGCGCTCCACGCCGCGCTCGACAGCCGCGCCGGCTACATCGGCGCCATGGGGAGCAAGAAGACCAGCGCCGAGCGCCTGGAGCGGCTGCGGGCGGAGGGACTGTCCGAGGAGTCAATCGGCCGGATCCACGGCCCGATCGGCCTCAACATCGGCGCCCGCACCCCGGCCGAGATCGCCATCAGCATCCTGGCCGAGATCATCGCCGTGCGCCACGGCAAGGTTCCCGGGTCCGCGCTGAAGCCGGCCAAGAGCGAGCAGCCGGTCGGCTGATGCCGCGCGTGGCCGGTGTCGTCCTGGCGGCGGGCGCTTCCCGCCGCCTGGGCCAGCCCAAACAGCTCCTACCTCTGGGCGACCGGCCCGTCCTCCAGCACACGCTCGCCGCCGCGCGCCGCTCGGGGCTCGATCCGCTCGTCCTCGTCGTCGGCGCGCACGCTGAAGAGGTGCTGGCCGCGATCGACACGGCCGGTCTGGTTGTGGTGCACAACCCTGACTTTGCCAACGGGCAGAGCACCTCGGTCCATGCCGCACTCCGTGGGCTGCCGGATGACATCGATGCCGCCCTGTTCCTGCTCGGTGACCAGCCGCTAGTCCAGCCCGAGGTCATCGACGCGCTGATTCAGGAGCGCCGGGCGAGTCGCGCGCCCCTCGTCCAGCCGCGCTACCAGGACGGCCCCGGCAACCCGGTGCTGATCGGCCGTGAGTTATTCGCGGAACTGCGCTCGATCGGAGGCGACACCGGCGCGCGCCCCTTGCTAGAGCGCCATCGCGAGGCGATCGCCCGGGTGGCCGTCGACGCCGCACGTCCGCTCGACATCGACACGTGGGACGACTACGAACGCCTCCAGCGTGCCGTTCAGGACTCCCGGTGAGCTACAACTTCGCCGGAGAGATCCGCTACTGCCCGCACTGCGGCCAGCCGGTCGCGGCGCGCGAGGCGTTCGGTCGCCTGCGCCCCTTCTGCTCGGCCTGCAAGGTCACTTTCTTCCAAGATCCCAAGCTGGCGGTCGCCGTGGTGATCGACGACGGCCAGCGGGTAATCCTGCAGCGGCGCGCGGTCGACCCCGGCCGCGGCGCGTGGAGCTTCCCCTCCGGCTTCGTCGAGCGCGGCGAGCCCGTCGAGGACGCGGCCCGGCGCGAGGTCGCCGAGGAGACCGGGCTGGAGATCCGCTTGCGGGAACTGCTCGGCCTCTTTTCGGAGCCGGGCAACCCGGTGGTGCTGGCCGTCTACCTGGCCGAACCACTCGCGGGTCGGCTCACCCCCGACAGGGAGAGCCTGGAGCTGGCCGCCTTCCCACCCGACACACTGCCGCCGCTCGCCTTCGACCACGACAGCGCCATCGTCGAGGCATGGCTCGCCCGGCGGAATCGCGCGACAATAGGCGAGTGATGACCGGTCAGGATCGGGCGGCGCGCCCGGTCGGCCCGCACCCGAGGGGAGTAGAGCGATGGCTCGCGAGCTGCGCTTCGGCATCTGTACCGATCAGAACATGCCCTGGCCGGAGACCGCCGACCGCTGGCGCGTGCTGGAAGAGCTGGGCTTCGACAGCCTGTGGGACTGCGACCACCTGATCCAGCCGAGCCGACCGACCGGGCCCTACTTCGAGGGCTGGACGCTGCTGGCCGCGCTGGCCGCCGTCACCAGCCGCGCCCGCGTCGGCGTGCTCGTCAGCTCCAACACCTTCCGTCACCCCGCGCTGCTGGCCAAGGAAGCGGTCACCGTCGACCATATCTCCAACGGCCGGCTCGATCTCGGCCTCGGCGCCGGCTGGTACCTGCCCGAGCACGAGAAGTTCGGCATCGAGTTCCAGGAGACCAAAGAGCTCGTCGGCCGCTTCCGCGAGGCGGTCGAGCTGATCGACCTCTTGCTGCGCCAGGAGATCACCAGCTACCAGGGACGCTACTACCAGCTCGACGAGGCGCCGATGCGGCCCGGCCCGGTGCAGCAGCCGCGACCGCCCCTCGTGCTCGGCGCCAAGGGACCGCGCATGCTGGAGATCGTGGCGCGCTACGCCGACACCTGGAACTCCACGGGCACGGTGGCAGAGCTGGCCGAGCGCAATCGCATCCTGGATGAGAAATGCGCCCTCGTCGGCCGCGATCCCGACGAGATCACGCGCTCGCTCTACGGCTGGGCCGCGATCATGCCGGACGACCCCTGGGCGTCGGTCGAAGCCTTCCAGGAGGTCATCGGCCGCTACCGCGAGGCCGGCATCAACGAATTCATCATCGACCAGCCGCCGGACGCGAAGTGGCCGGTCCTGGAGCGGGTCGCGGCCGAGGTCATCCCAGCCATGCGCGCGGCGGGCTAATCCGCGCCGATGGCGAATCAAGCGGGTAGCATCTCGTGATCCGGCTGGAGCTGCTGCGGCACGATCATTCGGAGATCGAGAGCGTCAAGGCCGAGGACATCAGCACGGTCATCAGCCAGCCTGACAGTCTCCTCTGGATCGACCTGGCCGATCCAACCGACGCCGATTTCAAGATGCTGGCGCAGGAGTTTGACTTCCATCCACTGGCGCTGGAGGACGCGCGGAAAGAAGGACAGCGCCCCAAGCTCGACCAGTACCCGACCTTTCTCTTCATCATCTTCTATGCCGTCCAGGTGATTAGCGACGCGCGCGCCTTCAGCACTCAGGAATTGGCGCTCTTCGTGGGCGCGAACTATCTGGTGACGATCCACCGGCAGCCGGTGCCGACGCTGGAGGATGTCGCCACGCGTTGGCGCCAGAATGCGGCCAATCTGCACGGCGAAGGCGTCGCGATCCTGCTCTACTCCATTCTCGACACGATCGTCGACAGCTATTTCCCGATCCTCGACGAGGTAGCGGAGCGTATCGACTCCATGGAAGAAGCAATCTTCAACCGGGCCGGCAAGGACGCGCTGCAGACGCTCTTCCAGCACCGCAAGAACCTGCTCGCCCTGCGCCGCGTCATCGCGCCGGAGCGCGATCTGACCGGGATGCTGGTGCGCCGCGATCTCGAGCTTCTCGGCCCGGCCACCGCGGTCTACTTCCAGGACGTCTACGACCACGTGCTGCGCGTCACCGACGCGCTCGATACCTACCGGGATCTGCTATCCGGCGCGCTGGACGCCTATCTCTCGGTCGTCTCGAACAACCTCAACCAGGTCATGCGCACGCTGACCGCCTGGAGCATCATCCTGATGTCGGTGACGCTGATCGCCTCGATCTACGGCATGAACGTGGCGCTCTGGCCGGCGAACGGCAGCGTGGTGGCCGGCGCCTTCTCGGTGACGATGATGGGGGCGATTGGCGCCATCCTCTTCGTGCTCTTCAAGGGCATCAACTGGATTTGACGTCCCGCGCTACTCCCGCGCCCGCGCCGTGTTGCGCAGCGTGCCGATCCCTTCGACCTCCACCTCGGTCACGTCGCCCGGCTGCAGCGAGCCGACCCCCTCGGGCGTGCCGGTCATGATCACGTCGCCCGGCAGGAGCGTCATCACGTTGCTGATGAAGCTGACCAGAAAAGCGGGCTTGAAGATCATCGTCTCGGTCGAAGCGTTCTGGCGCGGCTCGCCGTTGAGCCTAGACTGTACGCGGACGTGGTCGGGGTCCAGGTTCGTCTCGATCACCGGGCCGAGCGGGCAGAAGGTGTTGTAGCCCTTGCCGCGCGTCCACTGGCCGCCGCCGCCCACCTGACGATTGCTGACGTCGTTGCCGCAGGTGTAGCCCAGCACGTAGCTGAGCGCCTCGTCCTCCGTGACCCGGTAGGCTTCCTTCGCCATCACCAGGCACAGCTCGGCCTCGAAGTCGGTGCGATACCCCGGCATCAGCTCGATCACGCCGCCGTCGGGGAGCAGCGCGGTGGGCGGCTTGAGAAAGAGGACCGGCTCCTCCGGCACGTCGCCCGCCGCGCCCCGCTGTGCCATCTCCGCCACGTGGGCGGAGTAATTCTTCCCCACCGCCACGATTTTCGAAGGCTGCACCGGCACCAGGACGCTCAGGTCCTCGAGCGCGCCGACGCGCTCGCCCGCCGCGAACTGGCCGAAGATGTCGCCGCTCAGCTCGAATACATCTTGACCCTCGACCACCCCGAAGCTTGGACCCCGCGTCGCGGCATAGCGCACGATCTTCATTCTGTCCCCCTCTCGCCGGCATTGACGCCCGGCCGGCTACCCCCGGCCGTTCGCTCTGTCGCGCGGCCAATCGTTCAGCTCCGCTCGGCAGACAATAGACGCCCGCGCATAGCGGGTCAATCGCAGCCGTTGCAGCGGAATGGGTACTCCATCGGTCAGCTGCAGCACCAGAAGTGCGATCATGGACTCCTAGGGGACCAGCCGGCAGTTGGCCGGCTGGTCCCCTAGGAGTCCTGATCGAAGGGAATGGAGGCAACGTGAGCCGCCCACCGATTCGCAGCCTCGGCGAAATCGCCTTGCAGGTCCACGACATGAATCGCATGGTCGACTTCTACGCCAACGTCGTCGGGCTTGAACTGCTGCGGCGCTTTCCAGGAAATGGACCGGCGTTCTTCCGCGTGGCGGAGGGCGTCGAGGGCCATACGCAGGTGTTAGCGCTCTTCGATCGTGGCGGCCGGGCGGAGTCGGTGGCTAGGTCCCCCTCGCTCGACCATCTCGCGTTCAGTCTCAGCCTGGCGGACCTCCAGAGCGAGCGAGATCGCGTGCAAGCGCTGGGCGTTCTGGTGCGCGAGGAAACGCACGGCTGGGTACAGTGGCGCTCATTCTACATCGATGATCCGGAGGGCAACGTGGTGGAGTGGGTCGCATTCGACCCCTCGATCCCGGGTGCCTAGCACGTACCACGTGAAGCCCGATGCCGATGGTCGCGGGCAACTCCCGGTGCGGCGTCTTTCGCGCTTGCTGCTGGCCCGATATGATCGGGTGAACCGCGGCAGCCAAGTTGAATGACGAGACCCATCAACGAGAGGAGCTACGGCGTGCAGGAGTACCGATCCCTCTTTCGGCTCGACGGCAAACGCGCGCTTGTGGTGGGCGCCGGCAGCGGCATCGGGCAGGCCAGCGCCCTGGGGTTGGCCGCCTTCGGCGCCGAGGTCGTCTGCGCCGACATCAACACGGAGGCGGTCACGGCGCTGGCGGGCCGGATCAACGACGAGGGCGGAAGGGCCCGCGCCCTCACCGTCGATCTGCTCGACCCCGCCAGCGTGCAGTCCGCCGCGCGCGAGGCAGGCACGCCCGATGTACTGGTCTCGACGCCGAGCATCAACGTGCGCAAGCCGCTCCTGCAGTTGAGTGAGGAGGAGTTCGACCGCATCGTCGGCTTGAACCTGAAGGGTACCTTCCGGCTGGTCAAAGCCTTCGCGCCGGGCATGGCCGAACGCGGCTCGGGCAGCATCATCGCCTTCTCCAGCATCCGGGCGCAGGTGGTCGAGCCGGGCCAGGGGGTCTACGCCGCGACCAAGGCCGGCACGGTGCAGATGTTCCGCGCGCTGGCGGTGGAATTGGGCGAGCGCAACGTGCGCGTCAACGTGATCGCGCCGGGCGTGGTCGAGACGCCGCTGACCGCGCAGATCAAGTCGCACCCCGAGTGGTACCAGGCCTACGCCGACAAGACGATGCTGCGCCGCTGGGCGCAGCCGAGCGAGATGGTCGGCGCCGTAGTCTATCTGGCCTCGGAGGCCAGCTCCTACGTCACCGGCTCCTACCTGCTGGTCGATGCCGGCTGGCTGGCCGCCGACGGCCGCTTCACCCCGCCGGTCTCCTAGGGCGCCAGCGGTGACGACTGATGATCGTGACTCGGTCGAACGCGTGCTGGCGTGTATCGACCGCACTGAACTGGTGCGGCTGACACAGGAACTGATTCAAATCCCGAGCGTCTACCGGCCCCAGGAGCCGGGCGGCAATGAGCAGGCGGTCGCCGGGTACGTGGCGGATTACCTGAGCCACCACGGTCTGACGGTCCAGCGCGACGAGGCCGCGCCCGGGCGCCTCAACGTCTGGGCCGTCTTCGAGGGCACCCGGCCGGGCAAGACGCTCCTCTTCGAGGCGCACACCGACGTTGTCACCGAGGGCGAGCCAGCCTCCTGGTCGCAACCGCCGTTCGCGGGAAGCGTCGTTGGCTCGCGCATCTACGGACGCGGCGCCTGCGACACGAAGGGGAATCTGGCCGCGGCCGTGCTGGCCGTGCTCGCGATCAAGCGGGCGGGGATCGAGTTCCCCGGCCGCCTCATCCTCTGCCATCCGGTCGATGAAGAGGGGCTGATGCTGGGCATCAAGCGCTTCATCCGGGCGGGCCACGCCCAGGGGGTCGACGCCGCCATCATCTGTGAGCCGGAGGAGAATCAGCTCTGCATCGCGCAGAAAGGCGCGCTGCGCGTCGCGGTGCGCTTTACCGGCCGCATGGCCCACGGCGCTATGCCGCTGAGTGGTGTCAACCCGATCACGCGCGCCGCGCGCTTCGTGGTCGCGGTGGCGGCGCTGGAGCGCCACGAGATCGAGCGTCATGGGCGCGATCCGCTCCTGGGCTACCCCAGCCTGACGCCGACCATTCTGCGCGCGCCCGCCTCCGGCGAGCCGCAGCTCAACGTCATCCCGGCCGCGGCTGACGTCGCGCTGGACATTCGTACCGTTCCCAGCCAGTCCCACGCAGCGCTGGTCGCTCGCCTCCAGGAGTGCCTGGATTGGCTGCGCGCGGACGACCCATTGCTCCACGCCGAGCTGACCGTGCTCGACGACCGCCCCTGCACCGAGACGCCCCGTGACAGCGCGATCGTGCGCGCCGCCGCGGACGCCTACCGGGCCGTCACCCGGCAGGAGCCGCGCTTCAACGGCGTGCCCGGCGCGACCGATGGCACCTTCCTGCACGCCTGGGCAGGCATCCCGATCGTGACCACCGGCGCCGGCTGCCGCACCGTGCCCCATCACGCCGACGAATGGGTCGACATCGACGAGCTGGAGACCACCTGTCGCCTCTACGCCGCCACCGCGCTGCGCTTCAGTGCTGAAGGCTGATCGGGACTCGGGGTTGGTGCGGGGATTGCCGCGAACACTGAGCCTTTGTGCCGCGTGCCGCCCGAGAATTCCATGCTCGGGCTGAGTCCGCGAAGCCCACTGAAGGGGCTAGGCTTGCGTATGGTGTCATGCATGGTGCGCATCATCCCCGAAGATGGATGGTCCAGGAACTCCCGGGGAGATCCTTCGCTGCGGCTCAGGATGACAGGGGAGACGGCTCAGTGTTCCTTGTCATCCTGAGGCCGCAGCCGAAGGATCTCTCCTCGGTGGGTCTGCCGCCAGTGTTCCATGTCGACGCCGTGCGTGGAGCGCGGAATCTCAGCCCCTTTAGTTGGCTTCGCGGACTCAGCCCGAGAATTCCATTCTCGGGCGACGAGCGGCACCCAGTTGCCACGAGTCGGGCTTACCCGACCCTCGCCACCCCAGCGTCCGCGCTCTCCTCGGTCAGCGCCTGCACCTCCTGGCGCAGCGACTGGACCTGGCGCCCCAGCGACCAGATGTAGCCCGCGATCACGACCCAACTGATCAGAAACGCGGCGAAGACGTAGCCGAGATTGTCCGTCATCCGAGCGACACTCCCTCTTTCACCTGAGCCTGTTGCGGCTGTGCTTGTCCAGGCACGGCCCTCTGCGCCTCTCCTTGCGCCTGGCGCTCGTACTCGGCCAGCTGATAGTCGATCAACCGATCCTTGGCCTGCTCGATAGCCCACTTCTGCCGCAGCAGGAAGACGTAGAGGAGCGTGAAGGCCAGCAGCGACACCATCAGCGTCAGCAGCATGCTCCCCGGCATCGCCGCGTGCTCCAGCGACACGACCTCGGTCGGATGCAGCGTGCGCCACCACTGCACCGACAGGTAGTTGATCGGCACGTCGACGAAGGCCACGATGCCGAGCACCGCCGCGAAGCGCGCCGCGCGTTCGCGCTCACCGGCATAGGCCCGCAGCATGAAATAGCCCAGGTACATGAACCAGAGGATCAAGGTCGTCGTCAGGCGCGCGTCCCAGGTCCACCAGGTGCCCCAGATCGGCCGGCCCCAGAGCGAGCCGCTGATCAGCACCAGCGTCGTCAGCACCAGCCCGATCTCCGCCGAGGCGCGCCCGAGCTGATCCCAGAAGGCCGAGCGCTTCCAAAGGTAGCCGATGCCCGCCACGAAGACGACGAAGAAGGCCAGGTAGGCGTCCCAGGCCATCGGCACGTGGATGTAAAAGATGCGCTGCGCGTTCCCCTGTACCGCGTCGGCCGGCGCGTAGATGAACATCAAATACAGGCTCAGCGCCATCGTCAGCCCGGTCAACCCGCCGAGGATCGGCCCCCAGCCGAGTGAACCGCTCTGGCTCTTCATAGCCCCCTACTCCTCCACCACGCGATCGAAGACCAGAAAGGCGATCGCGACAAACAGCACGTCGAAGCCGACAAGCAGATTGATCCAACTGAGCAAGCCGTCGCTCTGGTTGGTCAGCACCAGCGTCGTAGCCCGCACGGTGGCGATGACGACCGGCAGCGCCAGCGGAAAGAGGAGCACCGGCAGCATCACCTCGCGGGCCCGCGTGCCCGCCGCCATCACCGCCAGCAGCGTACCGACCGCCGCGAACCCAATGGTGCCAAGCGCCAGCACCAGAAACAATAGCGGGCGCAGCACCGGCAGATCGAAGAGCGCTCCGAAGACCGGCACCGCCACGATCTCCACCAGCCCGATGAAGATCAAGTTGCCCACCAGCTTGCCCAGGTAAATCAGGCCGCGATCGACCGGGCAGAGCAAGAGGCCGTCGAACGAGCCGCGATCGCGCTCCAGCGCCACCGCGCGCCCCAGACCGAGCATTCCCGCGAAGCTGAAGGCGACCCAGAGCGCCCCCGCTCCGCTCGGCGCCCTGGCCACGCCAGTCAGGTCGAAGGCGAAGTTGAAGGTGACGATCGTCAGTACGGCGAAGACGAACATGCCCAGAAAGAGCTCTTTGCCGCGCAGCTCGGTCAGCAGGTCTTTCCAGACCAGCGCCCCGATTTTCCCCAGTCCGCTCACGCCGGCGCCGCCAGCCGCTGGTCGAGCAGCCCTTCATCGACGTCACCGGCCGGCGCGTCGAGCGTCACGCGCCCCTGCTCCAGCAGCAGCACGCGATCGGCACAGGCCAGCCCGAAGCGCAGGTCGTGGGTCGTCAGCAGCACGCTGCCGCCCGCCGCCGCCTGCTCGCCGATCAGCCGCTGCAGCAGCCGCATCCCCTCGCGGTCCAGCCCGGTATCCGGCTCGTCGAGCAGCAGCACCGCCGGCTGGTGCAAAATCGCCCGGCCCATCGCCAGCCGCTGCTGCATCCCGCGCGAGAAGGTATGCACCCGGTCGGCGCGTCGCGCCCGCAGTCCGACCAGCCCGAGCACGTCGTCGATGCGCCGCTCGGCTGCGGCCACGTCGTACATGCGCGCGAAGAAGCGCAGATTCTCTTCGGCGGTCAGGTCGTCGTAGAGGTAAGGCTGGTGCGCGACGACCCCTAGCGCACGACGCGCGCGTCGGGCATCGCGCTCGACCGAGACGTTCTCGATCAGCATGCGTCCGGTCGTCGGGCGTGAGAGCGTCGCCAGGATGCGCAGCAGCGTCGTCTTTCCGGCGCCATTGGCTCCGAACAGGACCGCGCGTTCGCCGGGCAAGAGCGTCAGGTCGAGCGGCCGGAGCACCATGCGGTTGTCGAAGCGCTTGCTGACGTGCTGAGCCTCCAGCCGGGGCGCCGGAGCCCGCACTGGTGCCGCTGGCGCTTGCTGGATAACCGGGATGGACTGCAGCTCATTCACGGAGCGCCTTGCGCTTGGTCCGGCTGCCCCTCGCGCGCGGCCAGGGCGCGCAGCTTCAAGATCTCGACTTCAAGCTCGTCGTCGAGATTGCCGGTCTCCAGGTTCAGGTCGCGTGTCGCCAGCGCCGCCTCGCGCAGGAAGCGCCCGCGCGTCTCGCGATACTCCTCGTCACCGACCTTGCCCGAAGCGTGGTCGAAATCGACATCGCGGATCGCCTCGATCAAGTACTGCCGGCGCGCGCGCAGATCCGCCAGTTGTGCCGGCATCGCGGCGGCCGGCTCGCGCTCGCCGCTGAGCAGCGGCTCCAACACGAAGATGAAGACGGCGATCGAGACGGCGGCCAGCGCCAGATACCCGAGCATCACATCCCCTGATCCGTCAGCAGTTCCTGCCCCAACTGCTCCTCCAGGCGCCGCAATTCGTCGGGATCGACGCTCACCTCCGGCTCGCCGGCCGGGCGGTTGCCGAGGAAGAGGGCCAGGATAATCGCGCCCAGCGCCAGCCCGGCCACCGGCATCCACCAGAGGGTGTGATAGAAGCCCTGCTTCGGCGGCTCGCGCAGGATGCTCACCCCGTAGCGCTCGACGAAATATTGCTGGATCTCGTCCGGCGACTGCCCCTGGTCGAGCTTCTGCTGGATCACCTGGCGCATCTCGACCGCGATGCTCGCCTGCGAATCGCGCACGCTCTCCCCCGAGCAGACGGGGCAGTTGAGCGAGTTGGCGATCTTGAGCGCCTCGGGCGAGAGCGGCTCGTCGGCCGAGGCCGCCAGCGGCAGCAGCAGGAGGAGCAGGAGCGCCACCGCGACGCTGAGGCTACGCTTCAACAGGCACCGCCTCCCGCTCGCGCACCCGCCGAGTCGCGCGGCGCGCGACCGGCCGTGCCACCGGCCAGAGCAGCGTCACCGTGCCGAGCACGTAGACGATCGCGCCCCACCAGATCCAACTGACCAGCGGGTTGATGTAGACGCGCAGGCTGGCGGTGCTGTCGGTGTCCCAGCGGTCGAGCACGACGTAGACATCGTTGAGGCCGACGGTCGCGATCCCCATGCGCGCCGTGGGCTGGCTCTCCCAGCCGGTGTAGAAGAAGCGCTTGGTCTCCAGTGTCGCTTGATGGTTTCCGCCCTTAGAGACATCGACCACGGCGGAGACGACCTCGCCTTCGTTGGTGGTGGTGTCGTGCAGTGCGGCATAGGTCAGGGTGAAGCCCGCCACCTGCCCCGACTGACCCGGCTTCATGGTGAACTGGCGCTCGCTCTGGAAGAAGTGCGAGCCGATGATGCCGACCGCCATGATCGCGATCGCGAGGTGGACGATGTAGCCACCGTAGCGGCGGTTGTTGCGCCGCACCAGCATCGCCACCGCGTGCAGGTAGTTCTCGTGCATGGTGCGCCGCCGCACCCGCGCGCCGCGCGCGTACTCCACGATCACCGAGGTGACGGTGAAGACGGCCGCGCCCAGCCCGAGCGCCGCCAGCGGATTGCCGAGGATCGCCAGGAAGACCGGGATCGAGGCCACGCCGAGCACGATCGGCCAGAGCAGGTTGCGCAGCAGCAGCCGCCCTGGTGAGCGGCGCCAGGCGAGCATCGGCCCGATCCCCATCAGGATCAGCACGCCGAGCATCAGCGGCCCATCGACCTGGTTGTAGAAGGGCGGGCCGACGGTCAGGCGCGTGTTGCGGAACATCTCGCTGATCAGCGGGAAGACCGTGCCCCAGAAGGTGGCGAAGGCCAGGGCGGTGAAGAGGAGATTGTTCAGCAGGAAGCCCGACTCGCGCGAGACGACCGACTCGATGGCGCGGTCAGCCTTCAGACCGCGGAAGCGGTAGGCCAGGAAGCCGGCGGTGATCACGATCACGATCGCCAGGTACCCCAGGAACCAGCCGCCGAGGGGCGACGTCGCGAAGGTGTGCACCGAGGAGATCAACCCGCTGCGCACCGTGAAGGTGGCGAAGACCGCCAGGATGTACGAGGCCACGATCAGCGACATGTTCCAGACCTTGAGCATGCCACGCCGCTCTTGCACGATGATCGAGTGGATGAAGGCCGTCACCGTCAGCCAGGGGATCAGCGCCACGTTCTCGACCGGGTCCCAGCCCCAGTAGCCGCCCCAGCCGAGCACGTGGTAGGCCCACCAGGCGCCCAACACCAGCCCGGTGCCCAGGATGCCGAATGAGACCAGCGCCCAGCGCCGGATGGCCCGGATCCAGTCATCGCCCAGCCGGCCACTGATCATGGCCGCCATGGCGAAGCCGAAGGGAACGGTGAAGCTGGCGAAACCGCCCAGCAGGAAGGGCGGGTGCATCATCATGCCGGGATCGCGCAGCAAGGGGTTGAGTCCGAGGCCGTCGCTCGGCGTCGTGGGCGAGAGGGTGAAGGGGCTGGCGACGAAATTGAGCATCAGCAGGAAGAAGAGCTCGGTCGAGAGTACCGTGGCGCAGACGTAGGGCATCAGCGCCCGGTCGCGCTTGCGGTGTAAGAGGATCGCCAGCGACGAGAGCAGGCCGGCGATCATCGCCCAGTAGAGCAGGCTCCCCTCCTGCCCGCCGTAGAAGGACGCCAGGATGTAGTGGGTCGGCATCTCGCGGCTTGAGCGGCCGGCCACGTAAACGAGCTGGAAGTCATGGGTCAGGAAGGCCGTGATCAGCGCGCCGACCGCGACTACGATCAGCGCCGTGACGCCCCAGACCGCGCGTATGCCGCTGCGGATCAACTCCGGCGATTCGCGCCTGGCCCCCAGCACCGAGACGATGATGCCGTAGAGCGTGATCGCGAAGGCAACGATGAGCGCGCCGGAGCCGAGTTGTGCCAAGATCGACCTCTCTTACTGACTTGGTTTGGCGGTGAAGCGCGACGGGCACTTGGTCAGGAGCGTGCCTGCCTCGAAGGTGCCGTTGGCGTGGTACGTACCTTCGATCACCACCTGAGTGTTGTCCGTGAAGATGTCGGGCAGCACACCGTTGTAAACTACCGGGATCGAGTGCGTGCCGTCGCCGACCACGAAGCGGATCGGATCGCCGGCGTTCCCCTTGTCGATCGAGCCCGTCACCACATTGCCGCCGACGCGCACCCGCTTGCCGTCCATCTGCGCTGACTGCTGCTGCAACTCACTGACAGTGACGAAGTAGGAGGCCGCGGAGCCTTGCATGGCCGAGAAGATCAGGTAGCCGACCGCCAGCAGAATGGCGATGCCGGCGATCAGGAGCTTCGGGTTGACCCAGGAGACGCGCTTCTCAGCGGTCGCGGCCGCCGGTTGCGCCATCGGAGCCCCCACTTCCACGATCCGATCTCCCTCCCAGTCAGCGATGTCAGCGTTGGCCGATTCCGGACGGATAGCTCGCCGCGAGCGCGACGCCCAGCACGAAGGCCGTCCCGCCGAGCAAGAGTACCAGGAGCGAGCGGTTTATCCTGGCGGCGCGTCCCGTTCGCGCCGGTTGCCGGCGACTGGTGACGCGGCGGGTGAAGGCCCCGGTCAGCCAGAAGGCGGCCAGCGCCGCCACGATCTTGACACCCAGCACGACGACGTAGACCAGTGTCCCCTGTCCATCGGTCAGCCGGTCGTAGACCAGGATCACACCGGTGACGATCATGACCAGCGTCAGCGTCGAGGCCCACTCGCCGAACGCGCGCTGCGCCTCGCGCGCCATTGCCAGCCTGGCCGGGTCCGCATCCCGCAGCTGCGGGCGCAGCGCCATGACATAGTAGGCGCCACCGCCGAGCCAGAGCGCCGCCGCCAGCGCGTGGGTCAGGCGCAGCAGCAGCCGGAGGATTTCGACCGTGGTCACACTCCGGCCTGCTCCCACCGGCCGCCCGTCGCGCGTACTGTACCAGACGTCGCGCGCGAGCGAACGTCGGGAAATGTCCTCATAGGACGTTCCCTAATTGCTCAACCAATCGCTGAGCGCTGATGCTGAAGTAAAAGAAGCGGCCGGTGAGAAAGAGCAGGCCGACCGCCATCAGCGTTGCCCCGCTCGGAATCGAGATGAACTGGTAATGTCGTGAGATCCAGCGGATCGCCCCCAGCGCCCGCCCCAGCCCCACCCCGACCACGATGAAGGGCACGCCCAGCCCGATCGAGTAGGAGGTCAGCAGCAGCGTGCCGCGGCTGACATTGGCGGCGGCGCTGGTGTAGACCAGGATCGAGCCCAGCAGCGGCCCGATGCAGGGTGTCCAGCCGAAGCCGAAGGCCATGCCCAGCAGCAGCGTCTCCGAGCGGGTCAGCGATGGGCGCGCTTCCGGGTGAAAGCGCCGTTCGCGATAGAGCCAGGGAAGCTGCAGCGCGCCGATGATGAAGAGCCCCATGACGATCATGAAGACGCCGGCCAGACGGTTGAGAGTATCGCGGTGCACGGCGATGGCGGTGCCGAGCGAGGACGCGGTGACACCGAGCGTGACGAAGACCAACGAGAAGCCGGCCACGAAGACGAGACTGGAGCTGGCCACGCGCCAGCCGGCGCGCTGCTCGCCCTCGGCGCTCAGGCTGTTGCCCGAGATCAGCGAGAGGTAACCGGGCACCAGCGGGCAGACGCAGGGTGAGAGGAACGATGCCAGCCCGGCGACGAAGGCGGCGAAGAGGCTAAGATCAGTCACCTTGACTCACTAGCCCGCGGACTCGGCGGCAGCGACCGCCTCGGTCACCTGCTCCGGCTTGGTGATCGCGCCAAAGAACTTGCCCACCAGCTTGCCGCTTGGACTGATGATGAAGGTTTCGGGCATCCCTGAGATGCCGTAGTCAACCGCGACCGAGCCGCTGGCGTCGAAGGCCGAGCGGAAGGTGAGCCCGTACTGCTGCATGAACTGTTGGCCGTCGGCTTTAGCATCAAGCGCGTCGATGCCGAGGATCACCGTCTTGTTCGGATCAAGGGTCGGCGCGACATGCGAGAGGAGCGGCGCCTCGGCCTTGCAGGAGTCGCACCAAGAAGCCCAGAAGTTGAGTACCACGGTTTTGCCGCGGAACTCCTTGAGCGCGATGTTCTGGCCGGAGAAATCCACCAGCGCGAAGTTGGGCGCCATCCGTCCCTTGATCGGCACGAACACACCTGGAGCGTCGATGCGGCCGTCCTGGCTGACGGTCTGCGACTTAGGCGCGAACATGGCCCAGCCCAGCAGCGCCAGCATCGCGAGGACCAACACGACGGCGAAGGCGGGGATGATGCGCGCGCGGATCGTACTCGCGGAGATGGCCGCCATTCGTCGTCTCGGGCTCGCCAGCATCGCTCTTTCCCACCTGACGCGTTCAGTCGAACAACCGGCAGTTGCCGCAGCCAATTATGGCGACTGGGGCGGCAAAGTCAAAGGCGACCGGCGGCAGGGCCCAACGTTTCCGGTATCGGCGACGATTAGACGTAAGAGATATCGGCGCCGAGGCGGGCGAATTTCCCGACAATGTCTTCGTAGCCGCGCCGCAGGTGCTGGGTCTCCAGGATCTGCGTCTCGCCTTCGGCCACCAGCCCCGCCAGCACCAGGCTGGCCCCGCTGCGGATGTCAAGCGCGCTGACGACCGTGCCGTGTAGCGCCGCCGGTCCCTCGATCTCCGCGTGCTGTTTGTCCTTCAAACAGATAGCGGCCCCCATCCGGCGCAACTCCTCAACATAGCGCAGCCGGTCATTGAAGACGCGCTCGTAGATCTGGCTGGTGCCGTGCGCCTGAGTCATCAAGACCGCGAAGGCGGCCTGGAGGTCGGTGGGAAAGCCGGGGAAGGGGAGCGCCTGGATCTCGGTCGCCTCCAGCCGCCCGCTGCCGCGTACCAGCATCGAGTCGCCGCTCCACCAGACCTCGGCGCCGGCCTCCCGCAGTTTCGAGGTCAGCGGCACCATGTCCGGCTCGGAGACGTGGTCGAGGATCACCTCACCGTTGGAGATGGCGGCGGCGATGGCGATGGTGCCGGCCTCGATGCGGTCGGGCAGGATCGCCGCGCGGTAGCCCCGCAGGCGGTCGACGCCCTGCACGCGGATGTGCGGCGTGCCGGCGCCGCTGATGCGCGCGCCCATGTCGCGCAGGATTGAGCCGACGAAGCCGATCTCCGGCTCGGAGGCGGCGTTGACGATGTGCGTGGTGCCGCGCGCCAGGGTCGCCGCCATCAGCAGGTTCTCGGTACCGGTGTGGCTGGGGTAGTCCATATAGATCTCGGCGCCGTAGAGCCGGCTGGCGTGCATCTGGTAGCCGGAGTCGTCGATTTCGATCTCGGCCCCCATGCGCCGGAAGCCTCGCAGGTCGACATCGACCGGACGGGTGCCGAGCTTGCAGCCGCCCGGCGCGGTCGAGCCGGCGCGCCCCAGGCGCGAGAGCAGCGGGCCACTGACCAGAAACGAGGCGCGCATGCGCTCGACCAGCTCCGGCGGGGCGTTGTGGTCGTGGACCCGCGCCGCGCGGATGCGCAGGCGGTGGTTGAGCTGATCGAACTCGACCTCGGCCCCCAACCGCCGCAGCAGCTCGATCATAACCAGCACGTCTTCCAGCACCGGGACGTTGTCGAGGAGGCACTCGTCTTCGGTCAAAAGCGCCGCCGCCATCGCCGGCAGCGCGGCGTTCTTGGCCCCGTCGATCCCAACGCGCCCATGCAGCCGCACGCCGCCGCGCGTCACGATCGTCTTCGTCTCGGCTGCTGCGAGCATGGTCCACCCCCACCCTCTTGACCATCGCCTGACGGTGCCTCGCCATCGACGCCGCTAGCATAACAAACGTGAAGGCCGGGGTGAGGGCGAAGCTGGCGTGGAGAACGGGACGGAGTGCAAGACGGATCCCCCCACTTCGGCCGGGATGACAGGGGAGTTCGGGGCGGACAAATACGACGTGTCGTCGTCGTCTGCCCCAACGTTAGCGCTGTCATTCCGAGCTCAGTCGAGGGATCCGTCTCCGGTCAGACGGTGCGTTGTTTTCGGCCCGACCTACGGCCCAACCTCAACGCGCCCGACATCGGCGCGTCCGTGCCGGCGCGAGTGCTGGGCCACGCGCAGGCGGACCAGCGAGCGGCGCAGCGCCGCCTCCGCCCGTATCAGGTCGATCTCCGTGTGCGCCTGTCCCAGGCGCGCCTCGGCCCGGTCGCGCGCCGCCTGGGCGCGCGCCAGGTCGATCTCTTCGGCGCGCTCGGCCACATCGGCCAGGACGCGCACCATGTTGTGCGCGACCTCGATGAAGCCGCCGAAGACCGCCAGATCCTCTTCCAGGTTGCCCCGGCGAACACGCAACTCGCCCGCG